>DAOUUW010000218.1 GCA_030667965.1 Deltaproteobacteria bacterium
ACCGGTGCTCCGTTTTTAATGGCAAGGTCCATGATCTTGCAGATTTTCTCGGAAAACGTTTCTGAAAGAGAGCCGCCGTGCACGGTGAAATCCTGGGAAAAAACATAGACAAGACGCCCTTCTATGGTACCGTAACCCGTGACAACGCCATCGCCCGGAAACTGTTTTTCCTCCATCCCGAAATGCCTGCAGCGATGGGTCTTGAACATGTCAAATTCTTCAAAAGAGCCTTCATCAAGAAGCAGGGCCAGCCGTTCACGGGCCGTCATTTTGCCCTTGGAGTGCTGTATGTCAATGCGGTCCCGGCCTCCACCAAGGCAGGCCTCCTTACGGAGCCGCATGAGCTCGTCAAGTTTAGCCTGCATGGTCATTGTCCTTTCCTTTCATGCAAAACTCGGTTAGTACGCCAAAGGTTGATTTCGGATGAAGGAAAGCAACTTTTTTCCCGCCTGCACCTGTTATCGGCGCTTTATGAATTAAGTGGCAGCCCTGTTGTTCAGCTTGATCAAGCTGGGCGCGTATATCATCTGTTTTATAGGCAATATGATGAATTCCCTCCCCTTTTTTAGCAAGAAAAACGGCAATGGGACTTGTTTCATCAAGGGGCTCAAGAAGCTCAATATGCAGTTCGCCTACTCGGTAAAAGGCTGTTTTCACCTTCTGGCTGTCAACTGTTTCCATTTTTTCACAGGTCAGGCCAAGGGCGTGTTCATAAAATGAACGGGCCTTGTCAATGGAATGAACGGCAATGCCGATATGATCTATTTTTTCAAGCATGGGTTTATAGAAGCTTTCAGCTATCAGCAATAAGTTATTAATCAATCTTTATTAAAGTTCTCACAGAGGCACAGAGACGCAGAGGAAAAAACACAAAAAAAATCTGTGACCTCTGTGCCTCTGTGCCTCTGTGCCTCTGTGAGAGATAAATGAAGTTACCTAACGATATTCTCCAAATACACCACGCAAAATATTACATATCTCCCCTAAAGTGGCATATTCTTTAACCGCATTCAACACATAAGGAAAGAGATTTGTTTCACTTCTTGCTGCTCTATCCAGTTCATTTAAAGATTCGCGCACCTTGTTATTGTCCCGTGTTTCCTTCAGTTGAGAGAGATTTCCCACCTGCACATTTTCAATTTCAGGATCAACTTTCAGCGTCGACGCTGATTTTTCCTCGTCCACCTGAAAACTGTTAACCCCGACAATAAGCCGTTCCCCGCTTTCAATCTCCTTCTGGTACTCATAGGCTGCATTTTCTATCTGGCGCTGGATAAAACCCTCTTCAATGGCTGCGACAACACCGCCTGCCTTATCTATCTTTTCAATCAGCTCCAGCGCTTCCTTTTCAATACTATCCGTCAAGTTTTCAATGAAATAGGAACCAGCCAGAGGATCGACTGTGGAGGCGACACCGGATTCATGGGCAAGGATCTGCTGGGTGCGCAGCGCTGTTCTGACCGATTCTTCCGTCGGCAATGAAAGCGCTTCATCTCTGGAATTCGTGTGCAGGGACTGGGTTCCCCCCAACACGGCAGCAAGGGCCTGGATGGTGACCCTGACGATATTATTGTCAATCTGCTGGGCCGTCAATGTATTCCCCGCCGTCTGGGTATGGAAACGAAGCATGAAGCTTGATGGTTTTGTTGCCTTGAAACGCTCCTTCATGATGCGAGCCCACAGCCTGCGGGCAGCGCGGAACTTGGCCACCTCCTCAAGCAGGTCAGAGGAGGCATTAAAGAAAAAGGCCAGGCGCCTGGCAAAAACATCGAGTTCCAATCCGGCATCAAGGGCAGTCTGCACATAGGTTATGCCGTTGGCAAGGGTAAAGGCGACCTCCTGCACTGCCGTTGAGCCGGCCTCGCGGATATGATAACCGGAAATTGAAATAGTATTAAAGACCGGCGTATGCGTGCCGCACCACTGAAAAATATTGGTAATGAGGCGTAGACTGGGGGCTGGAGGGAAAATATAGGTGCCACGGGCAACGTATTCCTTCAGTATATCATTCTGGATCGTTCCCCTGAGTTTCTCAGCCGGCACCCCTTGTTTTTCGGCAACCGCAACATACATGGCCAGCAGGACGATGGCCGGTGAGTTAATGGTCATGGAGGTACTGACACTGTCCATGGGGATATGGTCAAAAAGAACTTCCATGTCCCTAAGGGAATCAATGGCAACACCAACCTTGCCCACCTCACCCATACTCATGGGATCATCGGAGTCATAACCGATCTGGGTGGGCAGATCAAAGGCCACGGAAAGACCCGTTGTGCCCTGTTCCAGGAGATAGCGGTATCTCCTGTTTGACTCGGCAGCTGATGAAAAACCGGCATACTGACGCATGGTCCACAGGCGGCCGCGGTACATGGTTGGCTGTACGCCGCGGGTAAAAGGAAAGTTACCGGGGAATCCTGAGTTTTCAAGGTAGGCTTCGTCTATTTCACCAGGCAGGGCAAGTCTGGTTATTTCTTTACCGCCATGATTGGTGAATTTCTCTTTCCGTTCGGGAAAACGTGCCAGACTTTTAGCAAGCTCATTTTCCTGCCATTTGCTGAAAGGATCGTTTTTTTTCATTCTTTTTTCAGAAAGGTTAACTGCGTTTACAAAAGATTCTTTATGAGACTTTGAGCCACTGATCTGGGATCAGATGATACATTCTTTTGCTCTTTGCGCAGTTTGTCGGTTAAAAAAGGTCTTAAGAAATCAATGCACCACTCAATAGTTTCCCGTTCAAGCGATACCTGTTTTCTCCTGTCTCGTTCTCCATTTTGGCGAAACTGCATGTCAAGCTCATCGACTGCGCCGGCAAGCTCTTCTATTCCTCTGTTATCAATGGCCCGGGTTTGACAAATCCTTTTATTTTGCCTGCCGTTTTCACGAACAGCCGATTCAAGTTCCATGGTGAGGGTTTCAGCACCCGGATAATCTATCTTATTCACCACAAGAATGTCCGCAACTTCAAGAAGCCCGGCCTTCATGGCCTGAATCTCATCGCCCATACCGGGCGCCATGACCATCATGGTTAAATCCGCCAGGCGGACAATGTCCATTTCAGACTGCCCGACACCCACTGTTTCAATAATTACCGGAGAACAGCCTGAAGCGGCCAGTATACGCACAGCAGCACCGGCGGATGCGCACAGGCCCCCAAGCCTGCCTCGTGTCGCCATGGAGCGAACGACAACGTCCCTGTCAAGGGCATGACCCATCATACGAATCCTGTCACCGAGCAGGGCACCGCCGGTGAGTGGTGAACTGGGATCAACAGCAATAATTCCCACCCTTTTCCCTTGACTTCGATAAAAGCTGATCAGCGCCCCGGTCAGAGTGGATTTGCCCACTCCGGGAGAACCTGTAACACCAAGAATTGTCGCTTGATTAACTCGATCGGAGTCAAGAGATGAAAGGATCGCACCTGCCCCGGGTAAATTATTTTCTACAATGGAAATAGCCCTGGCTATGTCACGGGGCTGCCGGTTATGAATACCTTGCAGGAGTTGCTGATGAAAATCCATCAGTACCCCTTTGGATTATTATTCCGGCAGGCATTACGAAAGGCATCAAGAATATCCTGCAGCGGTGTGCCAGGTGTAAAGACCTGGACAATACCGGCCTTTTTCAATCCGACAATATCATCATCCGGGATGACACCGCCGCCGAGTACGGGAATATCGTCGCAGCCCGCCTGTTTCAAGGCCTCGATAACGGCCGGGAACAGGCGCATATGTGCTCCGGAAAGAGAAGAAAGCCCGATAGCCGCAACATCCTCCTGGATGGCTGCGGCGGCGATTTCTTCAGGAGTTCGCCGAATGCCGGTATACACTACTTCAAAACCGTCATCACGCAGGGCGCGGGCGATGAACTTCGCTCCCCGGTCATGACCGTCAAGACCTGGTTTGGCGATGAGTATTCGATAGGGGGGATGTGTTGTATTCATATAAAGATACGTTATTATGAAAGATAATGGTGCGCAATGCGCACCCTACATGTAGCCTGTTTATTTTGGCGTACTGCGCATTGTGCACCAAAAATACAATAAAATTAAAAAACTTTTTTACAAAATTTGCCCAGACTGCCTAAATCCTCACAAACATGGATACCGGCATCCTGCATGGCAATAATTTTTGCCCGGGCTGTGCCACTGCCACGGCTCACTATAGCCCCGGCGTGGCCCATTCTGCGACCAGGTGGTGCGGTAAGACCTGCAATGAAACCGACAACAGGCTTTGTCATTTTTCCCTTGATATAAAGAGCGGCCTCTTCTTCGGCGTTGCCGCC
>DAOUUW010000123.1 GCA_030667965.1 Deltaproteobacteria bacterium
ATGGTGCGAACGCCGCAAGGATTCAGGCCTTTTTGAGGCCGGCGTTGCCTTTGCCGATTTCGGCCTGACCCAGGCAATCGGCACCCACCTTGGCCTGCCGATGATGTAGTTTCTTCACCTTTCCCTCCTTTTTTTGACAGTCTTTTAAAAAAAATCAAAAAACCACACCGTATTCTTTTCTTATCTCGGAAGGTTTTCCGTTTTTCTGGAATATTTTCTGTTTCACTTTGATTTTAAAGGCGTTGCCGGTATTTCCTGTTTCCGGAATGGTGGATTTGCCGACCAGAAGGGCTGCCGCAAGTGGGCGTTTTGGTATTAAATGGAATAGCCGCGGATAAAATTTTTTTAAGCGTTGCGATGGTAACATGCTGATTTGTTAATATTATTTTCTGCTAAAGCTTTTTGCTGGGTCGCATGGGTCTTTGGCACGTATTATGCTAAATAGGTCGATTACGATGATTTTGAAAAAATTTCTTGCATGACGTAGTAAAAACATAAGGAGAAGGAAAATGAAAAAGGTTTTAGCAAAAGGATTGGCCCTGGCTTTCGTGGGGTCGCTGTTTATGGCTGGGAGTGCAAGTGCCACGCCGATTGCTTTTGATGTCGCGGATGATGTGTTGAATGAATATTTGGGTGACGACCTTGCGTCAAGTGTTTCCGTGACGAGTGTGAGCACTTTTTTGGATACTGATATTGCAGTAAATTTAGTAAGCTACTTAGATGATGAATTTTTTTCCCTTAACACTGG
Source organism: Deltaproteobacteria bacterium (assembly GCA_030667965.1). Lineage (GTDB taxonomy): Bacteria > Desulfobacterota > Desulfobulbia > Desulfobulbales > SURF-16 > JAHLLM01. The sequence continues at coordinate 749 of DAOUUW010000123.1, forward strand.
TGACACAGCTACTTTTGATTTTTTTGATATTGCAATTAGTGGAACCGGTATTGGGGTGGCAGAAATAGAGGCTACGCTTGCTTTTGATATTCCTGAAATTTTAGCGACAGGTGAATCTGATGGGGGGTGGGTTTCATTTTTTGGAATTGTGACTGGAGGTGGGTTGATATGGGATGATTCAAGTCTGCCTGATGAATTTGTTTATGCTGGACAGTTAATTTCTGTCGATTTTAATGATCTGTTGGGTATTACTTTGGACTCAACTGTAACAGTAACAGCAAGCGTAACTAATTTGGGTGCAGCCCCTGCCCCTGCCCCTGTCCCCGAACCCGCCACCATGCTTCTCTTCGGCTCAGGTCTTGCCGGTCTTGCCGGTTACGGCCGCAGAAAAGCTCGTAAAAAATAGGGAAGACAGTTCAGCCTTTCCCCATTTTTTCCTGATTCATAAAAAACCGCCTGACTTTCCTTATTGTCCAGGCGGTTTTTTTATGCTTTAATCTCATAAGTCATAAGTCATAAGTCATAAGTCATAAGCCATAAGTCATAAGTCATAAGCCAACATGTGCGGAATAGCCGGAATATTAAATATATCTTCTGATAAGCCAGTCAAACAGGAAGTGCTGGAAAGAATGATCTTTCCAGTCACCCATCGTGGGCCGGACGGTTTTGGTTTTTATGTTGGGAAAGATGTGGGCTTGGCCCATGCCCGTTTGTCGATCATTGATCTGGAGGGGGGCTGGCAGCCAATCCACAATGAGGATAAAACCCTGTGGGTTATTTTTAACGGCGAGATTTTTAATTATCTCGAATTGCGTAAAGAACTGGAAGAGAGGGGCCACAGGTTTTATACCAATTCCGATACCGAGGTCATTGTTCATCTTTATGAAGAAAAAAAGGAAAAATGCCTTGATGAGCTAAACGGCCAGTTTGCTATTGCTCTGTATGATACTCGCGAGAAAATACTTTTTTTGGCCCGGGACAGGATGGGAATCCGCCCTCTTTTTTACACAATGTATAAGGGAAGCCTCTATTTTTCCTCGGAAATTAAATCCCTCTTTGCCGGTAACCCGTCAATCCCCCGGGAATTAAATCCCGAAGTTTTAAAAGAAATTTTTACCTTCTGGATGCCTGGAGGATCTGAAACGGTCTTTCAGGGTATTTCCCAGCTTGAACCAGGCCACTGGGCCAGGGTTTCCGTCAATGGGGGAATCCACATACAAGAGTATTGGGACATCCCTTTTGCTGCCTCACATGTCGATTCCGGGAAAAAAGAAGAAGAGTATGCCGAACAGCTCCGCGACCTGCTCATCGATTCAGTACGCCTTCGCCTGAGGGCGGATGTCCCGGTGGGGGCGTACCTGAGTGGAGGTCTTGATTCGTCGGTCATTACCTCACTCATCCATCATTACACTGATAACCCCTTAAAAACTTTTTCCGTGACCTTCAGCGACAAGGTTTACGATGAACAGGCTGAGCAGCAGGAGATGGTTGATTATTTAACGACCGATCATCACGCGGAACATTGCACTTATGAAAAGATCGGCCAGGCGTTTCCAGAGGTTATCTGGCACACTGAAACACCCGTACTTCGAACTGCCCCAACACCCCTTTATCTCCTTTCCTCCCTGGTGCAGAGAAATAAATATAAGGTTGTGCTGACAGGTGAAGGGGCGGATGAAATACTCGGCGGCTATGATATCTTTAAAGAGGCAAAAATCCGCGCTTTTATAAAGAAGAATATAGATTCCGAAATTCGTCCTCTGCTGTTAAAACGACTCTATCCCTATTTGGCTCTTTCGCCGACCAAATCTGCTGAATATTCCAGAAAGTTTTTTAACACGGATGCAGATGTGAATGAACTTTTCTATGCCCATCAACCCCGTTGGCAAACAACAGGCAGGACGGCAGTCTTTTTTTCTGAAAATTTAAAGGAGAGAGACTCTGCAGCCGGGATCAGAAAGCTTGAAAAGAGATTTGCTGAAAAACTTGATGGTTGTGATTTTTTCTCCCGAGCCCAGTATGTAGAATCAAAACTTTTACTGGGGAATTATCTCCTCTGCTCCCAGGGGGACCGCATGGCCATGGCCCATTCTGTGGAAGGACGCTTTCCGTTCCTGGACCACAGAGTTGTTGAATTTGCCTGTACCATACCCCCGCACCTGCGGATGAAGGTGCTGAATGAAAAGAATATTTTGAAAAAATCTATGGCTGATATCCTGCCGGCCTCTATAGTAAAGAGAAAAAAACAACCCTATATGGCTCCGGATATTCTCAGCTTTTTCGGAGGAAAAGAGCCGGACTATATTGATTACTATCTTTCCCCGGCAATGGTCAAGGAGGCGGGATTCTTTAATCCGAAAGCAGTTAGCCGGCTGATGAGTAAATGCCGAAAAAAATCCCGCCAGGGGTTCCGTGAAAACATGGCTTTTGTCGGTATGCTCTCAACCCAGATTGTCTACGATAAATTTGTCAGGAATTTCCAGGTCGTGCAGCCGGAGAAACTGGACAATATTAAAATTATTTCGTAAAATTATTTCTCACAGAGGCACAGAGAACACAGAGCTTTTTTATTCTTTTTCTCTGCGCTCTCTGTGCCTCTGTGAGAGTATTCAATAATTCAAACATGTAAGAGACTATGAGCGAAGATATTATAAAACAAATACGATCCTTTATATTCGAAAATTTTCTTTTTGACGCGGATGATGATTCCTTGAAAAACGACGATTCCTTTCTGGAGCAAGGCGTTATTGACTCCACAGGTGTTCTTGAGCTCGTCGACTGGCTGGAAGAAACATTTGACATGAAAGTGGAAGACGAGGAGCTTATCCCGGAAAACCTCGACAGTGTCAATAGACTCTCATCATTCATAGCAAAAAAAACGCAATGAGCCATAAGCCAGCTGCCAAAAGCTAACCGCCATTTCGTCTCATACTCCAAAACAGCCTTGACTATTTTGGAATACAAGGTAAAAATGGCATATGCGTTATATAAGTTCTTATATCCATCGTGATCTCCAGAAGAAGATGGTTTTTGTCGGTGGCCCAAGGCAAGTTGGTAAGACCACTCTTGCCAAAAAACTTCTAGCCACGGAGCAATGGCAGGGTCGGTATTTTAACTGGGATTTTGATGAAGATCGCCAGGATATTTTGGCCCGAAAGTGGCAGGCACAAGACAGGCTATTGATTTTTGACGAGCTGCATAAGTTTGCCCGCTGGAAAAACTGGCTTAAAGGTTTATATGACGTTTATTCGGAAGAGCATGCCTATTTGGTCACCGGTTCTGCTCGGCTTGATGTTTATCGTCGTGGCGGGGATTCTCTTCTTGGCCGTTACCATTATTGGCGACTCCACCCTTTTACTCTTGATGAATTGCCTCCGGGTTTTACCTCTGATGATAGTCTAAAGCGCCTTATGACTTTAGGAGGTTTTCCCGAGCCATTTTTGTCTGGCAGTGAACGAGAGGCTCGGTGTTGGCGGCGCGATCGTTTAGATCGGGTAATCCGTGAAGATATCCGTGACCTTGAATCAATACGGAACATTCAGCACCTGAGCCTCTTCCTTGATCTTCTCAGAAGTAGAGTTGGAGGGATAGTTGTTATATCTAATCTGGCGGGAGACGTCCAGGTTTCCCCTAAAACAGCTAAAGTTTGGTTGGAGATTTTGGAAAGGATGTATCTGGTTTTTATTGTTCGCCCTTATACACGCTCTTTGCCTCGGGCTATCCAGAAGCCTCCCAAGGTTTATTTTTTTGATAATGGAGATGTTCTGGGTGATGAAGGTCCACGTTTTGAAAACCTTGTGGCAGCGACCTTGTTAAAAAGATTGCATTTCCTTGAGGATTTTGAAGGGTATCGCTATGAGCTGCGGTACATAAGAGATAAGGAGGGGCGTGAGGTTGATTTTGCTATACTGCGGGAGGGAGTGTTGGAAGAATTGATTGAAGTGAAATGTGGAGATGATACACCGTCCCGTTCCCTTCTCTATTATGCTAATAAGCTGAAACCGCCCAAAGTGACACAACTTGTTGCCGGTCTGGAACGTTCGTTTGATTATAATGGAATCAAGGTCACAGATCCGATTACCTATTTCAGGAATCCTCCATGGAACCGACAAACCACCACCCCATGAGCCACCACCCAATCGCCATGAGCCAAACTCCACCACCCATCAGCCATGAGCCATGAGCCAAAAGCCATGAGCCAAAAGCCATGAGCCAACAGCCAGCCCCCATGAGCCACAAAACCATTCCAGACTTTCTGTTGCACGCTGCAGACAAATTCCCGGCTAACGCGGCAATTCTGCATGCCGGGAAAACCATGACTTATCAGGAGATTTCCAGCGTTGCCCTCTCCCAGGCCGCCTGGCTGAAATCGAAGAAGTTTGGTATCGGTTTCCGGGGCGCAATTCTCTCGGATGATCCTTTTGTCTATGTTGCGGCTTATTTTGCCATTCAGTTGGCAGGTGGTATTGTTGTCGGGCTGAACACCCAGACTTCTGAGCGTTCCCTGAAAACCGTTCTCGTTGATTCATCGTCAGCTATTCTTTTCACGCAGCAGAAATTCAAGCGTTATCTTGCCGGCATAGCAGACCAGCTTCCTGCATTGCGCCATGTTGTGATCGATGGCGAAAGTGAACAGGACGACAAGGATGGCAAATGGCTGTTGAGAGCCATCACCCTTGGCATCGATTCTCACGAAAAATTGCCTCCTGTTTCTCCCAAGGATATTGCCCAGCTCATTTACACATCCGGTACGACCGGGACTCCCAAGGGGGTTATGCTGAGTCATGCTAACCTGGTTGCCAACACCGTATCAATCGTCACGTATCTGCGGCTAACGGAAGATGACCGGGTAATGGCTGTTTTGCCCTTTTTTTATTCCTATGGCAACTCCGTACTTCTCACGCATTTCGCGGTGGGCGCCAGTCTGGTTGTGAACCAGAATTTTCTTTATCCAAATGTTGTCCTCGATCAAATGGTGGAGCATAAAGTAACCGGATTCTCAGGCGTTCCGTCTACCTTTGCCCTGCTGCTTCATCGATCCGCCATCAGGAAATATCATTTCCCCCATTTGCGCTACATTACCCAGGCAGGCGCTGCGATGTCGCCAAAGCTTGCCGGGCAGCTAAATGAAGTTTTTCCTGGAGTTGATGTTTTTATTATGTACGGACAGACTGAAGCCTGCGCCAGATTGAGTTATCTTCCCCCTGAAGATCTCCAAAGGAAACCAGGGTCAATCGGCAAGGCGATTCCCGGGGTGACTTTGAGGCTCCTGAACCGCGATGGCAGCCCTGTTGCCGTTAGAGAAGTGGGAGAGATAGTCGCCGAAGGAGAAAATGTCATGTCAGGCTACTGGCAACGTCAGCAGGAGACGGATGAAGTGTTGCGACCGGAAGGTTTGTGGACCGGTGACCTTGCCAGAAGTGATGATGAAGGATATCTCTATATTGTCAGCCGTAAAACTGATATGATAAAGAGCGGTTCCCACCGTATTGCCCCAAAGGAAATTGAAGAGATTATCCATGAACATGAAGCAGTCCACGAAGTGGCTGTGGTGGGGATGGAAGATGAAATTCTCGGGGAGACTATAAAAGCATGTATTGTCCTCAAACCCGGACAATCATGTGTAGAAAAAGAACTGATCCGACACTGTCGACAAAATCTGCCGGCCTTTAAAGTCCCCCATAAAATTGTTTTTTTTGATGAACTTCCCAAGACCTCCAGTGGAAAGATAAGAAAGAAAGAGCTGATGGCTCATAGCTCATAGCTCATGGCTCATGGCTCATGGCTCATGGCTGATAGCTCATGGCTCATGGCTGATGGGAGTGGTTGGATGGGGCGATTTGCTTTTGAAAATCTTGAAGTATGGCAAAGAGCTGTTTCGTTTGCTGAGATGGTTATTTTGTCAAGTGAACAATGGCAGACCAAGGGAAAACACTATAGGTTGCTTGAGCAAATAGAAGCTGCAGTGACTTCTGTTGCAATGAATATCGCAGAAGGAAAGGGAAGATTCTCCAAAAAAGAATTCGCTCAATATCTTTACATTGCCCGTGGTTCTCTCTTTGAAGTTGTAACACTTCTCGTAATAGTAGAAAAATTAAAATGGATTAACAGTTCTGAATTGGAGAAACTGAGAAATGAAGCGGAAGTAATAGGAAAAATGCTTTCATCACTCGCCAACTCGTTAAAAAAATAATAAGATAACTTCCATAAGCCATGCGCCATGCGCCATAAGCCATGCGCCATAAGCCATGCGCCATAAGCCATAAGCCATAAGCCATAAGCCACCAGCCACCAGCCATGTGTGAAAGGTGTGAGAAGAGTTCATTCCATGGATATACAACAGAAAATAAAACAGCCGGAAAGCAGAAAACTGGAATTTAAGGAAAAACTCCCTCGTGGAAAGAATTTTTTAAAAACCATTGCGGCTTTTGCCAATGGAGCGGGTGGTGAGCTGATTCTTGGTGTTTCGGATGAAGATCGTCAAATAGAAGGAGTTGATGATCCTCTATTGATGGAGGAACAAATCGCAAGTTCAATCCATGATGGAATATACCCCCTGGTCTCACCATATTTTTCTGTAATCACCGTTGCCGGAAAAATGATGCTTTCCGTTCAGGTGCTGTCTGGTGGCAATAAACCGTATTATTTGAAATCGCTTGGCCTTGAAAAAGGGGTTTTTGTCAGAATTGGCTCTACAAACCGTCAGGCTTCTCGGGAAACGATTCAGGAACTGCAACGGCAAAGTCGTGGATTTTCATATACTGCTGAAATTGACTTTACTTATGCCGAAACTGCCCTTGATGAAGAGAGCCTGGATTATTTTTTCCAGGCTTCATCCCTGAAAAAATATAATCAGGAAGCCCTGGTAAAATGGAAAATTCTAGGGAGAAATAACGGGGATATTTTTCCTACAGTTGCCGGTCTGGTCTTGTTTGGCAATGAATCATTGACGGATTACGATTATGCTCATATCCGTCTAACCAGGTTCCTGGGAAAAACGCAGGATCACATTCTCGAAACTAAAGAGTATGCCTTGCCGCTGATTACGAAAATTGAAGGTATCTTTAATGATATAAGCACGTTTTTGCGGAAAGAATCAATTATAGACGGGATACGAAGAGTTGAGCAAACAATTATTCCCCTTTATGCTCTTCGAGAAGCAGTGATTAATGCTGTTGTACACCGTGATTACAGTATAAAGGGATCAACGATCAAGGTGAATGTTTTCGATGACCGGCTGGAAGTGATCAGTCCAGGCGTACTGGTCGGGAATCTTGATATTAATGATCTTGGAACCGGCCTTTCTGAATGCAGAAACAGGATATTGGTCCGTATTTTCAGACAGCTTGGGTTGATGGAAGAGTTGGGTACCGGTATCGCCAGGATAAATTCTCTCTACGGCAAAAAAGGCTTAAAGCCGCCGACGTACCTGGAACTTGGGCAGTTTTTCAAAATAATACTTCCGCAGGAAAAGTTTGTTGCCGCGCCGGCAGATGCTGTATACAGCCTTTTGCATTCTGAAGGGGCAATGGCCGCTTCGACTCTCGCAAGCCGGTTGGATGTCCATCATAATACCATATTAAAATATCTCAAAAAACTGATGTCAGATGGAAAAATAAGGAAAAAAGGAACTGGAAAAAATACAGTGTATTGTGTTTCCCAATAACCTAACCCAGATAAACTCTTCTTCTGACCCATGACCCATGACCCATGAGCCATGAGCCACAAACCATGAGCCAAATACTATGAGCCAAAGACCATGAGCCAAAAGCCAATTCGTTGTACCCAATGCATCCTCCCCTCAACCTTCCCTGGAATTTTTTTTGACGAAAAAGGCGTATGCAATCACTGCCGGAAATATCGAGGTAAAAAAGCAACTGACGATATCAAAAAAAAGTATGAGCAGAAGTTCCTGG
>DAOUUW010000224.1 GCA_030667965.1 Deltaproteobacteria bacterium
AACGGCTCAAACGAGGTCATTGATCTCCTCATCCGTGCCTTTGTTTCGGTGGGAGACGAAGTCATTACCAGTCATCCTTCCTTTCTTGTCTATCAGACAATGGTTCAGGCGCGGGAGGGGGTCAACCTGGTGGTGCCGTTAAAGGATATGCACCATGATCTGGATACGATTCTGGCCCGGGTGACGGAAAAAACCCGTCTTATATTTCTGGATAACCCCAATAACCCAACAGGCACGGTTTTTCAGAAGCAGGCATTTGAGACTTTTCTTGGGGCTCTTCCAGAAACCGTTATTGTTGTGCTGGATGAGGCCTATGTGGATTTTGTCGATCCCGGGGTGCGGCTTGATGTGCGCGATTATCTGCATAACCGGGTGGGAGTTGTCGGGCTGCGCACTTTTTCCAAGGCATATGGCCTTGCCGGGCTGAGAATCGGATTTGGCATCATGCATCACGACATTGCCGGATATCTGCACAGGGTGCGGCAGCCCTTTAACGTGAACGAGCTTGCCCAGGTTGCCGGCCTTGCCTGTCTTGAAGATGACGAGCATTACGAGAAAACGCTTGCCATGACCCGACAGGGCATTGCCTGGCTTACAGAGAAGATTGCCGGGCTCGGCTGCAGGGTGTTTCCTACCCAGACAAATTTTTTCCTTGTTGATGTTGGGGGCGACTGTAAGGTTCTCTATGAGAAAATGCTGCATCAGGGGGTCATTATCCGTCCCATGAGTGCTTACGGTTATCCTGATTTTATCCGCATCACTGTTGGTACGGAGGAGGAAAACCATCGGTTGGTGAAAACGCTTGCGCAGTGTCTTAAGGAGTAGCCCATGTTAACCAGAAAGAATATTGTTACCATTGACGGTCCTTCGGGAAGCGGCAAAAGCACCCTCAGTCGCCTTATAGCGGCAAAGCTTGGGTACACTTTTTTGGATACCGGCGCCATGTATCGCGCTGTGGGCTATAAGGCCGTGCAATTGGGTGTTGATCTTGATGATGGTGAAGCTTTGGCAAAGATGCTGGAGAATCTAGATCTTGTTCTTGCCCCCGGAGATGGCGATACAAGGGTTCTGCTTGACGGGGAGGATATCAGCCTGGCTATTCGCACAGCAGAGATGGGGCTTGTTGCCTCAAGGGTTTCAGCGCAGGGTGTTGTCCGGCAGAAATTGACGGCAATGCAGCAAAGTATGGGTGAAAAGGAAGCCGTGGTGGCTGAAGGAAGGGACACCGGCACCGTGGTTTTCCCCGCTGCCCGTTATAAATTTTATCTTGACGCCTCGGCTGAGGAGCGGGCGCGCCGCCGCAGTGAGCAGCTGCGCGAAAAAGGACAGCCTGTTGATGAAAAAGAGATTCTTGCCCAGATTATCAAAAGGGACAGGGCTGATTCAGCCCGCAGCCTGGCCCCTCTGAAGGCAGCGGAGGACGCTGTCATCATTGATTCATCGGCAATGACAATTGATGAGGTTGTCGCCTTTATGTTCGAAAAAGTGACAACGTCGTAACGTCAGACAACTTTATGGGCTCAGCACATTGGGGGCTTTGGCAAGCACATCGACAATGGTAAACATGTTGGAAACATTTCCAACCCGCAGTTTTTCCTTGATGCCGAAAAAAATCAGACAGGTGCCGCAGGCAAGCACTTCTATTCCCGTTTTTTCAAGTTCCTGAAAATGATCTAAAACAGCTGATCCTTCCACTGCCAGTTTTACCGCTGAGTTGACAAGGATAATATGGGAAATATCTCCGGCAAAATGGCTCAGGGTTTCAAAATATGCCCCCATTAATATTTCCCCAAGCTCGTTATTGCCATGTCCGAAAAATTCAGATTTAATATAAACGGCAATATTTTTTTTCTGCGGCAGCGGGCACTCAATGGGCGGCTCATCTCCGGCTGGACCACCCTTCCCCTTATGGATATGGAGCAGGTAAAGACCGTCTTTTTCTGTAACAGAGACTAAATGACCCTGGCTTTCGGCAAAACGCCTGACATTTGAGCAGGAGGCTTCATTGTCAACGGTTACCAGTAGTTCCTGTTCCTGCATTTCAGCCAGGGTGTCTTTTGTTTTGATAACCGGCTGCGGACAGTTGAGTCCCTTGCAGTCAAGGTGCCTTATGTTTCCCATTTTTTCTCCTTCATTAAAAAATTCACGCCCATGTCAAAGTCAGCCTTAACAACCTGAAAAAAGGTGATTATCTACCACGAAGGACACGAAGCGCACGAAGAAAAAAACAAAAAAGATTTTTTAATATTTTTTCTTGTAGTTAACCCTTCGTGGCCTTCGTGTGCTTCGTGGTAAAATAATAATTTATATGCGACTTTGACGTTGCCATGTTGAAAAATTTATATGGATGACAATCTAGAAAAAATTAGCTAATATTTCCAATAGGAAATTACTATAAAACAACCATTCCCTATAGGCAGGAGGAGTCTGTGGATATTCATCAACTTCGTATTTTTGCTTCTGTTTACCGCAACAGAAGCTTTTCAAAGGCGTCAGAGCAGCTTTATATCAGTCAACCGACCATCAGTGAGCATATCAAAAATCTGGAAAAGGGACTGGGGTGTACACTTTTTGACCGTTTAGGCAGAAAGATCGAGCCCACCGGTGAAGCTGACTTGATTTATCCCAAAGCCCTGCAGCTTATTGAGGACCTGGAAAAAATAAATGACCTGGTGGTTAAGAGCGCCCGGCAGATAAAGGGTAAATTGCTTATCGGCGCCAGTACTATTCCAGGCAATTACATGCTGCCGCTTCTGGCTGCAGCATTTCGTGACGTCTACCCGGAGGTCTCCTTTGAGATAATTATTGCTGATACGCGACAAATTACAGACATGCTGATTAATCATGATTTTTACGTGGGTATTGTCGGGGCAAGCATGGAGTCGAAGATTCTGGCCTACGAGCCTTTTCAGGATGACGAACTTGTCTTTGCCGGGGAGCCGAAGTTTTTTGAAAAAGCAGGTCCTGATTCGTTGAATCTTTATGAGTTCCCTTTTTTACTGCGGGAGGAAGGATCCGGCACCCGGAAAACAATGGAAGATTTTCTGCAGAAATTACAGATAAAAGTACAAAAAATGAACGTGGTGGCCGTGCTCGGTTCCACTGACTCTGTCAAACAGGCCATGAAGGCAGGGCTTGGCACATCAATCCTATCGCGCCGGGCCATTATGGAGGAGCTTGACAATGGTTCGTTAATGGAAATGCGGCTCGGCGAAGAGATGAAACGTTCTTTTTTCATTGCCACCCATAAAAAAAGAACCCTGCCGAGCCATTACCGGGCTTTCCTGGAGTTTCTGGAAAAGGAAGAAAATAGTGCCCTGTGACGAGTTACACCATTTTAGGCAGGGACCAGTCGTTATGTTCAAATTCACTGTGGTCCGGTTTGGGTGGTTTTAATTCGTCCATGCGCTGTTTGAGCCAAATAAGCACTTTGTCAAATTCGGTCATCATTTCAGCCAGGGCTTTGCCCCGGTGGCTGACTTTATTCTTTTCGTTTAAATCTGCCTCGGCAAATGTTTTGCCCAGTTCGGGAGAATAAAAAACAGGATCATAGCCAAAGCCGCCTTCTCCTGTAGGGCTGTTGGATATTTCTCCCTCGCAGCGACCCTCATAGGTCAGGGCGGCACCGCTCGGTACGGCAATTGAGATGACACACTCAAATGCCGCTTTTCTATTTGTTTCTTCTTTCAGTTCAGCAAGCAGTTTCTTGATATTGTCCTGATCCGTGGCGTTCACGCCCCCATAGCGGGCCGAATGGACACCCGGAGCATTGTTTAATGCCTCAACAACCAGGCCGGAGTCGTCTGAAATCGCTGGAAT
>DAOUUW010000176.1 GCA_030667965.1 Deltaproteobacteria bacterium
GCATCTGGTGAAAGACCATGAGGAATTTTTTTCCGTTGCCGACAAAGCCCTGAATGACGCCAAAAGCCAAGGCGGCGGCAGGGTCAGTGTGCCGGTTGATTGTCACACTGAAAATGAGATTGAAATGATATCAAATTATTAAAGGTACCTTAATGTCGAATCAAATTTCTGCCGGCTGATTTGGCTTGGTACAATGCTTTGTCGGCAGCATCAATAAGAAAATCTCTTTGGGATTTATCCCAGGAAGGGTTCATTTCCGCAACACCGATACTGACGGTTATGGTTATGTCGCGATGTAGGATTTGCCCCTTGATGTCGCGAATGACAAAGGAGTAGTTTTCAATCTTTTCCTTGATTGCTTCAGCAATCTTCACAGCCTTGTCGATGCCTGCGCCGTGTACCAGCACAGCAAATTCCTCTCCTCCATATCGTACCGTAAGATAGTCATTGCCGTATTGCGCCACGTTTAAGGCCATGGAGTCCCTGATAATTTTTGCCACCGTGTTTATTGCCTGGTCACCTATGCGATGACCGAAGCTGTCATTAAATTTTTTGAAATGATCGATGTCCAGCATGAGAAGCGACAGGGGTGTTTGTGCCTTGATTTTCTTCTCCAGATACAGGTCAAAGGCACGGCGGTTGCTCAATCCGGTGAGGGGGTCTGTTTTGGAGAGGCGATCCAGGTTTGCTGTGTCTTCCTTCATCATGTCTATGACATTGCGAAAGGCGCTACGGAGTTTGTGGATCATCTGGTGCGGTTTATCGCCACTTTCTATAGTGCTGATGGCGGTGCTTTCCAGTATTTCCACGTCTCCGCTTCTTTTCATGGATAATTGGCGAAATTCATGGAGGAGTTTTTCTGATTCGGTAATTGCCTCCTGCAATTCAGCCATGTAAGGGGTTTTCAGGATGTTGTACTGCCTGCTTAATGCCAGCTTGTGGCTTTCTTTAGAAAAATTTTTACTTTTGAGTATGTCCGAAGCCAGGGATAATAACTCTTTTTTCTGTTGATTTGTCAGCTCTTCGTAGTCCAGTTGTGAACTAATGCAGTTGAAAAGGGAATGCCAATTTATACTGTCAGGGACACCTTTGCCGTCAAGGGTGCGGTGCAGCAGGTCTTTATTCTTGAAGATAAGAGAGAAAGCTTTTTGTGTCGTATTCATGAGTTAAACAATATTTGATGTTTCATTAAACTGAAAGAAAAATTCGTCGATTATTTTTTCCATATTTTCATGGAAATTGGGAACGTCAGGCATGACCTGGTTTTGATCGATGAACTCCTGCACGTCAAAAACAAAATTTTCAGGCAGAAGCGCACGGATTCCGATACTGTCTACCAGAAAATTTGCTAGAAATACGATTTTGACATGTATCTGTCCCGCTTTTTCGTGTTCCGGCTGATGGTGCAGGCCGACAGGCAGAGTGATGTTGTCGGGCAGGCCCCATTTCTGCAGAAGAGCCATGCCGACTCTGGCATGGTCGGTGTTAAGAAGGAAGTGTTCAAGTTCTATAAGTGAGTGAAATTTTTTACCTAAATTTTTATTGTTGGAAATGGCTACCTGCAAGGGACGGTTTAAGATGACTTTGCCGATATCATGCAGCAGGGATGCCGTGTAAATAGGGGCGGGATCTTCTACGCGGGCATACTTTGCAATGACGGATGAGAGGACTGCGGTGGCGTGGGAGTGGTGCCACAGGGATCCTGGATCAAGGTTATAGGCCTGCTGGGGGGTTTTCATTAATCCGGCGGAAGCGCCTGTGATGGCGATAAGTTTCACCGTGTCAAGTCCGAGGCGAACGATAATATCCCTCACTGATGTTATTTCGCGCATATGACCAAAATAAGCTGAATTTGCCAGGCGAAGCATGTTGGCCGTCAGGTTCGGGTCCATCTCGATTTTATTGGCCATTTCCAGAATACTGCACTGGGTGTCATGGGCCATGGTCATTACTTCCAGGGCAATGTCCGGGCGGGGAATCAGCTTGTCGACATCTTTAATATATTTTTTTTCTATTTCCATTTCACTGTGATCCTGTTGGTTCTTTTAACCCATATCAACAACAATCCTTCCTTTACTTTTCCCTTTATGTATTTTTTCTATCTCATTGTTTAGATGTAGTAATTTTATCTTATTTGCGAGGTTCTCCAGGCCATCAAGTTTCCAGTCGCCGGCTAGTTTCCACCAGACTTTCAGGCGCAGATCGCGAGGACAGGAGGCTGAGTCAACGCCGCATAAGGTTACAACCGCGGAGAATAAAAGGATACACCGAGGTAAAGAGATCGGCTGATGCCACGTTGCCGCAACAGGTCACTATGCCTCCGTACCTCGTTGATTTGATGGCTGTTGCCAGGATATCCCCTCCCACCGTGTCAACCACAGCGGCCCATTTTTCCCGAAGCATCAATCTGCCGGTGGCGTCCGTTAACTTAAGTGTTGAATTTTGTCGTTTTTTTGGTGCGCGATGCGCACCTTTATCAGGAATTGCATAACAATCTTCAACCTTTAGTCTGTCCGCCGGAATAGTTACCATCTCAGCTTAGTAGCTTTGACGTAGCGCCTTTTGCTGTAAATAGAAGATTTGATCTAAATATGTTAAGAAAAACATCATGCAATTATCTTACTTGATTCCATAGAAGATTGACAAAGATTTATTTTCTTTTAGAGTGGCTTTTTAAAATCCTTCCTGATCGGATAAAGGGGCTTGAGAATAGTAAGCACAGAAAGAACCGGTCTGAAGAACCGGGGATATGTGAGACGAGATTTATGAAAGAAGCAGCTGACCGCGCCCTCTGGGGCAGTAAAATAGGATTTTTGCTGGCCGCAATCGGTTCCGCCGTGGGTTTGGGGAATATCTGGCGTTTCAGTTACATGGCCTTTGAGCATGGAGGAGGGGCATTTCTTATTCCGTATCTCTGCGCTCTGATCATGGCAGGAATTCCCCTTGTTATCCTCGAATACACACTGGGACACCGGGAGAAGGCATCATCTCCCCTTGCTTTTGCCAGGATTTCCGGCAAGTGGGAATGGGCCGGATGGTGGATGCCCACTGTGGCCCTTTTCGGTATCATGCTCTACTATTCCGTTGTTATCGGCTGGTGTATCAACTACTTCTTTTTTTCATTCAATCTCTCCTGGGGGGCGGATCCGCAAGCTTTTTTCTTTAACGATTTTCTGCAGATCAGCAGCTCTCCTTTTGAGCCGGGTGGAATAAGGCTGCCCATTCTTGCCGCCACCTTTGCCGTCTGGTTTGTCTGCTGGCTGATCTGTTACAGAGAGGTAAACCGCGGTATTGAAAAGGCCTGCAGCATTTTTATGCCCATCCTTTTTGTCATTACATTGATTCTCGTCGGCTGGACCATGAGTCTTGACGGCGCCATTGACGGCATAAGAGATTTTTATCTTAGGGCTGACTGGGAAAAAATTAACATTATCAAGCACTTCAATAACGCAGATGTCTGGTCTGTCTGGATCGCTGCATTCGGTCAGATTTTTTTCACCTTGTCGCTGGGATTCGGCATCATGATCACCTATGCGAGCTATTTGCCGAAAAAAACTGATATTGTCGGCAACGCATTGTGGTTATCTATAATAAACTGTACGTATTCTTTTATCGCCGGGTTTGCCGTCTTTGGTATCGTCGGTTTTATGGCAAAGTCAAGCGGCGTACCTTTTGAAGAGGTCATTAAAGGCGGACCTCAGCTGGCCTTTGTCGTCTATCCCGAAGCAATACGCCAGCTGCCTTTCGGTCAGTCACTCTTTGGCGCCATGTTTTTTCTTGTCCTCATAGTCGCCGGTCTTTCGTCCGGAATTTCCCTTATCGAGGTTTTCACCTGTTCCATTACGGATAAATTCCACTGGTCACGTAAATCGGTCGTCAGTGTCATCTGTCTCGCCGGTTTTCTTGGAAGTATCATTTTTACTACGCGGGCAGGCTTGCTTATTCTCGATATCACCGACCATTTTATTACAAATTACGGCCTGATTCTGGGCGGCATTTTTGAATGTTATCTGGTGGGCTGGCTGCTGAAGGCCAGGGTTGCCAGATTCCATGTTAATCGCAGTGGCGGGATGCGGCTCAATGTGTTGTGGGATGTCTGTATTCGCTACCTGACTCCTTTATTGTTGGTTGTTCTTGTAGTCCAGGCCCTGATGGGAGAGTTCCGTAATGCCTATGGCGGTTATTCCTCCGGCTCCCTGATGGTTTTCGGGCTGGGCTGGCTTTTGGTCACCGCAATTGCCGCCGTGGTTTTTACCTTCTACCCCTGGAGGCCGGAAAAGTTGCGGAAAATCCATCATGAAGGTGAAGATCATCTGTTGACCTGAGAAGATTTTAGAAAAAAGAAGGTATTTAGGCTGAAGACTGAAGGGTTGACGATGATCTATTTTGCCCTTCAACCTTCAGCCTTTCAACCTAAATGCCTGCAATACTATTGAATTGAACAATTATAAATCTGCGAGATATTCTCTCAGGCCAAACCAGTAAGAGTCTGATACCCATGACAACTGACACTATCCAGCATAAACTTTTTGCCCTTTACCGCCTCACATCAGAGCAGTTGGCTGATCTTTTTACGTCGGGGAATTTTGATGAATTCTCCATAAAATATAATGAATTTGAGGTGTTTTGTGCTTTCTGGGTGACTACCTGTTATCTGCGCAGCACGGAGGTTCCGGTGCAGACGGAGGTTGAAGGTTTTAACAAGTCAATAATTGTCTCTATTGTTGATAAGATCATTGAAAGGCATCCGGGAGATATGGAAGAGGAGCGCCTGGCTTCCTTAAGCGAGACGGTGACTGATATTTTTGTTGAACGATTCACCGGATATCGCAAGTTATTCCAGGATGATACGAGCAAGCTTGAACAAGGGGGAAGCCACCTTTTTCCCCGCCTTGTGGAAAGTTTTCTCAGTTCCACCCTGGATAAGCCGGTGGATGAAAGTTCGCCGGTCAGGCAGTTGCTTGATGCTTCACTGTGGAACCTTCTGAAGAAATCCGGTGCTTTTTTTGACAGCTGAAAACCGCGTATATTTTCTTAAAAAAACATTTCAAACACTTCCATTTCACCGAAAAAGCAACTTTTTGTTTCTTTATGGAACACAAAGCAACAACCCTTAGCCGGATGTTTCAATCCGCGCATTCCCCCGTCCTGTCTATATGTGAAGCAGGTGAAACGCGCCTTTCCAGGTAGAAAGTTTCAAAATGTTTCAAAAGTGATTCTCCCCCAGCAGTTGCCATTACTCCTGTGTAACATCTGTAACATCTTAAAATAATAGGGCAATAAATAAATTATTTCTCCGTGGCATTATTGTTGCTAAATATACTATTTAAATGAAAAGTGTTTCATTGTCGTGACTCACTTTAGCAAATCTAAAAATAGGAGACGAAATGCCATCCATTGCCTTGTTTTTCAGCACATTTGCCCACGAGAAAGAGATCACCGACAAGCTTGCCTCTTCACTTGGTCTTGATGTTGTCAACGATGTAGCAATCCTTCATGAGGTCAACATTAATATGAGCCCGTTCACGCTAGTCGATGACGAGCGTGAATATGTGCAGACCCTTTCCGAAAGACTTGTTAACCGCAATGTCGGATCCTATGCCGTATTTGATGGCCGGAAGGCCCTGGATTTTATCGATGGCGACAAGCCTGACGTTATGGTGCTTGATCTTAAAATGCCGGGTATTAACGGCATTGAGGTTTTAAGTAAGACCAAGAAAGCAAATCCCAATATCGAAGTCATCATTCTCACCGGTCATGGTTCTGAAGCTGACCGTAAGACCTGTATGGAACTTGGTGCATTTGCCTATCTGCAGAAGCCTGCAGATATAGAGAACCTGTCGGAAACAATCAATGACGCCTATAAGAAGATAGCTGTTCGTGACGCCAATGTCATGGGGCACCATGGCAGTTCTATGACGTAACGATCAGCGAATCTCATTAAATATACAGCAGACAAGAAGTACTAACCAGTTATAAGGAGAAAAAAAATGGCAGAAAAATTAGACGCCAAAGTATTGTTGGTTGACGACGAAGAACAGTTTCTTGAAGTCCTTTCAGAACGCCTTGAAACACGCGGCATGAAGGTGGACTCCGTGACAAGCGGAGAAGATGCTGTCAGTAAA
>DAOUUW010000152.1 GCA_030667965.1 Deltaproteobacteria bacterium
ATTGAAGATTACGACTGCTATCTGACCTTATAGGAGGGAACCCATGTCTAAAGTATGCTTTATGTACCCCAGCAATGAATACAGCCTTGACGGAATGAGATCCGCCCTGGGTCTGGCTGTTGAAAATATGTACGCCTATGGTGTTATGATGAACACCGAGATTGAAGAGATGAGCGAGTACCACAAAGAAAACCTCGAGTGGATTCGCGACATGGAAGGCGAAATTTTCACCATCCCGGAAGCAAATGTCGAGAAATTTGGTCTGATGAAAATGAGCCTTGAAGAGTTAGGCCAGAAGCTTCGCGAGATGGACGTGATCGTGCCCTACGGCATCATGAGAAGCGACAAGAGCTAATTAAATTACAGGGAGATTGCAAAATGAAAATCCTGCATGTATACCGTTCCGCGCCTGTTGATGACGTACAAAAACTCGTTGAAATCGTCTCAGAAGGCCGCGAGAGTGAATCTTTTGATCTGAACGTTGAAGCTCCTGACTATGACAAACTTGTCGATATGGTCTGGGATGCCGATCAGACAATCTGCTGGTGGTAAAAGCTAGCACTCACGTTTGATCCATACAACAAAAAAAGACCCGTCAGGTTTTTACCTGACGGGTCTTTTTTTTTTACTAAAAATAAAATCACCTTTCAGGCGCGAATCTGCTCTTCAACCAGCATTCTGTCCAAAAAATCGAGCAGAAAATCCCGTTGAGCCCTGGTGGCATAACTGATACAGGTGCAGTGCAGATTAGACTTACTGCGAACCAGCAGTTCAACAATCAGCTTGTCCTTCGCCAGATCAAAGCCAAAAAAGAAGGGACCACATTCTTCATGTCCCTGTTGTGCTTCGGCCAGCAGATCATCTGGTATCGCCAACCAGAACATGCCCAGCATGCCACCCTCTTTTAATGTCTTTTTCAGATAGGTATCGAGATTATCCCTTTCTTCTTTACTGAGTTCATCTATGACAAATTGACGCATTATAACACCATTCCATGTTGGCCTTAATCCATTTTTTTATCTTCACTCTTCCCATAAAGTTCAGAACGGTAGACAGCCATCTTTTTCGTAAATTCTGCAACATACTGCTCAAGGACATCATCTGTTTCAATAACGTAAGGAGTTACCATGACAAGCAATTCAGTTTTATCTATGGAAGTTGATTCATATTTAAAAAGATAACCCAGAAGAGGGATGTCCTTTAGAAAAGGAATACCTGTTTCGCTTTTCGTTTCATTCTTTTTGATCATACCGCCAATCATAATTGTCTGACCATTTTTAACCGCCAACTTGGTTTTCAGTTCCCTGGAACTAATCGTAACTGACTGTATTCCTCCCTCAGATAACTCTAGAGCATTACTGACGGTCTGTTTGATATCGAGCAAAATAACACCATCATAATTAATTTGCGGCGTGACCTCAAGAATAACCCCGGTATCCTTGTATTGAACAGTTTTATCGTACGATACAGACGTTGAGGTTGTGTCGGTCTGAGTTTCGGAAGTTATAATGGGCACTTGGTCGCCCACATTTACAATGGCTGTTTCGTTATTAAGTACCAGAATCTGAGGAGAGGACAGAATGGAAACAGTAGATTCATCTGCCAGAGTTTTCAAGAGTGCGCGTGGGTCACCAGCACTACTGATCATCTCATATGTAAAAGCGGGAGCCCATTTACTATCTATAACCCCGGAGAGAGTACTAAAACTCTGGGTATAATTACTGCCGTTAATTTTAAGATCATTATTATGAAGAGCCCATTCAACACCGAGAGAAAGCTTTTCAGAAAGGATGACTTCAGCAACTATTACTTCAACAAGCACTTGGCGAGGCAGGTTATCCAGTCGCTCCAAAAGCTTAACAATCCTACTGTAATCTGCCGGCAGCGCTCTGATCAAAATAACATTGCGGTCATCATCGGCAAAAACCACAGGCTCACCGACAAAGCGAAGTGAAGACAGTGATTTGGCGGGAGTAGAGGATTTTTTTGCAGCAGGTTTGTCTGTAGTCTTGCCGGTGGTCGATGCTGCAGGCGTCTTTTTCGTGCTGCCTGCAGGCTTATCCTCGAAAAGCAACTGGTTGATCAAGTCCGCCAATTCCGAGGCAACCGAATTACGCACATTATAAATATAAATATTGTCCCTGTCCTGGGACGGAACCACATCAAGCTCTTTAATCCAGCGGATACCGTTTTCAACCTGAAAAGCATTGGCGCTGACCAGCAAAAGCGAATTAACCCGCTCCAAGGTCAAAACACGAACCTCTTCATACTCTTTTCGGTTCACCGACAGGGCTGAAAATATTTCCACCAATTCATCCCTTAAATCAAAAAGAGGAGCGTTATCCACCCGTACCATCTTAATATGGAAAGAAGACAACGGTGAGATATCAATTTTGCCGGTAATTATCAACATATCAACAACATTGCTTTCAAAATCCGAAATAAGCAGGGTATTCTGGTTGGGCAGTTGATAAATCGCCCCCTGGGCCGACAGATAGGGCTCTATGAGCTTTTGCACTTCAGCGGCGGCAAGATGGGCTATGGGCAGTATCTGGATAACAAGATCAGGAGAATCAGTTAATTTGCTGATCTGGTCAGGACTGCTGACCCGCAGACTTGCTGATTTCTTGGCAACATAAATATAATCGTATGCCCCTTCACTGCGGATATCCAGCCCGTTGATATGGAGAATTTTTTTGAAAATTGTGAACAGCTCATGGGTAGGTATTTTCTGCCCTGAACGGATATTAACAACCCCTTTCACCTGGGGATCAATGATATAATTGAGGTTAAGTGTGCCGGCAATAACCTGGATAACCTCAAAAATGTCGGCATTATCAAAATTAAGCAGTATGCCATCTTCTTCGCCGGCCCCTTCTATCTTCCGCTCACGAGTTCCCTGCGAAGCACTGCTTTTTTCAATTTTAGAAGCAGTATTGGCGTGCTCAGGGACTGAAGGGGAAAAATCTTTTGTTTTTGGGCGCTGACCCTGCGTTTCAGTCTGCTCCTCAGACTCGAGAATCGCAGAACGATTATCCTGGCGAACGATTGAGTTGTGCACATTTTCCATATCAAAGAAAGGATGTTCAAGTGTATCCGAACGTGTGGCACAGCCATTGCTCAGGAAGAGAAACAGGAGGGAAAGAGCGGCGCACCAGAAAAAATTAAAACTTCGGCCACACGTTCTTCCCTTTGACGGGAAATTTTTCGATAAAAAAAATCTAGAGGTCTTCATGGACAGCCTTTTGTGAATAGTCTTTATGTTGCTGGTCGTTACCTGCCGACAGGAACACCCGGAACCTGAATTTTTTCTCTTGGCACGGCTGATTTCTTGCTCGTCACCTTTCTGGTGGATTGCACCTTGCGGGTGGTCGATCGAGCCTTGTCTAATGCAACACGTTTTGCTTTGGAAACACGTGCCTTGACTTTTTGACGCTGGATTTTCTTGGCCACCGGAGGGGGAGCAAGGCGTACTTTTTCCGGGTCATGCAGCATTTTCTCAATGGTTTCCGTGCCTTTTACAAAAACCATTTTATCCGGCTCCACTGAAACAACCTTATACCCGCTTAAACTGTCACCGGCAAGAAGCTGTGCGTATTTTCTCGACTTGATCCTGACAGGAGACCTGCTTCGCACCTTTATTTTCGCAGCAACAGGAGCCTGCTTTGCGGCATAGGAAATCAAACCCTTGCGCATATCCCCGATAATAATGGAACCGGCATACTCGACGGTATCAATGTCCACGGAGAGCTCCGTACCGCTTTCTGCCTCCTCTTCAGCAACTGCCTCAACCTCGCCTTGAAGAAACCGCTCTTCATTAAAAAGGTACCCCTGGTTCAAGTCGGGAAGAGGAGAGGGGACGGAAGGATAAAAAGCAACGTCCTTGACGGTGTTCCTCATGGGAACATCCTTCTTTTTTTCCACAGCCGGCAGGGCAGGGGGGATGTCTGCGCCTTGCAGGGAGACAACAGCCTCCCTGACCAAAAGGGCCAGGAAAAAAGCTAATAATATCGAAGCAACCGGTTTAAACATTTTTGATGCTGTAAAACCCTTTCAGATCGAGAAAAATTTTCATCTCGTTTTTTTTATATGGCTTTAAGGTAAAACTCTCAATTTGAAAAAGTTTATCCAACCTGTAAAGATCGGCAAGAAAAACCACAAAATGCTCCAGGGTGCCGGCGAGGCGGATCTTAATGGTAATCTCGTTAAATTCCCTGTTCAGATTTTTTTTGCCGCTGACAAGGGGCCGGATGGATTCCGGCTCAAGTCCGGCTTTAGTAACTTTTTCCTGCAGTACAATCTGCATTGCCGAAGAAACCTCTTCTTCCGACTCGCCTGAAAAAAGATATTTTTCCAGCCTTGCAGCCCTTTGCTTCTGACGGCCAACCCGTTTTTTTAAATTGGGCAATTCTTCGACGGCACTCTCATACTGAGCCAATAAGGCCATACGGGCCTCAGCCTCGTCAATTTGATTGCTGTAGGTGCCCCAGGCCAGACGTCCTAAATTAAGCGCCAGCAGCAGGGCTCCAAGCGAGAGAAGCAGAACTTTCCGATCCAGTCCCTTAATAAAGATAATAATCCGATTCATTGCCTGCTGATCTCCACATGGAAATACGTTTTATTCTGGCGGCGACGGGTGGATTTAAGCTTGGCCTGATCCAGACTGTCAAGCTTTTCAGTCAACTGGGCCAAATCTTCGGTGTAGCCCTGCAGGTGAATAGAGCCTGTTTTCTGGTCCATTCGAATTTGATCGAGATAGCAGTTCTCCGGCAGCTCGGTTGTTGTCTTGTCAAGAAAACGAATAATATCAAAATTATTACCTATTCCATCGATGCGTTCAATGGATGCGGCAAGTTCTTTTTCTGCCACCCTGAGCTGTTCCACTTCTTTGACAGCGGGAAGAATTGCCTCTATTTTCGCTTCCATTTTGTCCAGCAGGGTTATGACTTTATACTCCTTTATCGCACCCACAGCCAGCAAAGCTAATATATTAAGGGCACAAAGCGCCAGAAGCAGGTAACGAAGGTAATCAGGCCGGAAGTAGGAAGAGGGGAGGAGATTAAACTCCTTATGAAGAGGTTTCTCGGCCAGCAGGGGAGCTGAATCGGTATATTCCTCCCCATATGGAGAGGAACTGTAAATACGTTCTCTTTTACTCAGCGAGACCAGGCCTTCCCTGGTCGGTTCGCTGTGGCAAAGCAAACGATCGGAGATGCTTTCTCCGGAAAAGACAAGCAGCTTGGCAAAGCGCCCCGCCAGCAACAGCGCCCATTGCTGTTTTTTGACGGAAGCCGTAACATAACGCTGACTTTCAGGAAACATCCCCATCAACTGGAATCCTGCCGATGCAGCTTCGTCAAGATATTGACCAACAGGATCTGCAGCAACGGCGTAAAGACAAATCCGGTAGCCATCCTTGCTGCGTGCGGCAGTAAAACTATGAAGTATTTCACCGTCAAAAGGGGCAAGCATCGAAAGCTGAAACCCCACCGCCTCCTTAATATCAGGTGTTTTCAGAGGAAGGGTAAATGCTTTAAAAAAGAGGATATCTTCAGACAGATAAAAAACGACCTCACTGGAGACATGACTTTTTGAGCCGGCATAGCGCGACAGACGGGAAGCAAGCTCCTTGACCGGCCGGGGGACAAAATCCCCTTCACCCTCGACAAAGGGAGAGCCGATAACGACTCCGTCCTCCCGGACAAGTACTTCAATGCTCTCCTTCATGACAGGCCTTCTTCCCAGGAAGAATAATGCACATTACTGCCCCGCAGTTCAAATAACACCCTTACCTCCACGGCCGCTGTCTTGTTTTTTGTCTCATCAGCAGTATCCTTGTCAATTCCGGCTTCCCCTTTGGTAATAATGGAATAAAACTTGTTGCTCCCGGATGCATAGGTGAGCGCGGCGGAACACTGACTGAACCGCTCGTCGCCAAGTATCTGGCGGGCCTGTTCCCTTGTCAATACACCATAGAGTTCCTGGGCCTCGCGATAGGCCTCTATTCGCTCCGGGTCACCTTCCGTCAGAAAATCAAGCATCATGGGAGTCAGACTGTTAAAATTTATACGGCCGGTGTTGTTATGGACCGTAAAGAAATCAGTTGCCTTAAACAAACCTGCCAGAGCGGAAGTTCCGTGTACCAGAAATAACTCCGAAGGCTCCCTTATCTTTCCATTTCTGGGTACATAGGGATTTTCAAGTTGCTCATAGGTTTCCGTCTCAGCTCCATTGAGGCGATGAAGATCGTCGCTGTCACGCCAATCAAGAAGTGAGTCGTAAATAATATCCTGATCTTCACTATCAATCTCCCAATACTCGAGAAAAAGCCTGAAAAAGGATTCATTGAGTTTATTCAAATCCATTTTACCAGATTCATTGACCACGGTGTAAGAGAAATGACCGGTTTTCAAGAAAGAGTCATACTCATAGCCCTGTATAAACATTTCATAATCTTCGTCAATATATTCAACAGGCCTGTCAAGCAGCCTGAACAGCCCCATATTTAGCCCTGCCTGCGCCAGGCCAAGCCCGGCAGCAAAGGATTTATCATTATATGCCACTCGCAGTTCCGTGCGCACATTCAAAATGAGCTGTCCTGCCAGAAAGGAGATAAGCAGCATGATAACAATAACGACAACAAGGGCAAACCCCTGGGAATTGCCTGCCATTTTCCAAAGGAAGCCTCCTGGAGTCGTTTCCCTTACCTTCACAGCCTTTTTAGCCATTGTTAGAGGGCATTCTGCATTTGCAGGGTTGCCATCTCGCCAGTGTCACTTAAAACCTCGACAAGCTGGTATTTCAGGCCTTCAATAAAAACCTCTCCTTCAGCCTCATCTTCACCCAGACTCTCCGCCCCGGTAAAGATGGAGGCACGGCTGAAGGCAAGACGTTCATCAAAAACAGCCCTGCGGGACTTGTCTACTTTTTCAATATTACGCATGGAAAGCGAAAAACTCTGCAGGACTGCCACATAGGCAAGCCCAAGAATTACCACAGCGGCAAGAACCTCCAACAGGGTAAAACCGTTTTTTTCATACGACGACTGTATGTTCAACAAGGCTTTCACTCTTATCTTTGCACCTGATCTTCCATGTCTATATATTATGTGATTACCACTGATTTTCAGCCTCCTGAGTAAGTAACCGGCAAAGAATGAGGGTGGGAGCGGATTTATCCGCGAATTTTCTGGGTTGGCAAGCAAGCAGTTTCATCTCCTTGCCAGCCCTTTTCGCGGCTAAAGCCGCTCCTACAGCACTGCC
>DAOUUW010000204.1 GCA_030667965.1 Deltaproteobacteria bacterium
AAGAGGGTTTTCTTCCAGGGACATTTTCTGGGTCTCATGAATGCGATCAAACTTCATATTATGTATTGTGTCAACAATGTCGTGGCCAAAAAGAGTCGCAAAGCGCAAAGCATCATCAGAAGACATTGCCAGCACCTTATTCGGCCGGATTTGGCGCCACAGTGATGGCCATATCATGTAACGCTTCAGGCTCTTATCCGTCATTCTGCCGTTGGCAACAAGAAGAGAAACATTATTGCGCCTGCAGGCCCTCATAAGCCCAGGCCACATTTCACTTTCCATGAGAACCATAACTTTTGGCTTGACGTATGACAGGGCCATAGACATGAGCTTTGGCTTGTCAAAGGGGAAATAGGCAATTTCCACCTTCAGGTTGTTTCTATTATTACTGTATTCGCGTGCTTTTTGCAGTATTTCCAATCCCTGGCTGGTGTTTGTTGTAAGAAGCAGACGAAGGGGATGGGAAGTTTCAAGATTTTTGACCAGTTCCCAGGAAAGAAATGCTTCACCAACAGAGGCGGACTGTATCCAAAGATCAGCTGGTCCGGGCTTAATCTGCAAGGTACGTTCATCAAAGCCTTGCCTCAGTCTCTCATTTCGACGCAGGAAAGGAATTGCAATATTCCACGCCAATTGATAGACCAAAAAAGCTGATTGTACGGATGTAGGGGCTTTGGGCACAGGAAGTTTCCCACTGTCGACATTATGATTGCGGATTTACGTATTTTGGTGATCAGTATTCTACTGAAACCTGGCACCTATATATTATAGACACTTGGTAAGATCAAGCCTGATCGGAGGAAATATGAAAAAAACAGGGCCACATTCCATAAATAATGAAGCCTGTACCGGGTGCGGGGAATGCATTCGCGTCTGCCCGGATAAAGTCATTGCCCTGGTTGAGAAAAAGGCTGTTTTTTCGGGAGAAAGCTGCCTGGACTGCGGTCATTGTGCAGCCGTCTGTCCTGTCCAGGCGATCCATTTTAAAACACTTTCTTGTAAAATGCATTTTCAGACCTTTGCTGAAAAAAGGGAATGGCTGCCATTTGGCGGGTCGGATATTACGAATCTTGTTCAGCTTATGCGCTCCCGACGCTCCTGCCGGAATTATATGGATAAAACAGTCAGCAGAGAAATCCTCTGTGATCTTGTCAAGATCGGCACAACGGCCCCCTCAGGCACCAACAGTCAGGGTTGGACATTCACAATTCTTGAAAATCGCCGTCAGGTTGTTGTTTTTGGCGGTTTTGTGGCATCCTTTTTCAAGGCACTGAACAGAAAGGCTGCTAATCCCTTTCTGAGAATTATGGCCGGAATTTTTCTAAAGGATAACCTGGGACGCTACTATCGCAGTTATTACAAAACCATTGAAACTGGATTACACGAATGGGATAGCAAAGGGAAAGACCTGTTGTTTCATGGCGCAACAGCGGCCATTCTAGTAGGAGGAACCCCAAAAGCAAGCTGCCCTGCTGAAGATGCCCTGCTGGCAACGCAGAATATCCTTCTTGCCGCCCATGCCATGGGGCTTGGCTCATGTCTCATAGGCTTTGCCGTTGAGGCAATGAAACATGATCCTTCCATTAAAAAAAGATTGTCAATTTCCGGGGATGAATCAATTTATGCCGTTATAGCCCTGGGGTATCCTGCCGAAAAGTATCAGTTTGTTACCGGCAGAAAAGTCATCCAACCACGCATGGTTACGCTTTAACCAAAACGATCCCACAGAAATAGTCCCCATACGCAGATAAGCTGCAGGAGGCTGAGAAAAACAGCCGCCGAGCCCATATCTTTTGCACGACCTGCTAGAGGATCTTTCTCAGGACTTGCCTTGTCGACGACGGCCTCAATGGCTGAATTAAGAATTTCTACAATCAGAACAATGAAACAGGATACAACAAGCAGAGTTCTTTGAACAAAATCATTCGTCAGCCAAAAAGCAAAGGGAAGGAGAATTGCACACAGGAGCAATTCCTGGCGGAAGGCTGCTTCATGCTGAAAAGCCTGCCTGAGTCCGGCAAATGAATACCCTGTTGCATTGATGATGCGTTTTATTCCTGTTTGTCCGGGTTTCATATCACTCTTATTGCATCACTTGGTTTATGCCGGTGCGGTTATCACGCAAAGCAATCATGGTGGTTTGTATATAGGCTGCAAGTTGATTGCTTAATTCCTTATAAAGTTGATTATCTTCGATTACATCATATGTCGGCTCTGGATAAAAGGAATATTGTCCCAGCACAGGTTTTTGATCGGGTGATTTGACTAAAATATTTTTTCCACTCAGCATCGCCACGGTCTGATCACTGCCTGACGGTTTAATAATACAGAAACCGGGATCTTCCTTCGGCAGGGAAAGAAGATCTCTTCCCCAGCATTGATGCAGATATGGTTTGCCTCGCAGACTATCGGTTTAAATGTTTTTTTCATGGCCGCAAAATTATAGTGTTTGTGAAAAGAAGTCAATGAGAAGAAAAGGGATATGAGGGGTACACGAACTTGACGATTATGACTTTTCCCTTGTAAATAAGTTCCAAAAAGAAAGGGAAAACAAGGAGAGTTTTTAAAATCCGTTCTTGACAAGGATAGGAAAATAAGTAATACATTTGCAGCAATTGTATGAAAAGTGGTTGTTCCTTAACGTTAAATTCTGCTTGGGTATAAAAAATGAAAAATAAATTATTTGTCTATGTAGTCTTTGCATTAGGTATAAATTCCGTTGCAGTTGAATCTGAAGCCCATTTCCTTGAACTCATTCCTTCGACAGATATTGTTGATGTTGCATCAGGCAAAAAAGTGAGTTTCGATGTAGAGTTCAGCCATCCCATGGAAAACGGTCCTGCCATGGAACTGGATAAGCCTGCCCGTTTTTTTGTGCTGCATGATGGTGAGCAGACTGATTTGATGCAGACATTGTCAATGCGCAAGGTTGCTGGGAAGTCTGCATATAAAGCGGAATACTCAGTGAAAAAGCCTGGTGATTATATTTTTGCCGTGGAGCCGACACCGTATTGGGAGCCGGCAGAGCAGAAGATGATCATCCATTACACAAAAGTTGTGGTGAACGGCTTTGGCGAAGAATCAGGTTGGGATGAACCCGTCCGTTTTCCGGTTGAGATTGACCCACTTGTACGTCCCTATGGACTATGGACCGGTAATGTTTTTCGTGGCGTTGTCAAACACAACGGCAGACCGGTTCCATTTGCCGAGATTGAGATTGAATACCTTAACAGGGATGAAAATGTAGAAATTCCCGCTGATCCTTTTATTACCCAGGTCATCATGTCTGATATAAACGGTGTTTTTACCTATGCCATGCCCAGGGCAGGGTGGTGGGGATTTGCCGCCCTTGTTGAGGGTGAAACGCTCATGGAAAATCCGCAAGGGAAAAAGGTGGATGTGGAATTGGGCGGACTCATTTGGGTTAAATGCGTTGACATGGAGAGTAAGTGAAAATTCCTGATGTAAAAGTAAGGATGTTATTGCGTTTTTCAGCACCTCTGTTTTTTGCAGTATTTTTTTTGACCGGTAATACAGCTTATGCCCATAAGGTGAAAATTTTTGCCGCTGTTGAGGGAAATATCATCAGCGGATACGCCTATTACACCTCCAGTTCCAGACCGCAGAATGTCCCGGTTGTTTTGACCGGTCCCGGAGGTGTTATTATCGATGAACTTCAGACAGATGAAAATGGGGAATTTCAGATCCAGGCCCGTTACAGAATCGACACCCTGGTCAAACTCGATTCGCCGGACGGCCATTATGCCGAATGGCAGATTACAGCTGAAGAATTCCCTGCCGATCTTCCTCCGTTGACTGACGATTCTGTCTTGAAAAAAACAGAAAATCCGCCCGCTGCTGATTTTTCAGATGCAGTTCCCCAGACCGCTATATCCGAGATGAAACTTCCTGTTTCAACTGATGAACTTGCCTCTATCGTCAAAATGGAACTCCTTCCTCTGCAGAAACAGGTCAATCAGATACGGGCACAGCTTGATCAACAGGAAGAAAAGAAACGATTTCAGGATATATTGGGAGGTATCGGGTATCTGTTGGGGCTTACCGGCATAGCTTTTTATTTTGCAGCTAAACGCCGCAGAGGGCAGCAGTAATGCATATTGCCGATGGTGTATTGTCTCTGCCGGTTATCGCTGTCAGTTCGACCCTGGCGGTGGGCGGCGTGGCAATGGGCCTCTCCCGTATCGATTACGAGAATATTCCCAAAACCGGCATCTTGTCTGCCGCTTTTTTTGTTGCCTCCCTTATTCACATAAATATAGGCCCTTCCAGTGCCCACCTGATGCTCACCGGCCTTCTCGGTCTGTTGCTCGGCTGGAAAGCCTTTCCTGCGTTGTCAGCCGCATTTGTACTGCAGACACTTTTTTTCGGATACGGCGGCATAACAACACTTGGACCCAACACCCTTAACTCCGGAGCTGCTGCATTGATATGCTGCGCTCTTTTTTCTCCTTTTGTTAAAAAAGTGAAGGGGAGAAAAAGATTCTTCTGGGTCGGTTTTCTCGCAGGTGCTGCAGGAATCATATTGAATTGTTTTTTTCTTGCAGTAACGTTGTACGCCAGTGACAAAAAATTTACCGCAACTATTGCAGCCATTTCCCTGGCCCATGTGCCGATCGTGTTTATAGAAGGTTTGGTGACCGGTTTTGTTGTTGTTTTTTTGAAAAAAGTAAAGCCGGAAATGCTGTCACCTCAATAATGCTTATTCACACCTCGTCACAGTGTCTCATGAACCGCATTGATCCACGGGTGCGCCTGCTCACGGCAACACTTCTTGCTTTTACCATTGCCTTTAGTGTTCATTATGTCTCATTGCTGATAACCTTGCCGGT
>DAOUUW010000206.1 GCA_030667965.1 Deltaproteobacteria bacterium
AAAGTTTAACTGTTATTATCATATATCATCCTGCATACTTACTTTTGCTCATACATTACCTTGCCGCAGTCCCGGAGATTATATCCGCCAAGGGCCGGCACCTGACTGTGAAAATGTTCATCCTTTTCCATAAGATCAAGAACAGTCCGCACCTTGCCCATTTTTCTGAATGCAAGTGGAATGATGAGATCGTATCTTTCTTCAGCCACCGGCACAAAATCAAGACCAAGGGCCACTGCTGCAGCGCGAATTCCCATGCCCGCATCAACACTGCCGCCGGCAACTGACGCTGCCACACTCATATGGGTATATTCTTCATGGCTGTATCCGCGAATGGAGTCCGGCTCGATTGCCAGATCACGGAGTATTTTATCTGTAAGCAGGCGGGTGCCGGCGCCATTCTGCCGATTGATAAAAGAAAAATTATGTTCGGCAATATCTTTAAATCCGGCAATGTTCAGGGGATTTCCCCTGGCCACAATGAGCCCCTGTTCCCTGTAGCAAAGGTTGACAAGCTGCAGAGGAACATCAGGCAAAAAGCGCTTGATAAACGATATATTATATTCACCCGTCTTTTCATCGAGAAGATGGGTTCCGGCCAGATGGGCCTCTCCCCTGCGAATTGCCATGATGCCGCCCATGGAACCGACATGGGCCGATGAAATTCTGATGACAGGTTTCTGTTTATGCAGCTGATTGGCAATGACATCAAGGATATTGTCGTGACTGCCGATAAAAACGAGAGTTGATTCTATTTCCGTTAGGGAGCGCAATAACTCGACTTGAACCTTCTCACCGGCCCCAACGCCTTCACTGCCCACAGGAAGAGTGAGCAGACCATCGGCGCGTACCAGAGACATGACGGCTCCAGCACCTTTGCCGGACGGAGTGGCAATGAGAGCGTTATCAACCCGTCCCAGGGTGACTCTCACAAATTCATCAACACCCATTGTAGAGGCTAGAGGGCGGGACATGACAGCCTCTGTGAATTGTGCCTTTGGCGTTTCCATGTTCATAAAATGATATATCATGTCACGAACAAAAAGACGCAGAGTAAGGATTGCCGACACAGGGTAACCGGGCAGTCCAATGACCGGCGTCCTGTCGACAATGGCGAGAATAACCGGCTTGCCCGGCTTTATGGCCACGCCATGAATGACAACTTCGCCAAGTTCTGCAAGCACATCTGCAGTATAATCTCTGGTTCCGGCGGAGGCTCCGGCATTGAGAACAACAATGTCGTTTTCCCGCACCTGTTTTTTGATTGCCTTGCGCAGCTGTTCAGGATCATCGGCCAGTGGATGCCCGGGAATACAGTCAGCGCCCCATTCATTGAGATAGCCCGAAAGGATTCTGGAGTTGAATTCGATAATTTGGCCGGGTTTTGCCGGGCGGCCCGGCTGGACAAGTTCGCTGCCTGTGGGAATGACGCATACTTTCGGCGGCCGCCGCACTTTGATTTCCGTTACTCCGGTTGCCAGCATTGCCCCCTGATCAATCGGCCTCACTCTGTGTCCTTCCGGCAGGATGAGTTCAGTTGCGACGATATCCTCGCCGATGGTTCGAATATGCTGCCAGGGAGTGGCGGGATTTGCGAGTTCAACTTCATTATCGTTGACGTAATGCACGTCTTCAATCATGACAACGGCATCAAAGCCTTCAGAAATGGCATTCCCTGTATTGACTGGCACAAAGGAGTTTTGCCCGAGTCGCACCGGGAAGGCCTCAGAGGCAGAGGCAAGATCGGCAAACCGGACGGCAATTCCATCCATGGCGGCAGCATTATAGGATGGTGAAGAGTGGATGGCAAAAACCGGCTCCGCGATAAGCGCGCCAAGTGAGTCATCGACAGAAACACTATCCGTTGCAATGCCGTCCCCGAAATGTTTTGCCTCAAGGGCCTGAAGCCATTTCTCTTTTGCCTCGGAAAGAGGATGATTTTTGACAAAGATATTTCGTTTTTTCATTGTAAAAGGTGTACCTGGATCTGGGTGTTTTCTGTCACTCCCTGGGTGTTTTCATCAATAAGGAAATATCCGTGGGCCCGTGACAGGGTTGATATGGAACCTGATTTTCCAAGCACGGGCTGCGCAATAAGAATACCCTCTTCTTTTTTCAACCGCACCCGGACAACATCAAGTCTGCCGGCGGCCGAGTTAATGTTTCTATTAAGAGTGGCAGTAATTGTCGGTTCCGGGATATCGCGGTCTCTCGGCAGACCGGAAAGCTGCCGTATTGCCGGCTCAACAAAGAGATGAAAGCAGACCGCGGCCGACACAGGATGACCGGGCAGGCCAAAGATCGGTGTGCCGCTATGCAGGCCGATGATGATCGGTTTACCCGGTTTTAGAGTGACACCATGGACAAGTATGCCGGGATTACCAAGTTTCTCGATAACTTTTTCGCCATGATCACGCATGCCCACCGAGCTACCACCGGAAAACAGCACCAGATCGTTTTCTCTGACCGCTTTTTCCACCGCAGCAAAAAAATGCTCTTCAACGTCAGAGATGATACCATAATCCGTCACCGTGGTTCCCGCCCTCACGGCAAGGCCCGCCAGGGTAATGCTGTTTATATCGCGGATCATTCCGGCAGGGGGTGTCTGCTCCCAGGGGACAATTTCGTCACCTGTGGAGAGAATGCCGACTCTCACCTGCTGATAAACATCGATCTCTCCAATACCAAGCCCGGCCAGCAGACCAAGATCCTGGGGCCGCAGCAAATGCCCTGCTGCAAGAGCGATACTGTTCTTTCTAATGTCCTCTCCGGCACTTATAAGGTTCGTGCCGGGACCGACACTTTTGACCAGCTCAATCATATCCTCGTCAACGGCAATGGTATGTTCGAGCATGACAACACTATCACTGCCCGGCGGTAAAAGTCCGCCGGTTGCAATGCGATAACAATACCCCCTTTCAACCTCCCCCTGCGGATTCTCGCCCATGAGCACTTCACCGCTTATCTGCAGATAGCAGGGCATGGACTGACTGGCCCCGAAAGTATCTGCGGCCTTCACCGCAAAACCATCCATGGTGGAGCGGGGATGAACCGGAAGGTCCTCGGGTGCGAAAATATCGCGAGCTGTTATTCTGTCAAGGGCGTTATAAAGGGAAATACTTTCCGATGGTGTGGTGACATTTTCCAGTTGGTCTTTCAGGATAGCAAGGGCCTTTTTTACAGGAATCAGCCCTTTTCTGCCCAGCATATCTTTCATGAAGTCACTTGAGTTTAATAAATATCTAAATACCAGTCACAGAGTTTTTCCCTTTCTCTGTGACTCTGTGAGCTCTGCGAGAGATTTTCTAAAAATCCCAGAAAGCATCAATCTCAGCACCCTCAAAGTCCCAGATAACATTATGGGGCGGTAAAGACTCCAGGCTGAAAAACTCCGGCAGCCGATCATCTTCTTTTGTAAATCCGGCAGCCTTATTAAATGCACGTTCTGTTTTGAGAATGGATTTACCCAGATTTGTCACATCCTCACAGGTAAGCTCGATGCCGAAACGGGCATTAATCATGTCTATGAGGGCCGGGAGACATGTGGCGTCGTCCAGGGCTGCAAAAGCGATAAAGAGACACATTCCGGTTGAATCAATGGCCGCCGTGGCAATCTGCAGGTTGCGTGACAGTTCCACCTGACCTTCTTTGACAAGTGGATCAAGGGTGCCGCCCACACCAAGAATATTTGTGGCAATGGTATAGCCGATGGTATGGTCCGCCCCCATGGTTGATGTGGCATAGGTTATGCCCATGCCTTTAATGGCCCGTGGATCATAGGCTGGAATTGCCTGATTTTTCACAACAGGGACACGGGTAATGCCATAGGCGCGACCAACAGCCCCTGCCCCGCCGCCGATAATGCGGCCAAGAGCGGTACCTTGTGCCACTTCTTCCTTTAATATACGGACAAGCTCTGCGCCATCTCCGAACTCCAGAACACCCGCTTCCATGGCAACGCCCATTGCCACAGCAGTTTCAATGGAATCAATGCCGATATCGTCGTGAAGATGATCTGCTTCGGCAATATGGTCAAGATTATCAATCGCACAGTCAGCGCCAAGGGCCCAGATTGATTCATACTCAAATCCGGATGTTTTATACTTGCCCTTGATATCATTATATATCTGCGAACATCCGATGACACAGCCCTTATGGCAATTATGTTTGACCTTGCCATTGCGCTCCTTAATCAGGTCGTGCATGGTTTCGCCGCAGATTTTTTCGTGGCCTTCAAACTGACCCTGGGTGAAATTGCGTGTCGGCAAAGCTCCGGCTTCGTTTATAACATTAATCAACACATTAGTTCCGTAAGTACCCAGCGCCTGACTGACAGGATTATCAACAAGTGCCTTGGTAAAAGCCTTGTTCGCGGCTTTGAATTTGTCCGGATCGGCAATTGCAACCTTAGCGCCCTGGGGATCAATGCTGATAAACTTGATACCTTTCGACCCCATCACCGCACCCAGGCCGCCCCGCCCGCAGGATCGGAGTTTACCGTCAGGATCTTTTATCGACACATTGGCGGCGTTCATTTTCATTTCACCCGCCGGCCCGATTGTAATGATTGCCTCGTTAGCGTTCATTCGTTTGGCGAGGGTTTCAATAACGACAAAATTTCCCTTGCCGATCAACTCCTCTTCACTGTTTATTGTCACATTGCCCGGCGTGATGGACAGGCTGTACCAGGAGTCATTTTTGGGCCGGCCTTCTATGATAAGCGCTTTACACCCTGCTCTTGCGAGAAGTTGCG
>DAOUUW010000261.1 GCA_030667965.1 Deltaproteobacteria bacterium
ATTCCGGTGTGTGATTATAGTGATCTTCTCAAAGTGACATCGATGTTGACACATAATTATGCCGACCTGTTGCAGGCCTTCCGCCTGATGCTCTTTAATGTCCTGGCCCATAATCGCGACGATCATGTTAAAAATTTCAGCTTTATTTTCGATGATGTCGCTGGTCAGTGGGCTTTATCTCCGGCCTATGATCTCACTTTTGCTTATGGCCCGGGTGGTGAGCATAGCACCAGTGTGGCCGGTGAAGGCCGTGCTCCTGTTTACGGGCATTTTGCTAAGCTGGCAGAGCAATATGGTATTTCCATAAAAGAGATGGAGACAATGATCGCTGAGGTTACAACTGCGGTGGGGCGCTGGCCGGAGTTTGCTGGAGTTGCTGGTGTTTCAGATACTAGAAGTAGTGACATTGCCGACCGTCTAAGATTAGTACGTTTATCT
This sequence comes from Deltaproteobacteria bacterium, assembly GCA_030667965.1. Classification (GTDB taxonomy): domain Bacteria; phylum Desulfobacterota; class Desulfobulbia; order Desulfobulbales; family SURF-16; genus JAHLLM01. The sequence continues at coordinate 439 of DAOUUW010000261.1, forward strand.
CAGAATCAAAAAGGTTGTTAGGTGGTGTCGCATGTTTATGAATCAAAAATTTTAGTAACAATTCAGCTGCACTTCATCTGCGCACAATCAGGTGAGGTGGTAGGGCTGGAAGGTAATTTTTGCGCAGGCGCAAGTACCGGAAGCACATACGGCACAATTGAAGTTTGACATTGAAAAACGATTCCGGCTTTTTGCGCATTGCTAAGTGAATGTTGGAGTTTTTCATCTCAAGTGCTATTTTTGTGGATTTCTATTTTAGAGGGAATATAATAGCGTTCTGAAATCATGGGTACGAAAAAGAAAAAACGAAACAAAAAGAAAAAAATCACACCTGTTTTTGCCGACATGTCTGAGATCCAGCTTGAGCAGCAGGGCCAGAGGTGTTTGCGGTCTGGAAATTATAAGGATGCGATCCCTTTTTTTAAGGAATTGTTATGTCGAGGGGACGTTGCAGAAAGACGCGAATTTCTAACTGAAGCATATCTTGGCTGGGTCAATCAGCTTGTAGAAAAGGGTTTTGTCAGGGAGGCCCTGGCCATCCTTGAGACCATGACCCGCAGCTCTCTTTCGTCCGGGCAGGAAGCCTTGCATATTTCCCTTCTTTTACGAATCGGCAAATATAAAGAGGCAGCACTTTGTTATTGCCGCTTTCGTGATGCTTTATCTGCTGAAAATTGTCGGCAACTCGAAGCCCTGTTCGGGGCATTACTGTTAGGCGGTGAAGATTCAATATCCTCCGCTTTCCCTGACGGCTCATCGTTACTTGAGCATCATTCTACCGCTCGGCAGGCGATGATTTCCTATTGCGCGGCAGATGACGCAGCAGCGGAGAGGGCTTTGAAATTAATCCCCTTTCGCTCCCCTTTTCGGGATTTTCGTTTGTTGTTAAAGGGGATGCTGCTGCGGGATACGGATGCTGTTGCTGCTGACCGGTTCCTGGAAAAGATTTCCGTAAATTCTCCTTATAGCCGTTTTGGCGAATTGTATTCATTGCGAACTGACAGCGCCGCACGTATCTTAACAGAACTTAAAGATGCTTCTGCGGCAGGCCGGAAAAATATTCAGGATTTGTTCGGCATTGACACGAAAGGGCTGCAGCTGCTTTCAGCGCTTGCCCAGGCCGGAGAAAATCCGTATAAGCTGTATAATGCCTTGTCAAATCATGGAGTGCTTCTCGGTCAGGAACGACAGAAAATGCTCATGCGGCGGCTTCTGCCCCATTGCGGAGAAATGATTGTTCTCTTGCTGCCCCGGCATGGTAATTTTTCCATGTCAGAAATAGATCATCTTATTGCCCTTGCCGCCGAGCTGGATAACGAGGGTGATGTTGCGGTAGAGTTCTGGGATGATTTCCTGGCGTCCATTAATGATACCAACCCGGAAAATCACCTGAAGGTTGCCTTGGTTCTTCGTTATCAGGTGGGGCTCATGGAGCGTTCCCAGCATGGTTTTCCGTATAAAATCATGCTGGAAAAGATGGAAAAGAGTTTTCAGCTGGATCCACACGATAAAGAGGCCTGGCTGAAAGCATGTGAAATAGCTGGTCATATACAGGAGACACAAAGGTATCAACTGGTTAACCGGGCTGTGGAAAAAATGCCTGATGATCTTGATATTCTGCTGCTCATGATTGAGGCGGCCGCAAGGCGGGGTGCTTTTAAAAAGGCCTCCCGTTTTGCCGATCATCTGCTTGAGATTGATCCTATTAACAGCCATGCGAAAAAACTTCTGGTGGAAGCACGACTTGCCCATGGCCGCAAACTCGCTGGTCAGGGAAAATTGGATCTTGCCCAGCGTGAATTTGAAGCAGAAGCCCCTTCTGTTCGCTCGGCCCAATACCGGGGGCGTCATTTGATCTGCCTGGGCATGCTTTATCTTCTCCGGAAGCAGAAAGAAGAAGGGCTTGAACTGATTGAAGAAGGGCGGCAGCTGGGACCTTCGCGTCTCGCGTCATTACTTCTCACGGCAATCGAGGCCAGGCTCATGTCGGTTGCAGAGAGTCTGCAGCGCCAATTTGATAAAGAGTTGCGCAAGGAGACGGCAGGTAAACATGAAAAGGATGAGATATTTCGCCTGGTCGGCTGGATAAAAAATTTTAAAGGAGATCAGTGGCGGGCTCTGAGAGATTCGGTTCCAGCCATGA
>DAOUUW010000129.1 GCA_030667965.1 Deltaproteobacteria bacterium
CACGCAGCTGTTGCAGCCGCAGCAGAAGCCAATGGCAAAAATATCAATCAATAGGCTGCGAGAGTCTTGGATACGGCAAGCCACGCTCATTAATTTCTTGTCGTTAATGGGTTGACGAATATTTACATCGGTTATGCCGCTGCCTTATATTTCACAATGCCTAAAGTAACTCCATCATGCTTAGCAACTTCTACAATTTTTTCTACAACCCGAACAACTCCAATCTCAACAAATGCTTCTCCGCACTGATTACAAACCATTGCAGGTACATCTTTAACCACTAAAAAGAAACTCCCGTCAATTTCGTATGTAAGATGTGTATATCCTTTCATCATTTTCCCATTACATAATGCACATTTCATTGCCTTCTCCTCCTTTTTAACCTCATCAGCATTGATCTTTCTCTCATGCATACGGAGCAGGCTATGCTTCTTGAAGGCAATCCTCTCTTGCCTGGCAAGATCGCTAATTTGTTTACGTTGTTGGCTCATGGCTGATTTACCATTTTCTAAACTGGATTTAACAGGATTATTTCTTCTTTTTTATCATGTTTATCCTGTAATCCTGTCTAACGTTTTATTTATCTTGCCAACTCTTTAATTGAGTGAACTACAAGATTATTTCTTTTTTGACAGGATTAACAGGGACTACAGGATTTCTTTTCTCTTTTTTGACAGGATTTACTGGATTTAACAGGATTATTATTCTTTGTTTTTGACAGGATTGACAGGATTTAACAAGATTATTGTTCTTTGTTTTTTATCCTGTATATCCTGTTAATCCTGTCATAGTTTTTTCTTTTAGGGTAATGAGTTACCTCATGTCTCATTTCGGGCGAAATATCCCCTTGTTTTTGGTGCACCATGAAATTTTTTTTTATCTTGGTCTTTTAATTGTCGAAGCCAACGTTCAATTGTGCGTCGGGGCTGCCCTAATGCTACTGTGAAATCCTTTATCTTTTTGCCTGGGTTTAAGCGGATAAAATCCAGCAAATCACTTACTCCGCCACTTACTGCGCCATTTACTCCGCCATTTACTCCGCCACTACTTATTTTCTGCTCTTCGTAGCTCAATTTCACCCAAAATCCATCTCCACTTTCTTCGTAACCCGATGTTGTTATCCTTAAAAATAACCACGAGGCACAAATCAATGAAAACTCAAAAATTGCCACCTATTCATCCCGGTAAGATACTATTAGAAGAATTCCTAGAGCCAATGGGAATAACCCAATATCGCCTGGCAAAAGACACTTCGGTTCCTCCTAGAAGAATTAATGAAATTGTTCACCAAAAAAGATCAATTACAGCAGACACAGCCTTACGCCTCGGTGTCTTCTTCAACATGACCCCTCACTTTTGGATGAACCTCCAAAGTCGATATGAATTAGAGAAAGCAGAAGATCTATTAGAAGATAAGCTTAAAAACGAAGTACATCAATACAAAACGGCCTAAGCCGCTCTGGATCCAAACAGTTTGCTCAACCTGTCACAATACAGAGCAACAATATGGCTTCTCGCACCAACACTCTTAGGTGGTGCGATTTAAACTTTTTCAGTAAAAGATGAAGGGTTTATTTCCGCGTTCATTAATTCTCTTCAGGGGCATTTTGGCAAACCAATAGGGGAAAAGTTGAATGGGAACGAGATTCTACGGGTTAACCGAATGTTTACAATTATCCATAACAAAATACTGTAATCACAACACCTCAACACACTCTCACACGGTATCACAAGATAACAATTTTGATGCGATTAATTGCTCCGGAACCACTTCCCAAAGCAACCTTCATCACAGCCATATGACCTCAATTTTTTTATTTTCTTCCTCTATATGCTCACGACGACCAACCGCGTCCCAATCCGTAACTTCACCACGACTGCAGATAACCAGCCAGCCGGAATCAAGACTGAGGCGGTCAAGATAATCTGCCAATTGTTTCTTGCCACGCTCCAGGGCCTTGGCTGAACTTAATTTCAGCTCAAAGGCGAATCTCTCACCGCTTCAGTAAAAAGACGATCCAGCTCAAACAAAATCTCCTGGGTTCGTCCAAGGGAGAAGGCAAGAATAAACACTTTGCCCTTGTCTGCCAAAGCCTTGACCAGTTTTTCCCCCTAAAGTCTGCAGACGCTCTTCACGACCTTCATGAATACGGTTACCATATGTGGATTCCAGGATAAGAAGATCGCAGGAATCCGGGGTGTCAGGATCCGGCAGAATCGGAGTATTTTTACAGCCAAGATCACCGGAGAAAATCACTGACGTGCCGCTATCTCCGGTTGGAAAAGAAAACCTGATAAAAGCTGAGCCCTCCCAATACTTACCCGTAAAAACACATTGACACTTGAGAATTTCATGATATTTTCAAGTATAACTTAAAATTATCAAACCAGGTATTGCTCAATGATTAAAAGAAAATTAAATTTGCCACCACCGGGAGAGGAAACATTTTTCTTGTGGGGTCCTCGCCAAACAGGAAAATCAACGTTACTAAAAACTGTTTATCCGGATGCCGTCTGGATTGATTTATTAAAAGCTGAAGAATTTCGCCGCTATCTCAACAATCCGGAGTTTCTTCGTCAGGAGTTACCTTATGAGGGTGATATGCCCTTTGTTGTCATTGACGAAGTACAGAAACTGCCCGCCCTGCTTGATGAGGTTCACTGGTTACATGAAAATCGCAATGTACACTTTGCCCTTTGCGGATCAAGCGCCAGAAAAGTTAAACGAGGCCATGCAAATTTATTGGGAGGAAGGGCAATACGTTATGAGATGTTCGGGTTTATTGCCGCAGAACTTTATCCTGATTTTGACCTTACCAGATTCCTTAATAATGGGTATCTTCCTCGAATATACCCCGCCAGCCAACCACGCAGATTACTTAACGCATATGTGGCAAATTACCTGAAAGAAGAAATTGCAGCGGAAGGATTAGTGCGCAATCTGCCTGTTTTTTCTGATTTTCTTAATATGGCGGCTCTTTCAGATACAGAACCAGTCAATTTTTCTACCATAGCTCGTGATTGTGGGGTTTCCAGTCAGACCATTAAAGAATATTTTCAAATTCTTGAAGATACCTTGCTTGGTAGATGGTTGCCCAGCTTCCGTAAACGTCCCAAGAGAAGAGTTGCCGCGTCAGCAAAATTTTATTTTTCTGACGTAGGAGTAGTTAATTTTCTGGCCAAACGAGGAGCCATTCAACAAGGTTCTGAATTATTCGGCAAAGCGTTTGAAAATTGGTGCTTTCATGAACTGGGTGCCTACAATATGTACAATGAAACATTTGCTGAGTTTTATTATTGGCGGCTGGCCGGAGGCACAGAAGTTGATTTTATCATTAATAATATGGAAATTGCCATCGAAGCAAAAGCATCAAAAAAAATTACAGCTAAACACCTGAAAGGGCTGCGAAGCCTAAAGGATGACCATCCTGAAATTAAACGCAGATTAATAGTCTGCTGCGAAGATAAGCTCAGAATAACTGATGACAGCATAGAGATTATTCCAGCAGTAAAATTTACAGAAATGCTGTGGCAGGGGGGAATTTTTTAAAAAAAAATTGGCGTTTGGCTCATGGCTTTTGGCTTATGGTATTTGATGGCTGATTGCTGCTTTCCCCATACTCATACACACGATTAGATTGAATACAGAGCAACAATAGGGCTTCTCGCCAACAAGAAACGCGGAGCGTCTAGGAGCCTGTCCGAGAATGCCCTTTTTCCCCAACTCTTCGTTATTTTGAGAAAAAATGCCTATTCTCGGACAACCTCCTAGCAATCATATTTCTCCCATTCGAACCTGGTAATGTTCCGTTCATCCTTACTAAATTCAACCCCGATCAGATATATTTCCCGACCGGCATACTTCTCATAATATTTTTTCTCTTTTATCTGAGCTAACGCCCGACCGGGCCCGGTAAGCTCGTTTACCTTGAATTCGATGATATAAACCCGGTCGTTGAAGAGCACTGTCATGTCGATCTGTCCATGGTTTGTTGACTCTTCCGGCTGGACATTCAAGCCAAGGGCTGTGAAATAGCAGTAAACCACAGAGCAGTAATAGCCTTCATATTCCGCGATTGTATTTTTTCGATACCAGTCGTGGGGAATGGTAGCAAAAAAAGCGTGGAAGAGTGTCTCTAATTTATCAATTTCATTTGTCTTTAGTATCTTAAACAGAGACATCTGATTGTTTTTCAATGGACGCTGATCCTGGACGTACCAGTGCAGGATGGAACCGGTAAGGCTTTTTTTCACTTCATGATTGGGAAAACCGAGATGATAGACATACTCCTGGTCAAACAAATGTTCCTTTTCCATTATGGTCAGATAGCCGGTCTGGAAGAGTAGGGGTTCCGGTTCTATAAAATCTATATCAAAACTACTGAGCAGTTCTTCTCCGGCTGTTAAATCATCCAGTTCCGGGATCAGAATTTTTTTATCTGCAAGCAGGCGGACAAGAAAGGATGGGGTACCGGTTTCAAACCAGTATGGCTTAAACTGCCGACTATCAAGATAGAGAAGGACATCAAAAGGGTTGTAAACCGATTCGGCCAGGAAATTATAGCCGTTATACCACTGCCGTACCTGGTCTAGATCAATACCGTCAAGGTACTCGTGAAAAACCATTTCGAGTTCCTGCTGCGTATAACCGCAGAGTGCTCCGTATCGCTTGTCAAGAGTGATATCTTTCAGGTTATTCAGTCCGGAAAAGAGTGACACTTTGGAAAATTTTGATACTCCGGTGAGCATGACAAAGCGCAGATGGGCACCCTGCGCCTTAAGTACGGAATAGAAATTTCGCAATCCGTCTCGCTGCTCTTCTGCGGTTTCAGGATCGGTAATGTTGTCAAGGATGGGTTTGTCGTATTCATCAACAAGAACCACAACCTGTTGGCCCGTTTTATGATGGAGTTCACGGATTAACTCCGCGAAGGCAAGATGCGTTTCCTTCATTCTCAAAGAGATGCCACTTTGTCCGGCCGTAACATGAAGCATCTCCAGAATGCTTGTATCTAACTGTTGCCGTGAGGTTAAAATCCCTTGAGCAAAATCAATCCGTATAACCGGATATTTTTGTTCCCAGTCCCAGTTATTTTCAAGGTGCAGCCCTGAAAACAACTCTTTATTGCCAAGAAATGCTTCGGCAATGGTGTCAATGAGCAGACTTTTGCCAAAACGACGAGGACGGGAGAGAAAATAAAACTTACCCTCATTCACCAACTGATCGATTAATGGAGTTTTATCCGTGTAACAATAGTTGCCGGTGCGAATGTCGGAAAAAGTCTGTATACCGATGGGGAGTTTTTTCATTTTAATATTTTCAAGTTGCCTCAGCTGCCGGGTAATATCCTTAAGGAAATATTTTTTGACAGGATTAACAAGATTTTCAGGATTTTTTTTATTGGTTTTTTATCCTGTCCATCCTGTTGATCCTGTCTAAGGTATCAGGGTTATGCTTGTTTTCTTTTTTTACCAGGTACTACGGGATTATACAGCATTTATCTGCCAGAGCTTTGACCAGCTTTTGGCCTAAAGTCTGCAGGCGTTCTTTGCGTCCCTCATGGTTGCGGTTGCCATAGGTGGATTCCATGACAAGAAGATCACAGGAGTCCGGAGTATCAGGATCAGGCAGCATCGGCGTATTTTTACAGCCAAGATCACCGGAGAAAATCGTTACGCATTTTTCTCCACCGAGGTGGGTTATGGATATTGGTTGTTTACTCATGGTTTATTACTCACTCATCATCTCCACAAACATGCGCAGACCATGTTCCATGCTGCGGCCCTGGATAGTATATTCTGCCGTTACCGGATTATAGGCCAGGAAGTTTTGCCGCACCAGTTCAGAAAGCTCTTTACGCAGATCGGGTTCAGTATATAAACCATTTTCAACGATTCCGGCCAGATCACGTAACTCAATGTACGGTTTAATGTGGTTAATTTGGGTTAATGCCCGAAACAGGCCGATTTTCCTGGTATCCAGCCCGGCATAATCAACAAACATGCTGCGTGTGGTAATTTTCTTCTTTTCAATAAGCTCGGCAAAATCTGCCGCGGGTATCCGACCATTATCAGCAACCCGCAGTAAGTCGCTCAGGAAAGCGCTGATCTCCCAGCAACTGCCGCCCAGGGTCTCCCATGTTTGCTCTATTTGTGAGCCGGACAGGGTAAATGCCTTAATCTTTGACTGCCCCCGGAGATCATTCAGCCAGAACAGCACATCTTCTTTGCTTAAATAATCAACTTCGAGAAATCTGGACGTTTTTTTCAGTTTGCTGTCGTTATAAATTCTTTCAATAAAATAGCCGTCGCTGGAGGCAATAACCACATGGCAGAGGTGGGACTCTTTGGTCATGGCCACAAAAAAATTGAACAGCTCTTTAAGTAATTCACGCTGGCCGTTTAGATAAATCCCCTCCAGGGCCTGCAGCTCATCAATAATAATGATGGGCCGAATGTCTTTGGCGGCGAGCTTTTCCAGTTCTTTTTCCATGACCGCAAAAGGATCAAGACTCTTTTCTTCCAGCCCTTTCAAGGTGTCGACTGTCAGCTGAAAGACCTTCAGGTTATACTGCCGGCGCTCCCTGACATCACCCCTGGCCTTACTGTAATCAAGACTGAAAAATGTCTGAATGAAATGCTGATAATTGACAATGAAAATTTTACGCAGATTGAAATGCTTTATTTCGTAACGGCTGTCCGGCAGGCTCAACTCAATAAAACGGGATAACATGGTTGTCTTGCCGCTGCTTTTGGGGCCGAAGATAAACAGGATATTATCCGGTTTTTCGGATATCCACTGCTCCAGAAAATCAAGTTCTTGTTTGCGGTTTATAAAAGCCGGCTCTTTTGTCCATTCCATCAACTTCTCTCCGATTGCAGCAATATTTTGACAATACGTTCTCCGGCCTTTTCAGCTGATGGCTGCAGGTTATGTTCTTCAATAGCTCGGGCAATGGCGGCGAGCTTCATGAAATTGGGCCGGGCGCCGGCGATGGACATTATTTTCATGGTATTCCTATTTTAGACAGGATTTACTAGATTTTCAGGATTATTTCTTTTCTTTTTTTATCCTGTAATCCTGTCTAACGTTTTTTCACTGTTGCCTTTTTTGCATTTTTTCTACAAACATTCGCAAACCGTGTTCCATGCTTTTTCCCTGCAGTGAAAAAATTGCGGTGACAGGATTATAAGCCAGAAAATTCTGGCGAACCAGTTCGGAAAGCTCCTGGCGTAATCCTTTTTCGTCATACACACCTTCAGTGATAAGACTCTCCACATCTATTTCTTCAAACCTGCCATTTGCAGCAACGGCGTGTATTGTAAAGAAAAGCTGCCGTTTATCCTTAAAGAGACCGGCATAATCAACAAACATGCTACGCGTAGTTATTTTCTTCTTTTCAATGAGATCGGCAAAATCCTCTTCGCCAATGTTTCCATCATGAGCTACGCAAAGCAAATCACCGAGAAAAGCGCTTATTTCCCAACAACTGCCTCCGAGTGTATTCCAAATTTGCTCTTTTTGAAAATCGGTTAAAGTAAACTTTTTTATTTTTGAGCTTTCATCAAGATCATCAAGCCAGAATTTAACATCCTCTTTAGACAGATAATCAACCTCAAGAAATTTTGAGGTCTTTTTTAGTTTACTGTCGTTATAGATTCGCTCTATGAAATAGCCGTCACTGGAGGCGATAATTACATGGCAGAGATGAGATTCCTTGGTCATGGCAACAAAGAAATTAAACAATTCCTTAAGCAGCTCACGCTGGCCGTTGAAATAAATCCCTTCCAAGGCCTGAAGTTCGTCTATGACGATAACTGCACGAATGCCCCCATCTACTGTTTTTTGCAGTTCCTGTTTCATTACGGCAAATGGATCAAGTGACTTTTCTTCAAGCCCTTTCAAGGTATCTACAGTCAACTTAAAGACCTTCAGATTATATTGACGACGCTCTTTTACGTCATCTTTGCTCTTACTGTAATCAATGCCGAAAAAAGTCTGTATGAAATGCTGATAATTGACAATAAATATCTCCCGCAGATTAAAATGCTTGATATCATATCTGTTGTCCGGCAGATTATGTTCTATAAAGCATGACAGCAAGGCTGTTTTACCACTGCTTTTGGGGCCGAAAATAAAAAGGATGTTATCCGGTTCTTCTGAAACCCACTTCTCCAGAAAAAATATTTCCTGCTTGCGGTTAATAAAGGCTGGTTCTTTTGTCCACTCCATCAGCTTCTCACCGAGTTATTTCTGCGGCGTAAAAGGATAGCAGACACTTCCTTTGATTTCAGGACAGGCACCGTACCCATGACTAAGCCACCATTACATTCTGAGTTCCG
>DAOUUW010000180.1 GCA_030667965.1 Deltaproteobacteria bacterium
ACAATGGATCTCCGGCAGCATGCAATATGTGTACGCGCTGACACCCGTCCCCTGCCATACCTACTGGAACCATCCGAACGGAGAGGAGGTGCATCTCATCGTCACCAATCCGCTGGCACGCTGCCATTTTGAAAATCCGTCCGTGGACAAACCGGGCATCTATGTCATGCCCATCGGCATCGGCAATGACGGCTGGTGGAAAATTCACCAGGGTCATATCAAACCGCCGACAGCAGCGGACAGCAACAGGGGACTCTATCATCCGGACGTCACTTCAACATTTGATCCGTATGGCAAAACCCTTGACCTGATCATGCAGTTCCATGACGGGTTGCGCAATCCGGCAGGACCCAATGTCATGTATTACCGTTGGTCTTACCGGAAACAGGGGACAACCGGCTGGACAAATATCGACACTCCCATCGTCCATCGTTATCTGGACCAGACCGACCCGTTGCACCCGAAGATTAAAACCTACAAACTCGGGCCTAATCCCAACCCCAACCCGGTAAGCAGCGAAGATAATCTCTTTGAAGTGCCGCCAAATCTTGACTGGTATGTGGAGAATGACCGCTGGGACCGGCCTTTTGCAAAATGGGATACCACCACCCTTGCTGGAGGGAACGTGAAAACAGCCGCAGACATATACACCCTGAAACTTGAAATGTTTGACGCGGCAGGTAACAAGGTGACGCCGTCAGGGGCTGGATTTAAATTTTTCATTGTTGAGGGTTCCCTTGTTGATGATGAATGGCCTGTTGATGACGCTCCTCATGTGCAGCCGGACGGCAGTATTCTTTTTAACGTCCATGTGGACAACAACGACACTGTAGCGGCCATCGAATCGGTGGGCTTTACCGGGACAACCCCCCTTGAATGCCAGTTCCTGGAATACACTGATTTGAACCAGGACATTGAGGTGAAATACCAGGCATATCATCCCAACGGATTTCTCAGTCACTATAACCTGCAAATCAACCGTGGGATGTCCGGCACACTTGAATCCCCCACTAACTGGCTCGGGGTAACCGATCCTGCCGGACCACCGGTAACAACACCGGTTGCTGAAGGACTCACCGGCGTGACGGTGGGCAGTCTGCTCGACACCTACAGCCGATGCGCCTTTGCCGTCAGACTGCATACCTTTCCGCGCACGCGGGACGGCTACTACCGGATACGAGAATATGAAGCTTCCGATATGGGGGCCTTTGCCTTGGTGGAAAAATGAAAAAACGATCTCTTTCATGCTTTCTCCTGATAATCTTTTTTCTTTTATCAGGATTATCCTACGCCCAGTCAGGCTTTGACGATGACCGGGTGATGCTCCAGGGTTTTTACTGGGAATCGTACCGGCATGGCATGCCGGAACGATTCCCGGATTACGGCAATAAGAAATGGTACGACATTGTCAAGGAGCAGGCCCCCGCCATTCGGGCCGGCCACTTTGATCTAATATGGCTGCCTCCTCCCTCTTTTGCCGGTGATATCAGCGCCGGATACAACCCGAGAGAATATTTCAATCTCAACAACACATACGGCAGCCTGCAGCAGCATCGCTCCATGCTTGAAAGCCTGCTGCAGAACGGTGTTGAGCCGGTGGCGGATATTGTCATCAATCACCGGGACGGTGTGAGTGGCTGGGCTGATTTCAAAAATCCGGACTGGGATACCAAGACCATTACCGCAGGCGACGAAGCCTTTTTGAATCCCGATTCCGAGGTTTACAACACGCCCGAGGACCAACGAGGTGCGGCCGAGGAAAACCCGTCCGCCTATGCCGGGCATGGGGGCACGGCATATGCGTACGACTCATTCCGCGACATCGACCATACAAACAAAACCGTGCGCCGGGACATCATCAAATACCTATTACAGTTGCAATCCCTCGGGTATCTGGGCTGGCGCTACGACATGGTGCATGGCTATCACGCCAGATGGATAGCGGTCTATAACAGGGCGACCCGTCCAACTTTTTCGGTGGGAGAATATGACTGGGCGGCCCATTCCGAGCAACGCGGCTGGATATGGCACACCGCAACAACCCCGGACGACCTCACTACATCAAGCAATGTCTTTGACTTTACCTCCTTTTTCACTCTGAAAGACAATAAAGGCAATTACGCAGCCCTGTACGGCGTTGGTAACGGCATCGGCATGGTGGGTGACAGCACCGACGGCCATAGCTGGAAAAACAGGGCGGTCACCTTTATCAAAAACCATGATACCGGTTATCGAACCAACGAAGACGGAACACCCCAGCAGCACCATGAATCCGAGGATTTCCATAATGACTGGCAGGTGGAACAGGGATACGCCTATATCCTCACCCACCCCGGCGTACCGACCGTCTTCTGGAAACATTATTTTGACTGGGGCGACGACCTGCAAAACAAAATAACCGCATTGATTAATGCCAGAAAGGTTACCGGCGTCCATGGCGGAAGCGTGCTGCACACCCAGCATAATGCCCGGAAAAAGGGGGTCTATGCCGCCCTTGTTAAAGGCAGTCACGGCGACCTCTACGTGCGCATCGGCGGCAGCGACGAAGACTGGCAGCCGTTTTACTCAAATTACAACGATTACCGAGAGTACGCCCATGGCAGCGGCTGGAAGGTCTGGGTGAAGCTTGACGGTAATCCGCCGGTCCGGCAGGCGTCTTTGAAAGATCCGTTGCCTATTCCGGAGTATCACGAAGCAAACTGGTTTGACGTGCCGGATGCGTGGTTGGATTAATTTCCAGCAAAACTCAGGAGTGTTAGAGAGAGCAGGAAGGAGAAAAAAAGTGATAAAAAAAATAATTTCAGTACAGGAACACATCAACAGCATCAGACTTTTTTTTATGGCAACGGTAATGCTTTGCTTCACACTAATAACCGTCGTGCCTGCAAAAAGCAATGATGAGCCTGCTGCGGAAAACACACAGCCGGGTGTTACGGCAACCAGATGTGTCCATACTTCAGAACGCATCATCCCTGGTTCAACGTTTCCCGTAACGATTATGCTTCATGCAAATACCGAGATAAAACAACTTGAATTACATGAGGTTATGCCGGGCGACTGGATAGTTGATCCGCTCAACAGCGCAGACGCGGCAGTTACTCTCTCCCAAACCGATCCCTCAAAAATCTCCTGGATCTGGAAAGATATACATACAGGAACCAGCAAGACGGTTTTCTATCATGTATCAGTTCCTTTATCCGCTAAAGAAAGGAATTACCCGATTAAAAGTAAGATCATCTCTGATAAAAGCAAAGTAACCGTAGATGGAGAAATCACTGTTTCTGTCAAAAAATCATCAGAGGACACAACAAAAAACAAAATCGACCTTTGGTTAGCTCTTTTTATCGGAATTGTCATAACTGGTGGGTTTTTCGCAATCCTCATTCTCGGATGGTTAAAAGAAAAGAAAATTGACAAGGGAATCATGAGAAGAGCAATGGCCGGGACATTTGTCATCGGTTACACCTTTCTCGTGATGTTGACCATGTGGACCGGTTTTTTCCAAAAAGAAGTTATCCTTATGTATATCCAGCTCGTCAGTATGGTTGTCGCTTTCTACTTTGGCTCCAAGGTGGGATCGGAGACACCGGATGCTACGTCCAATGCAAAGTCGCCGAGGTCTGATCCTGCTGAACCGCCAACACTTAACAGCATCACCCCACCCAAAGACAAAGGAGAGGTGTGAAAATGAAAAAACGGAATAAAAAATAAATGCTGATCCTTTAAGTATGGTGAAAAACATGAGCTATCCGGAACTACATCGTGGAGACAGGGGAGATGATGTAAAGCGTCTGCAGTCGTTTTTGAACAGGGTAGGAGCCATGCTGGTTCCTGACGGTGATTTCGGCGGTGGAACCGAACGGGGAGTCCATTACGGGCAGGACTGCGCAGGCCAGAGGTGCACGGGTACAGCCAACCAGGCCCTCTGGTTCTGGCTGGAATCACAACCCGAGCCATCTCCCGTCTTGCCCACAAACGGTATTGCATTTATTGCCCGGGAAGAAACAGGCGGGCTTGCCTACTACAATGAAGTGTGCCGCCGGCCCCACTATCCGGGCGAGTCCAGTGGCGTCACCATTGGTGTGGGATACGACCTCAGATTCAACTCCGAACTCGATTTCCGGAAGTTATGGAGGCCGCATCTCCCGGATAGTGTCCTTGACGAGTTATCAAAAGACATTGGCAGGCGAGGCACCAAAGGACGTGTAATTATACTGAAGCGCCTTGGCATCGCAATACCGTTCAAGGCAGCCTGGGCTGTGTTTATCGAGAATACCCTGCCGCGGTTTCATGCGCAAACCGAAGCAATCTACCCGTCCCTTCCCCGTCTTCCTGAGTTGTGCCGTGCCGTGCTGGTCAGCATTGTCTATAACCGCGGTAGCAGTCTTAATGGATCCCGGCGCAGGGAAATGAAGGAGATCCGCGACATTCTTGCCAGGGCCGATGCTATTGAACTCGACAGACTCCGGCGAATAGAAATACTGACAGGTGTAGAAGATCAGATACTTGCCATGAAAAGGCTCTGGGGGCCGGGATCGGGACTATGTAAACGCCGGCAGGCTGAAGCCAATCTTTGGCGAAACGGTCTCGGCGGGTGATGAAGATTTCACCGCTTTAAGCTTTAATATGTCGATGAATCCAGGGTCGGACTTCATCGAGAAATAAAACATGAGGAACAATCGTGCCATTTTACCATAACATCGACAACGCAAGTCCTGAGGGAAAACGAACCATAAAAAACCTGCTTCGCCTTCGGCAGGCTCTGGACGTTTCCATTCCCCCAAGAAATCTCGATCATTCCATTGTTCTCGCCACCTGGAATCTAAGGGAATTTGATTCCCCGTCGTTTGGCAGCAGGATGGATGAATCTTTTTATTATATTGCTGAAATCATGTCCCGTTTCGATCTGGTGGCTGTCCAGGAAATCCGCAAAGACCTGTATGCCTTAAAGAAACTCCGGGATATACTCGGCGGCAGCTGGAAATTTATTGTCTCGGATGTCACTGAAGGAAGCAAAGGTAACAAGGAGCGCATGGGCTTTCTCTATGACGGCCGCAAGATAAAATTTTCCGGGCTTGCCGGTGAGCTTGTTCTACCTCCCCTGACATACACGGAAAACGGCAAGAGAAAATACAGACCCATCAGCCAGCTTGCACGAACACCGTTCATGTGCGGATTTAAGGCAGGATGGACGAAATTCATCCTGGCAACAGTCCATGTGCTTTACGGTACGGACAGCGCTGAAGACCCGTTTCGTATTGAAGAAATCGAGCAGATTGCCGGACTGTTAAAAAAACGCACCCAGGACAATACCGCCTGGAGTAAAAATCTCATCCTGCTGGGCGACTTTAACATCTTTAAAAAAGATGACGAAACCTATGAAGCAATCACCAAATCAGGCTTCAACGTGCCGAAAGAGCTGCAGGAATTGCCTGGATCAAATATTAAACAGGACAGGCATTACGACCAGATCGCCTTCCGGGCACGCAAAGGCAGGCTTGTCTGCACCGGCAAAGCCGGCATATTTGATTTTTTCGACCATGTTTTCCGCCAGGAAGACGAGGCGGACTATGTTGACAACATGGGTGAAAAATATATCAAAAGCACAAAAGGAAAAATAAGGGACGAAAAAAACAAAAGCAAATATTACAAAACCTACTGGCGAACCCACCAGATGTCGGACCACCTTCCCATGTGGGTTGAACTGCGCATTAACCATGGAGACGAATATCTGCAGCAGATGCTGGCCGGTAAATAAATCACTTTAAAATAAGAGACACTACCACTTGACAAGAGTAATCATTCGCTATAAATTTTAATACAGATACGATAGTATCTGCTACAAAATGACAAAGCCAACCCCATCGCGCGGTGGGTACGGAAAGCCACGGATTTCAC
>DAOUUW010000016.1 GCA_030667965.1 Deltaproteobacteria bacterium
AATCGTTTAGGTTCTATTACACACGAAGGAGATTCAAAAATATGCAACAAAATGAAGATATTATAAAACTAGCCGGCGTTGTTGAGGACTTGATTTCCCGTTATAATCACTTAAATCAGGAAAAAGATGAACTTGTATTAAGGCTTCAAGGTAAAGAAGAGCATATTCAAGAACTGCAAAATACAATTTCAGGTTTGAAGGATGAAAAAACTGATGCTTATCAACGTGTTTCCGGCATACTTGGATCTATTGATGCCTGGGAAAAAGGTCAGCAGGAACATGAAAAAAAATCCAACGATGAAAAAACTCATGAACCCTTGAGTGATCAAGCTTCCAACTTGTTTGCCATGGAGAGTTGATTATTAAACTATTGCTTCGCTTGGTTAATTTTGGTAACAATTAATTAATTCAAACTGTTATGTGTTATAATGTAATTGACAGTTGGAATGTGACTTTAGATATAAATAGGTGCTCCATTGGACAGATTGGTCAAATTTGAAGTGCTCGGCCAGGAATATCCATTATATACGGACGCACCTGAAGAGGATGTCAATGAGATTTTAGAGCTCGTTAAAAACCAACTTGAGTCATATGCCAAGTCTTCATCAACCTTGCCGGCCAACAAGCTGGCCATTCTTACAAGCTTGAACATGGCCGGTAAATATGTCAAATTGAAAAGGGATTTTGATAATTATCGGATCATGGTAGATGAAACAGTTGGCCGTATGAAAACTCAGATTGATAATTCTCTGGAATTTAAGTAGATTATATATATAAAAAAAATTATTGGATTCCCCTGCCTGATTTGTGATGTCCAGTATTATTGAGCCAACACGAGCATCAAGGGAGACTCCGCTGTGCCATAAAAGATGTTCTGCCTTGGCGGAAGAACTTGCGTGGTTTATGAGTTTCTCCCACCTAACTTAGTTAGGTTCTATATCACTGCTCACACGGTCATGGCGGGGGATTTATTGCACTATACTCTGTCTCGTGACAGTTTATATACATAGAAGCTGGATAAGCCTTTTGTAAGCATGGGGCTGATAGCTGCTGGAATATTGGTTGTTTCATACACTTCCTTGTCGTTAGGATGAATAGATATACGCTTAAGCCATGTTATCCCTGTCTTTTCAGGTTCATATAAATCATAAAATATCCAACAAGAATGTTAACCCTTTATAGTGTTTTAGGGGGGTTGGTATTCTTTTGGTGCCGAAAGCTTTCCGGCTTTGATGGGCATACACGTATTGTTATGAGATTCTTCTTGTAGCATCTTTTTCTCCTTTTTAATTCCTGCCGTTGTTTCCCCGCCAGAAGTTTATCTCTGCATCTTCAGCTCTTTTTTAAATTTTATCTTGAGGTTTAACCCCGTGAGCCTTTCTCAAATAACAAGTTTTCTGCTTGCCCTTGTATGCGGTATAGTTGTCGGTTTTCTGGTACGAAAAAAAATAATCGAGTCACGACAGAAAAATATAGAAGAGCAGGGGAAAAAACTCATTGAAAATGCTTTAGATGAAGCTGAAAAAATAAAAAAAGAAGCTCTACTTCATGCTAAAGACCAGGAACTGAAGTTGAAACATTCGGCTGAACTGGAAATTAAAGACCTTAAATCCGTCATTGTCAGTGAGGAAAGAAGACTGGCGCAGAAATCAGAGCAGATTGAACGTAAAATTGATTTACTTGATAAAAGGGAGCTTGATCTGCTCTCAAAAGAAAAAGTTTCTGCTGAGCAAGAAAAAAAGATCCATGAAAGACTGCAGGATGTAGAGCATTTTGTTGAAGAACAGCGAGTTCAGTTGGAAAGGATTTCCGGCATATCCAGAGATGAAGCGAGAAAACAGTTGACGGAAAGTATTGAAAGTGAAGCTCGTATGGAGGCGGCCAAAAGCATAGTTCGTATTGAGAATGAGATGAAAATTCAGGCGGACAGAAAGGCTAAGAACATCCTTGCTCTGGCTATAGCCCGTTATGCAGGGGAGTATGTTGCCGAGAAAACGGTTTCGGTTGTGCCTTTGCCCAATGACGAGATGAAGGGCCGCATAATCGGCAGGGAAGGAAGAAATATCAGGGCAATTGAATCTGCCACCGGCATTGATGTTATTATTGATGATACTCCTGAGGCGGTCATTTTGTCCGGATTTAATCCCGTGCGTCGTGAGATTGCCCGCCAATCTCTTGAGAGGCTTATTGCCGACGGACGTATTCACCCTGCCCGTATAGAAGAGATTGTTGAAAAGGTAGGCAAAGAGCTTGAAGTGACCATGCGCGAAGCCGGAGAGCAGGCCACCTTTGATGTTGGCTCTCATGGCGTGCATCTGGAACTTATCATGCTGCTCGGTAGATTGAAATACCGTACCAGTTACGGACAGAACGTACTGCAGCATTCACTTGAAGTCGCCTTCTTGTGCGGAGTTATGGCAGCTGAGCTTGGACTGGATGTGAAACTTGCTAAAAGAGCCGGGCTTTTGCATGATATCGGTAAGGCGGTTGACCATGAGGTTGAAGGATCACACGCCAGTATCGGAGCCGATCTGGCCCAGAAATATGGTGAATCTTCCGAGGTCGTTCATGCAATAGCGGCACATCATGAGGATGTACCTCCCGAGTCTATTCTGGATGTCCTGGTTCAATCCGCTGATGCATTGTCCGGTGCCCGTCCCGGAGCCAGGAAAGAGATGCTTGAAACCTATGTTAAACGACTCGAGGATCTGGAAAATATCGCCCATTCCTTTGAGGGTGTGGAAAAATCTTTTGCCATTCAGGCAGGCCGCGAAATTCGTATTATCGTCAACAGTAATAATGTTTCCGATGTTGATGCGAGCATCATGAGTCGGGATATTGCCAGAAAAATAGAAAAAGATTTGACTTATCCCGGGCAGATCCGTGTGACGGTTATCAGGGAAATGCGTTCCGTGGAATATGCAAAGTGATTAGTTAAGCTATTTTTTTAACGCAGAGACGCAAAGCTTTTTATTTTTTCTTTGGGGCTTTGCGTCTCTGCGTTAAAGCTCCGTTGTTTGTATCTATTCAGCTGCACTTCACCTGCGCACAGGTAAGCGGAGCGGAGCGGAGACTCCGATCAGCCTGTCTTACATAGCACCAGTATGCTGCGACAGACTGCCTGTGCGCATCTAAAGCACATCTGAACAGATACATTCTGTGGTTTTCGTCACTTTTCGGCTTAAGTTGAATAGATACCGTTGTTCCAAATATATCAGCAGGAAATTTGTAGAGTTATGAAGATGACTATTGAAGAACAAGTTGCTCTTATTGAACGTGGTGCTGTTGATGTTATTTCACGTGAAGATCTCATTAGAAAGCTGAAAAAATCAGAGGAAACAGGGGTGCCGCTGCGGGTTAAGGCCGGTTTTGACCCCACAGCTCCGGATCTTCATCTCGGACATACGGTGCTTATCCAGAAATTGAAGCATTTTCAGGACCTGGGTCATGATGTTTTATTTCTGATTGGAGATTTTACCGGTATGATCGGCGATCCCACCGGTAAATCAGAAACGAGAAAGCCTCTGACCATTGAAGATGTGGCGCGTAACGCTGAAACATACAAAGAGCAGATTTTTAAGATTCTTGATCCTGAAAAAACCACTATCATGTTTAACAGCCAGTGGCTTGGCGAGATGACTTCCCATGAATTTGTCAAGCTTGCCTCACAACTAACCGTGGCCCGGATGCTTGAAAGAGAGGATTTTCGCGAGCGATTTGAAAACCATCGTCCCATCAGTATTCACGAATTTCTCTATCCCCTTATTCAAGGATATGATTCTGTGGCGATGAAGGCTGATGTGGAGCTTGGTGGTACGGATCAGCTTTTTAATGTTCTTATGGGTCGGGATCTGCAGCGCACCTGGGCACAGGAACCTCAGGTTGTTATCACTATGCCCCTTCTTGAGGGTCTTGATGGTGTCAACAAGATGAGCAAGTCCTTGGGAAACTATATCGGCATCACAGATTCTCCGGATGATATTTACGGCAAGGTACTGTCTGTTTCCGATGAACTCATGTTTCGATATTATGATCTACTCAGTGACTTGACCACCCAGGAGATTGCTTTATTAAAGGCGGATATGGAAAACGGTGCCATCCACCCGAAAGAGGTAAAAAAGAAACTGGCCCGGGAACTGACAGCTCGTTTTTATAGTGATGAGCTCGCTGTTACAGCAGAGGAAAATTTTGAGCGGGTTTTTAAAAAGCATGACACCCCGGAGGATATTCCTGTAACGGAGATTGCTGTGGCAGACGACAGCATCTGGTTGCCGCGTCTTCTTTGTGAAGTCTCTCTTGTGAAGGGAACTGGAGATGCCCGCCGCATGATCAAACAGAATGCCGTCAGTGTTGACGGTGTTAAAATTACAGATATGGAACATAGTATAACAGCTTCAGGTGAAGTTCTCCTCAAAGTCGGTAAACGAAGATTCTGCAGAGTGAAATTCGTTTAACCACCATCACAATTCTTTTCTGTGGGGGCATATGGCCCACATTTCTTTGTTTGATTTTTTGGGTGGGTTATATAACCCTGCTTTTGAGAATAATTTTTCATCCTTTCTTTAACGTCGGGTTTTTCTCTCTTATAAAAACTCGGTAAAGTAATTCTGAAAATGAAATAAACTACAAATTACCCCACGTCCGACATAAATCTTTGTTTGAAAGGTATGAGATCATTCTTATGCGTTTAAAGGGAATATTTTCAGTAAAAGGTATGCTTTTTGCTGATAAAGATTGTGACGTTTCTTTAAATTCTTTCTTATTCGCGTTTCAGAAAAAGTTACATTTCTTTCTCTGGAAACAGCAAGTGAATTCAGGAGTTTTTTATAGCAGCAATGATTCGCTGCAAATATGAAGGGGGATAATTTGTGGAGAGAACAGTTTCAGATTTACGCTCACTTTACCGCAGCGCCAGGCGGATGGGCCGTTCTGACGAACTGATGGTGTTGTTTGACTATCTTGTTGAGGATATTGTCAGTTGTACAGAGCTGGAAAGGGTATTGGTGCTTAAACTCGATGAGCAGGGAAAAAATCTGGAAACCCAGGTGTTTTATGGATTTCAGGAGGTTAGCAATCGCCCTTATAGTGTAGATTTCCTGTAGGTTAACGGATTGCTGAAAAAAGTCTATACGGAAAGGGAGCCCTTAAATGTCGTCGGCTTTTCCGATTTACCCGGCAATGATCAGCATGTTCCCCGCACCTGGGGGATCCTCCGTGATGATTACCGGGGGGACAACCTACGCAACAGGAGACCTCGCGTTAACCTCTGTGTTCCTGATATTACCTCTCGGAATATGAATTTAAATCAATACTCCCGTTTTCGTCATTTTTCGGTCATGGAAATGGATGCCCGTGATAAAACAGTTTCTTTTTTGATGGGCGATGTTGATTCTTTTCTGATTCTGCCTATTTGTGACGGCAACAAGTTTTACGGTTATGTCCCGGCTGACAAAGCGATCAGTGACAAAGCGGTCACGTATGAGGAAATCCGTCTTTCCTCTTCCATTTGATGATTTTCTTGCATCAACAGAGGGGCAAAGATGTCTTTATTTCGATGCCGCTGATGAGATTGATAATACCATGGGGCATCTTTCCGAGGTGCTGATGAAGAAAAAAAGCGGCGAGTTTTTCCCGGCTGAAGCCTGTTTTTCCGTTATCACGGACAGCATGGATGTTGTAACCGGCTTAAGTTGTATTTTTCGAGATATAACAACAAAAAAGGTTATGGAGCAGAATCTTGCCAGGGTTGATAAGCTGGCCTCACTGGGAGAAATGGCTGCCGGCATGGCTCATGAAATAAAAAATCCCTTGGCAGGCATTTCAGGGGCTATGCAGATACTCGCTCGTAATTTTCAAGAGGGAGATACAAATCAGTTGATTTTTAACGAAGTTCAGAGTCAGGTAAAACGGCTTGATAACTCCATTAACAGCTTGCTGCAATTTGCCAGGCCCGGGCAGCCCAAATTCCAGGTCGTTGATCTTGATAAAGTCGTCAACAAGGCTCTTTTCCTGGTGGCTCCGCATATTGAAGATAAAGAAATTGATGTGGTGCATGATTTCGAATTAGGGCCATCACCGGTGCAGGGTGACGACGGGCAGCTGCAGCAGGTTTTTTTAAATATTCTTTTGAATGCCATAGATTCCATGGGGAGGGGGGGCCGGCATTCAATTCGTATTTTCTGCGACAAAGATACCGGCAGTGTAAGCAGGAACCAATGTCTGGGACCTTCCCGCCAATCTGTCAACGGCTATATGAAGGTTGCAATTAAAGATACCGGCATGGGAATAGAGCCTGATTCCATGGAGGTTATTTTCAATCCCTTCCATACCACCAAGGGGCATGGAACAGGTCTTGGCCTTTCCATATCACATCGTATCCTGGAGCAGCATAGCGGCAACATGCTGGTTGAAAGTGAACCGGGAGTTGGATCGACTTTTACAGTTTGTCTTCCTGTGCGCCGGATCGAGTCTGGTTTTGAGGAGGGAATTGAGGAAAATAATGAGAAAACATCGAATACTTATAGTTGATGATGAAAAGCTTGTCTGCTGGTCTCTGAGCCAGATGCTCATGGACTCCGGTTTTTCTGTTGAGACAGCCATGAGCGGGGCAGAGGACAGAGAAAAGTTTAAGGAGTTCAGGCCGGAAATGATTCTGCTTGATGTCCGTTTGCCTGATGCTAACGGGGTGGATTTGCTCGGAGAGTTCAAGGAGCAGGATGAAGATGTTTTTGTCGTCATGATCACGGCCTATGCTGATGCTGATTCGGCGGTAAACGCCTTGAAGATCGGCGCGGACGATTATATAGGCAAACCCTTTGATATTGATAATATCAAACATATTGTTGAGCAGTCCTTTGAGAAAAAAAAGCTGCGCAAGGAAGTTGATTTTTTCAGCAGGGAACAGCGCAAAAAATATGATTACGATAACCTCATCGGCAATTCCCCGAAAATGATAGACATTTTCAAGATGATCAAGGTCTGCGCCGAGACAGATGCCAAGATTGTTTTGGTTCTTGGTGAGTCAGGAACGGGGAAACAGCTGGTCGCCCGGGCCATTCATTATCACAGTGCCAGGTCGCAGGAGCCCTTTATTGAAATTAACTGCGCCGCTATTCCGGATAATTTGCTTGAAAACGAACTCTTCGGCCATGAAAGGGGTGCTTATACGGATGCATCGAAAACCCATAAGGGTATTTTTGAAGCAGCGCAGGGCGGCACAGTTTTCCTCGATGAAATTGGCGATATGCCCTTGTCCATGCAGGCAAAAATTTTAAAAGTGATTGATTCCCAGGAGTTCCGCAGGCTTGGCGGGTCGCGGGATATTGATGTAGATGTGCGTATCATTGCCGCCACCAACCAGGATCTGCCGGCAATGGTCAAAGAAAATACCTTTCGTGCAGATCTTTTTTTCCGACTTAATGTCATGAGCATTCCCCTGGCGCCTTTGCGGGAGCGCAAGGAAGATCTGCCGGCCCTGACCAATTATTTTATTGGCCGGTTAAATGAGGAATATGGGCGATCAGTTGAGGGGGTTTCCCCGGAAGCTCTTGACTGTTTGAAGCGTTATGACTGGCCGGGGAATGTACGCGAACTGCGTAACTCCATGGAGAGGGCCATGATGCTTGAGCCGGGCACGTCGCTGACTCATACCTTTTTTAGCCATAAGATCCGTGATTGTGCATCGGCAGACACTGCGAGCGGACAGTTTGGAGTACAGCAAAATATTCAGTCAGTGGATCAAAATGGCTATATCAAACTTCCTCCGGAGGGTATATCCATTGAAGAGGTGGAGAAGAAACTCATCGAGCAGGCCCTGGAGCGTTTTAACGGCAATCAGACAAAGGCTGCAAAATGCCTGAAAATGTCCAGGGACACCCTGCGCTACCGTATCAAGAAATTCGGTATGCAGACTATTGGCCGGGACAGCTCGTTTGACTGAGAGGACGATGCTTCTTTTCAGAATTTTGTTGCGTTTTTCCGGAGAATTTTTTTTTGGTTTTCTTCTTTTTGCATGGCCCCTGGATGTAGCGGCTGAGGGGCTCCTTGCCAATGACCCTCTTCCCCCGGTTTGTTCTTATGAGGTTCTCAACCGTTTCAAACATGACCCTGCATCCTTTACCCAGGGTCTTTGTTTTGCCGGCGGGATGCTGTATGAAGGCACGGGCCTGTATGGTCAGTCTTCCCTGCGGCGCATGAGTCCTGGTGGTGATCCTGAGATGCGTCTGCTTCCTCCTCGTCTTTTTGGTGAGGGGGTGACGGTGTTTAAGGACCGCGTCATCCAGTTAACCTGGAAATCCGGTATCGGTCTCGTCTGGAACAGGGATAAGCTGCAGCTTGAAAGGTTTTTTACCTATCTCACTGAAGGATGGGGGATCACCCATGACGGTTCCCAGCTTATCATGAGTGACGGCAGTGCCACGCTTTATTTTCTTGATCCGCACAGTTTTTCTTTAAAGAGGCGCATCACCGTTGTCGATAGGCAAGAACCAGTATATCGGCTCAATGAGCTGGAGTATATCAGGGGCGAGATCTGGGCCAACATATGGAAAGACAACCGCATTGCCCTTATTGATCCGGAAACCGGCAGGGTCACGGCCTGGGTTGATTTATCTCATCTGGTAAAGGAAGAGGATGGGGCCGGTTTTGAAAATGTGTTAAACGGCATTGCCTATGATGCCATGCAAAACCGTATATTTGTCACCGGGAAAAGATGGCATCATATCTATGAGATACAGGTGGATGATAGATGTGGAGGGTTGGAGTCGCTTCCCTGAAACGCATTATTTCAAATTCAGTGAGCTAAAAAGGCCTTGGAAGAAACTTCCAAGGCCTTTTTTATTGTGGCGGAAAAGATATTTTTAAGGATTTACCACTACAACCTCAAGAGAAGGCTCTTCCAGGTAGGTGTAAGTAACCCGATTGTGATTGGTATCATAAATGTCAATCCTGATACGATAGGTGCGATCCCGAAGATAGATGTGCTCCATGGCCGGGAATGGCGGATCGTAACTGTCGCGTGCGCGGTCGCCCCAATACACACATAGACCCTGGCAACAGGAATGCCGGCGCTTGTTGTCTCGGGGATTGCAAGGCTGACCAATGCCGGTTGCCGGATCAAAGGAAGCTTCCAGGACCACTGCAGGCTCAGCAATGATT
This sequence comes from Deltaproteobacteria bacterium, assembly GCA_030667965.1. Lineage (GTDB taxonomy): Bacteria > Desulfobacterota > Desulfobulbia > Desulfobulbales > SURF-16 > JAHLLM01. The sequence goes on from DAOUUW010000016.1 coordinate 9,157, forward strand.
TCCTCAGCACTTACCGTATTGGTTTTGTCGGTTTCCATGGAGTGATTATCGGCGTCCCAGACATTCCATGTTACCTGGTAGTCATCAGCTGCCGGATAGATATGGTTGGTTGTACAGTCGGCGTTCTCTTCGCTGGTGCCGTCGCCCCAGTCAAAGGAACATGAAAAGGGCAGGGCACACTCATAGTCGTCACCACCACATCTGGTGACATTGACCTGGAAGTTAATCTCATTGGATTCATCACCAGCGGTTATTGACGGGGAGGCATACAGGTAGATAGATGCCGACCGTGTGTGTTGGCTTTTGGCTGGTCGGCCGGATATGAGGGACCGTACTCATGGCAGGAGTTGCATGCCGTTGAACCGGCCCAGGCCGGAGAGCTCTGATGCGGTCCGGGGAATGTGGCGGGATCAAGAAAGCTTGTGGAAACAGCCGTTCCGTCACTATTCTGTCATGCTGGAGGAGTTGGCGGGTTCTGCTGACGGAGAGCCTGCCGCCTGGCTGAACAGCCAGGGAGCTGTGAAGGTTGCTGCCGGGGATTACTGGTCCAATGTTGAAAATAAATATAATCTCTATCACGCCTGGGCCTATAATTTTCGACTGGGAGCACCTCATAATTATCCGGAATCTTTTGAGCCGCATGTCTGGCCGTATCGGAATCCTGCAGCTCCGAATGAGGTCAATCCGGCCCCTGCTCTTATGGTAAATGGTGAGAGGGGAAAAGTTACCCTTGTCCAAGGTGAAGCGTTACTGTTAGAGCAGCCTCCATCGAAAATGTAAAGGGAGGCACCTTGCCCGCTGTTTTTAGAATTTGGTATGAGGCACCTGACGGTAAATCCCGATGGTTGGGTGGCAAGGGTGAGTGGCTGAAAGAGAACGCCGCAGTGTATCAGGGCAACCTTTTTTATCTTGAACCCGCTCTGGTGTTTCAAGGTGATACAAGCGAGCTTGAGCCGGGAGAATACGTTTTTTATTTTTCTGTTGAACCCGTATTGGAGCAGGCGGACTCTGCATCTGTTTTCACTGCAGAGATCAGGGTGGCTGTGAAAACGCAGGAATAAAATGTTCTTCGTGCTTTAAAGGGTAGTAAATAAACTGGAGTTTGGAGTTTCAGGCTTTAGTCAATTTTTTGCAAAGGTGCGCAGTGCGCAGTACGTGAAATCAACATGGTAGCCTTTGCAGGGTGCGCATTGCGCACCACAAATAATAAAACTCCAAACTCCAGTAGTAAATAAAAAAAGCCGCCGGAAATAATTTCCAGCGGCTCTTTTTGTTGTAGGGTGCTAGCTTTTATCAGCTATCAGCTATCAGCTATCAGCTATTATCTGTTTCACTTCAGGCTCAAGAGCCTTGGCGCGTCCTTCCAGGAATTTCCAGGATCTATCCACGTCCTTCTGGGACAGGGCCATCAACTCGTCAGCCATTGAGGGGTTGGTGAGTTTCAGCATGCGGTAACGATTCTCCGCCAGGGCGTATTCCGCAAATGGAATGGAAGGCGCCTTGCTGTCGATCTTCAGAGGATTCTTGCCCTCATCTTCCAGGGCAGGGTTGTAACGGTACAGGGGCCAGTGGCCGCATTTTACCGCATTTTTCTGTTGCACAAGCCCATTGGCCAGGTTCAGGCCGTGGTTGATACAGTGTGCGTAGGCAATAATCAGTGAAGGTCCTTCATAGGCCTCCGCCTCGGCTATTGCCTTGGCAAGCTGACCTGGATTGGCGCCCAGGGAAACCTTGGCCACATACACGTTGCCATAGGTGGAGAAGATCATGCCGATATCTTTTTTAGGCATTTTCTTGCCGCCTGCGGCAAATTGGGCAGTGGCGGCACGCGGAGTTGATTTGGACATCTGGCCGCCGGTATTGGAATACACCTCGGTGTCAAGGATCATGACGTTGACGTTTTCTCCGGAAGCAAGAACATGGTCAAGTCCGCCGTAGCCGATATCATAGGCCCAGCCGTCACCGCCGAAGATCCACACTGATTTTTTCACCAGGTAATCGGCCACATGGAAGAGGCGCTTGGCAATGATATTGTCGCTGCCGGCCAGGGTGTCTTTGAGTTTGGCAACAAGGTCACGCTGTGCCTCAATTTCAATCTGGGTTTTCTGTGATGCTTTCAGAAGGTCAGTGGCCATTTTCTTGGTAATCAGCTTCTCGCTCACAGCCTCATCAAGCAGTTCGATTGCCTGGGATGACAATTTGTTCACGGTCTGGCGCATACCGAGACCGAACTCGGCATTGTCTTCAAACAGGGAGTTGGACCAGGTCGGTCCCCGTCCATCCGCACGTTTACAGTACGGGGTGGTGGGCAGGTTGCCACCGTAGATTGAAGAACAGCCGGTGGCATTGGCAATGAACATGCGGTCACCAAACATCTGGGTCACCAGTTTGATGTACGGGGTTTCACCGCAACCTGCGCAGGCGCCGGAAAACTCGAACAGCGGACGCATGAGCTGGCTTCCCTTGATGGTTGAGGGGTTGATCTCTGTAACATCTATTTCAGGCAGATCAAGGAAATACTTGACGTTATTTGCCTCGGTGGTGCGGATTGTCTCGTTGTTGTCCACCATCTCAAGAGCTTTGTTCTTGGCCGGGCAGACCTTGGCGCACAGTGTACAGCCGCAACAGTCCTCGGTGAAAACCTGAACAATGGCCTTGCGTCCTTTAAACTGTTTGCCGACTGCGTCAGCAGTTTTAAGGGACTTTGGAGCTTTTTTCAGGTCTGTGGTTTTGACGATTTTCATGCGGATGGCCGCATGGGGACAGACAAGGGAGCACTGACCGCACTGGATACAGTTTTCCGGGATCCACTTCGGAACATGAACGGCAATATTACGTTTCTCGTACTGAGTGGTGGCAGTGGGCCAGGTGCCGTCATCGGGCATCTGGGAAACTTTTATTTCCTCACCTTTGCCCTGAATCATTTTTGCGGTTACTTCCTTGACAAAGTCAGGGGCATCGGCAGGTACGGTGGGCGGCTGTACATGACCGGAAGTGCTCTTGGGCATTTTCACCTGAACGATGTTTTTCACGGCAACATCAACGGCGTCATAGTTCATGTTAACGACTTTGTCGCCTTTTTTGCCGAATGTTTTCTTGATGGCGACCTTGATGGCCTTGATAGCATCTTCCTGGGTCAGAATGCCGGAGATAAGGAAAAAGGCAGTCTGCATGATCATGTTGATGCGGCCGCCAAGACCAATGGCCTCGGCCAGTTTGATGGCATCGATGATGTAGAACTTCGCCTTTTTCTCGAGAAGCTGTTTCTGCACAACACCGGGCAGCTCTTTACCTGTTTGTCGGAAAAGGAGGTGGTGAGCAGGAAGGTACCGCCTTCCTCAAGGTTTGCCAGCATGTCATACTTGTCAAGGAAGGTGAAGTTGTGGCAGGCGATAAAGCTTGCCTTGTTGATGAGATAGGGGGCCATAACCTGGTTCTCGCCGAAGCGAAGATGGCTGACTGTCAGTGAACCTGATTTTTTGGAGTCATAGACAAAGTAGCCCTGAGCGCTGTTGTCGGTTTCGGTACCAATGATTTTAATGGTGTTTTTGTTGGCGCCCACAGTACCGTCAGAGCCCAGACCGTAGAACATGGCGCGGTAAACGTCGTCGCCTTCGATATTGAATGATTTATCGTAGGTCAGGCTGGTGAAGGCTACATCATCGTTGGGACCGACGCAGTAATGATTTTTCGGAGCCATAGACGCCATATTGTCAAAAACAGCCATGACCATGGAAGGTGTGAACTCGGCGGAGCCCAGACCGTAACGGCCGGAAAGGATGAGCGGCATATAGGCGGCGCTGTTACTCTCAACAGCCTCGCCGATTGCGGCGCGGATATCCAGGTACAGGGGCTCACCGGCGCAGCCGGGCTCTTTGGTACGATCAAGCACGGTGATGCGGTTCACTGTTGCCGGCAGGGTGTTGACCATGGCCTTCATGTCAAAGGGACGGAAAAGACGGACAATAACCATACCGATTTTACGTCCCTGGGCGGCAAGATAGTCGATGGTGGCGGCAGCGGTCTCGGCGCCGGAACCCATCATGACGATAACGTCCTCGGCATCAGGGGCCCCGTAGTAATCAAAGAGATTATACCGGCGGCCGGTCAAATCGGCAAATTTATCCATGGTTTCCTGGATGATGCCGGGAACAGCATTGTAATATTTATTCACGGTCTCACGGCCGGTGAAATAGACATCCGGGTTCTGGGCGGTACCACGCATCATTGGCCGATCCGGAGAGAGTCCGCGCAGGCGGTGTGCGATAACCAGATCTTCATCAATGATGGCACGCATGTCATCATCGGTGAGTTGCTCCACTTTCTGGATTTCTTGGGAGGTGCGGAAGCCGTCAAAAAAATGCATGAAAGGAATGCGGGATTTCAGGGATGCCTGGGTGGAAATCAATGCCATGTCCTGGGCTTCCTGGACATTCTGGGAGCAGAGCATGCCCCAGCCGGTCTGGCGTGCTGCCATGACGTCAGCATGGTCACCAAAGATGGATAGACCCTGGCAGGCAATAGAGCGAGCGGTAATATGGAACACAGTGGGGGTCAGTTCGCCGGCAATTTTGTACATATTGGGAAGCATGAGCAACAGGCCCTGGGAGGCTGTAAAGGTAGTGCAGAGAGCGCCGGTGGTTAAGGAACCGTGCAGGGAGCCTGCAACACCGCCTTCCGACTGCATCTGGCTAACAACCGGAACAGAGTTCCAGATGTTTTTCTGCCCGGCGTTTGCTTTGGCATCAGCTTCAGCTGCCATGGATGAAGACGGGGTGATGGGGTAAATCGTAATGATTTCGCTGGTGGCATAGGCTACATGGGTGCACGCCTGGTTGCCATCAATGGTGACCATTTTTCTGGACATAACTTCTCCTTAGATATGTTTTTGGGTTAAGAGATATAAAAATCGGAATTGAGACAACGTGAAAGTGTCTATAACTGTAAAATAACGTAATAATAATCCATCTTAAAAATAATTTCAAGAGGCGAAAGAGACAAAGTGGTATGGGTGAGATAGCATTATTTTTGTCCGATGGATGTTTCTTTTTTCGTTTTAAGGATGAGTTCAGGCGGGTTCAGAAGCACCTTGGTATCCGGTGGAACGGAATGTGTCAGCCAGACATTGCCGCCGATCACGGAGCGAGCCCCTATAACGGTTTCACCGCCGAGAATGGTGGAGCCGGCATAAACGGTTACATCATCCTCCAGGGTGGGGTGCCGTTTGCCTGTACGATCCAGTTCGCCGGATTCCGTTCTTTTAAAAGACAGGGCGCCCAGGGTGACTCCCTGATAAATTTTCACTCTCCTGCCTATTTCGGAGGTCTGGCCGATGACCACACCGGTTCCGTGGTCGATAAAAAATGATTCGCCGATAACGGCTCCCGGATGAATATCTATGCCGGTGACTTCATGGGCGTATTCCGATATAATCCGTGGAAGAACAGGAACATCCAGTTCGTAAAGACGGTGGGCAATGCGATAAATGGTAATGGCGAGAATGCCGGGATAACAGAATATGATTTCATCATAGCTGGTAACCGCCGGATCACCGTCATATGCTGCCCGTACATCGGTGGCAAGTATCTCGCGAAGCGATTTGAGTGATTTGAGAAAGTGGAAGGCCTTTTTTTTGCCCTGTTCATCGCAGTGCTGACATGATTGGTTGTACCTGATACATTCATGACGGATACTGTAGGTGATTTCCGCGGCAAGCAGATCGTATAGAGAAGAAATATCAAGGCCGAGCCGATACTTAAGGCTGGTCTGGTCAATGTCCTGGGAACGAAAATAGCCGGGGAAAAGAATGTCACGGCAACGTTCAATCAGGTCAACGGCCCGCTGGCGAGAGGGGAGGGGATCAGTATTGATATGTTCAAAACATCCTTTACCTTGACAGGATTTGACAAGTTCGTCAACAACCTTAGGAATGCGTGATCTGTACTTGCTCGTCTGAGATCTTTCATCTGCACAATGCCCGTCACGGGGGAATTTGACACCGTATTTAATTTCCATGTTATCCTTTGATTATTGTGATTATCAGTCGCACGGGCTTTTATCTCTCTTCCGGCTTTAAAAATAGCCAAAGGATAGCGAAAAGAAATTTCATATTTCCTGAGACTTGGTGATAATTTACTTAATTATTTCAAGGAAAGTTTAATTTCCTTGGTTTTTAGAGTGTTTTAAGGAAAAGTAACAACTGAAACCATAAATGACAAGTCGCTTGCCCGCACAAGTTTTGCCGGAAAATTTTTTGGAGTAAAAAAAGAGACCGGTGGCGGGCAGGGGAAAAGTCTGGGGATGAGAATTTCATGCATGTACTTTCCTTTCATCCACTTATTGAGGCTGACCGGAATCGTTTCTTTTCGGGGAATTGCCCATCTGAAGAGGATATTGATGCTCTCAAATGGGCGGACGCGGTCATTCTGCCCCAGGGTTGCAGGGAAAGCCTGTATCGTGCGGCTTGCCGGCACTGCGATTGTGTTTTTCCTAATTATGATGCTTTTTATGCGTATCCGGGAAAAACCGGTCAATGTGCATTGTTTCAAAAGATGGGCGTGCCGCATCCTCGCACCGTTTCCTTTCATTCATTTGCCCAATTCAACCAAACGTCCTTTGCCTTTTCGTATCCATGTGTTTTTAAATTTGCCTGGGGTGGGGAAGGGTCCAATGTTTTTCTTGTCCGTTCCGGTCGTGAAATGATGCAATGTCTTGAAAAAGCCAACTCCTGGGAAAAAAAGGGCAAAAACGGCTTTGTCGTACAGGAATATGTACCCACCGGGGGGCGAAGTTTGCGGGTGGTTGTCATTGGTGAACAATTTCATTCGTATTGGCGGCGGGATGAAAACGGCGGTTTTTATACGAATCTGGCCCGGGGAGCGGTCATTGATTACGATGCTTTCCCTGATTTGCAGAAAAGGGCAGTAGAAGACCTGAGGAATTTTTGTCGGAAGACAAAAATAAATCTGGCAGGCTTTGATTTTCTTTTTGATGAAACAGACGGGCGGCAATTCGTTCCTCTTTTTTTAGAGATTAATTTTTGTTTCCGCTGCCGTGGTCTGGGAGGTGTCGGCCAATATCATTTGCTGCTTGAGCAGGAGATACGTAATTGGCTTGCGGGCATAAAGCGTCGTTGCAATTGATAATCTTCTTGACAAATGGAAGTAGTTGAAAAATAATGTGGGTTGACAGTGGAAAATACCACACCGTATCTTTCGCTCAAATTTCAAGTTATCGTAGTGTAGGGGCAAGTGACTCCCCTGTGAAACTACTATCCCAAATTTAAGTCTTCACCGTAATTATTTTAATATGTCTTTGACTTTGAAAGTTATTTATGCCGCAGCAGGCGGCCTGCTGGCCTTTCTGGTTCATAGCCTGAACCTGCAGGCCACAAAGCATGTGGATCATGTTTATCAATATGCCGCATCAATTTTAGTCGGTGCGTTGGTAGCCTATTTTATTGCCGGAACCCACCATGGCTGGTTGGAGCGCACCAGTGCCCTTGAAACGGCCAATGCCGATTTGAAAAGGGAGATGGAAGAACGCCTCCAGGCTGAGATGGCCCTGCGGGAAAGCGAAGAGCGTTTCAGGGATCTTTTTGACAACTCTGTTGATCTTATTCAAGTTGTTTCATCAGAAGGAAAGATGCTTTACGCAAATTTGAGCTGGCGAGAAAACATTGGCATCGCTGAAGAAGAAGTCGAGGGATTTCCCGTCTTTGATATCATACATCCGGACCAGCACGCCCATTGCATGGAGATGTTTAAACGGATGTTGTCCGGTGAAAAAATTGACAGTCTGGAAACAGAGTTTGTGGCAAGGGATGGCAGACGTATTTGTGTTGAAGGCCGCTGCAACTGCAGGTTTGTCGATGGAAAGCCTGTTTCCATCAGGGGGATTTTTCGTGATGTCACTGAAAGCCGGCAGATGGAGAAGGAACTGCAGAAGGCGCAGAAGCTGGAATCAATCGGCATCTTGGCCGGGGGGATAGCGCATGACTTTAATAATCTTCTCAGCGGTCTCGTTGGGGTGGTCACTTTCGTGAGATCCTCTCTGCCTCCTGAAGATAAAATGATCCCAATCCTGCTGGAGGCTCAGGATGCCTGCATGCAGGGCAAGGAGTTGACCTCGAAATTTCTCACCTTTGCTGAGGGCGGGGCTCCGTTTAAAAAATGTATCTCAATAGCCCTGCTGTTGGAAAAAGCAACAGGTGTTGCTTTGAGTGGTTCTTCAATTGAATGTGAATTTGCCATCCCCCTGGATCTCTGGAGGGTTTATGTTGATGAAAATCAGATGCAGCAGGTAATTAATAATCTCGTCATTAACGCAAGGGAGGCGATGGGGGAGAAAGGACTGCTGAAAGTAAAAGTCGAGAACACTGTTTTCACGGCTGTTGAGGGCTTTACTCTGCCTCCCGGGAAGTATGTGAGGATTTCTTTTACCGATCAGGGAGTAGGCATACCGCCCGATATTTTATCCAAAATATTTGATCCCTATTTTACCACAAAGAATATGGCCAGCCGTAGAGGGATGGGGTTCGGTCTTTCCATCTGTTATTCCATCATCAAAAAGCATGAAGGACTGATTACTGTTGAATCGCAGAAAGGGATGGGAACGTCATTCCATATTTTTCTGCCCAGCTGTTAAGTTCAGGTTGAAGGCTGAAGTGCGAAATCTTATCTAAGATATCTCAAAGCTTCTTGCTGTCATCGTAGAGGTTTTCAATAAATTCCCGAATTTTTTGTTGGGAAAGAAAAATCCCAGAGAGCTTTTTGTTGCCTGCCGCTAATGTTGGTATCATTTTTACTCCATGACGGAGAGAAAAAAGGGGATGAGTTGTCACCTCAATCTCCTCAATTGTCAGATCGGAAAATTTTTCCTGTAGTTTTCTGAGCACCCGGCCCACCAGTATGCAGCGCGGTCACAGGGATGATTTGTAAAAAGTGATTGTCATTGCTTCCTTATTTGCTTTCCTTCTTCAGCCTTCAGCCTTCAGCCTTCAGCCGTTCTCCAGCATTTTTTGGATATAGTATTTTTCAGGCTGCTCGGGGATATAAATCTCAAGATTATTATTCCAGCGGCTGACATAATGCCGGGAAAGAAGAAGTCCCATGGCATTTTTCAGCTGTACCAGGGTGGTGTAGTTATGCAGAAAATATTCACCATAATTATTCACGGTTATGATGGTGGATTGCAGGGTTTGAGAACCTTTTACAAGTTTGTGGGCAAAATTGATTACGACCAGTGCCTTGATAACTTTTTCCGGGCTGAGAAGCTCTTCCGGAGGAATATGAGAGAAGTTGAAAAGCGGGAAATTTTTTATGAGAATATCCGCCAGATACTGAAATTCTGTCAGGTGGAAATGGAGAGAATTTTTTGTCAGATGCAGTCTGGTTTTTTTCTGCAGGATTCCGTTAATTGTCAGCCAGATCATCAGGTGGATCGGATCTGTGTCTCTCTTTATCAGGGCCTCCTTGTTTATTGTGGTGCTGTGGATTTGCGGTGTGCCTTGAAAAATATAATAGGCGAGAGCATCTCCGTTTTTTCCGGCGTGGAAGGTCAGGTCTGATTGGGCCATGACCTTTCTGGACAGTGTATGCAGGTATATTATTTTGTTTTCTTTGACATCGTAAAAGCTGAATAGTTTTTTGCCAAGTATTGAAAGGTCGCGATCTGTAATGGCGCGTCCGGTTTCATCCGGGAATGTTTTTCTTAATTGACCCAACCGGTTGTAGGTGTCAAGCAGGTAGGCGTGAACCCGGCTGCCGGTGGACAGCAGTTCTTTGTATTGCCAGTTGTGCAGTAATGCGATCTGTTCATGGTTGGGTGGCAGTAGATCCCATTTTACCATTAATGCCAGAGTGGTTTTCAACTGGTCGCTTTTTTGGCATTGCGTGCCTTCAAGGGTTTTCAGAAAGAGGCATTCCCGGATAAGGGTATCCTCATCCTTGATTTTGTTTTTCTGGTAAAAGGCGACTAACTCCCGGGCAAGGAGAAGGTAGGGATCGATTTGCGACAACGGCAGTTTGAGTTCATTTTTCGGTAGTTTGTCCGGAAATGTAACAAGGCAGAGAATTTTTGTAGAAAAAAGTGAGAGAATTTTTGTTTTATGTTTGAGTAGGAGTTCCAGATAAGCAAATTTGATGACGGATTTAAAAGGGCTGTCCAGGGCTTTGTTGAGCTGCCAAAGGCAGGCGCCGAATATTTCAGCTTTTGGAATATCCGACAAATAACCCAGGTCGACAAAATTATCCGGGTGCAGATGGCGTTTGTGGATGAGCGCCGAGACATATTTGCGATATCCTTCTTCCGAAAGGCCGGGCGGAATGAGCCACCACAGCAGCATTTTTCCTGCAACCAGAATATGAGTGCGGAATAGTTCGTCCTTTAACAAAAGCTTCAGGGCAGATCCGGCTGATTCCTCTTCGGCTGCTGATGAGAATTTGTTCTCCCTGGTCTGGTCAATGTCCATTAAAAAGAAGTAGATTTCAAGTCCCCGATCTAGGGCCCATTTCTCAATGGCCTTGCATTTTTTTTCAAGCAGGGAGAGGCCATGGCTGCCTATTTCTTCAAAGCGGATACTGACCCAGAAGTCACAATCCGATTTTTCCGACTGGGCAATAGTGCCGATACTGCCGATGGTTTTCAAAGAATGGATGCATGGATTTTTGGAGTAGGGAGAGTCGGTTTGGATATTTCTCGCCTTGGAGTCGGGGAAGTAAAAGCGGAAAAGTTCACTGTCAACAACTTCTTCGGGCAGGAAACGGTAAATGCCGAAGGGGCAGTCCGCATCATTTACATAACCGGGAAGATCAGGATAATTGCAATGGAGCAGAAACGGAACAATTTTAAAAAGAATGTTGGATTGGACGGAATGGAAATGAAATGCCTTGATTTTCCGGCTTCGATTATACGTCTGGTATCTTTTTATTCTCTCAACTAAGGACATGGCCTGTTATGATCGATTATCCTGATGGCCATGCATAACGGCTTGCACGATTTTAACGGCCTGCACTGTGCGAGCCACATCATGTACCCGTAATATTGCCGCACCGTTGGCAGCGCAAATCGCGGAAAGTACGGCTGTTGCCTCATCGCGCTTTTGCGGGTCATCAATGGACAGGATGGTTCCAATAAACGCTTTTCGAGAATGCCCCACCAGAACTTGACAGCCAAGGGATGTGAATTTTTTCAGTTGTCTGATAATTGTAAGATTGTGATTGATGGTTTTGCCAAATCCAATACCCGGGTCAATGATTATATTTTGACGGGACAGGCCTTGCTCTTCCGCCCAGCTTATGCGCCCGGAGAGAGAGGCAAAAATATCGTTTACAACATTATCATAACTTGGGTTGATCTGCATGTCGCGGGGGGTTCCCTGCATGTGCATGATGATGACCGGAACATTGTGGCGGATAGCCACGGAAATCATGGCCGGATCCAGGGTCAGGCCGCTGATATCGTTGATAATGCCGGCACCGGCCTGTATGGCTTTATCAGCTACTTCAGCTTTGCAGGTGTCAATGGAGATGGGAATGTGAAAATTTCTTTTGATGGCCTCAATGGCCGGTATAACCCTGGAAAGTTCCTCTTCGGCAGAAACTTTCTCGGCAAATGGACGGGTTGATTCTCCACCGATATCGATGATATCGGCTCCGTCAAGAACCATTTGTTCAACCTGGGTCAGCAGAGCATTTTCATTTGAGATTTGCCCGCCGTCGGAAAATGAATCCGGGGTAACATTGATAATACCCATAACCTGCACCCCGGCTGTATCGTCCGGGGTACGGGAGGGATTTTCTTCTGCAATTCTTGTCTTGTTGCCGGATGAAGTCATGCTGCCGGAGGAGAGTCTCCAGTACTTTCGTTCTGGGGAGGCGGCGGTGGAGCAGCAGCTTCTGTTACAGGCGAAGCCTGATCGGTTTTGGTTTCTTCCGGCTCTTTCTTTTGCCCGTTCTTTTTGTTAACTGGTGAGCGTTTCAGCCCATGACCGGCCATGAGATTTTCCATGTCATCGGAGGTTAATGTCTCATACTCGAGCAGGGCTTGGGATATGGACTTCAGGGTATCGATATTGTCACCGAGCAGTTTAACGACCTTGTCGTTTGCTTCCATGATGAGTTTTCTGACCGCCGCATCAATTCTAATGGCGGTATCTTCACTGAAATCACGTTGATGACCTATTTCCCGACCGAGAAAGATCTGCTCCTCTTTCTTGCCAAACGTCATAGGGCCTAGTTCATCGCTCATCCCCCATTCACAGACCATTTTTCTGGCCATTACAGTTGCCCGTTCAATATCATTGCCTGAGCCTGTGGTGATTTCACCAAAAATCAGTTTTTCCGCCACCCTGCCGCCCAGCAGGATACAGATGGTATTGAGGATAAACGATTTGGAGTGGGTGTACTGTTCAACCGTCGGCAGCTGCTGGGTCAGCCCGAGAGCGCGCCCCCTGGGGATGATGGTCACCTTGTGAACAGGGTCTGTGCCGGGAGTAAGTTTGGCAACCAGGGCATGGCCTGCCTCATGATAGGCGGTAATTCCCTTTTCCTTGTCAGTAATGATCATGCTGCGCCGTTCTGCGCCCATCATGACCTTGTCCTTGGCTTGTTCCAGGTCACTCATGGAGACCTTGTCCTTGTTTGTACGGGCTGCCAGCAGGGCTGCCTCGTTGATAAGGTTTTCCAAGTCGGCGCCGGTAAAACCCGGTGTTCCGCGGGCAATGACTTTCCATTCCACGTCATCGGTTATGGGAACTTTTTTGCCGTGTACCTCAAGTATTTGTTCTCTGCCGCCCACATCCGGCACTGGAACCACAACCTGCCGGTCAAAACGGCCGGGCCTGAGAAGGGCGGGGTCAAGAACATCGGGGCGGTTTGTGGCGGAAATAATAATAACGCCATCATTTGATTCAAAACCGTCCATTTCAACCAGCAGCTGGTTGAGGGTCTGTTCCCGTTCGTCGTGACCGCCGCCGAGCCCGGCACCGCGATGCCGGCCCACAGCGTCGATTTCATCTATGAAGATGATGCATGGGGCGTTTTTCTTGCCTTGGTTGAAGAGGTCCCGAACCCTTGATGCACCGACACCGACGAACATCTCGACAAAATCCGAACCGCTGATGGAGAAAAATGGGACATCCGCTTCTCCGGCAATGGCCCTGGCCAGCAATGTTTTCCCGGTACCGGGAGCCCCGGCCAAAAGAACGCCTTTGGGGATACGACCGCCCAGGCGGGTGAATTTTTTCGGATCTCTCAGGAAGTCGATGATTTCTGACAGTTCTTCTTTCGCCTCATCAATGCCCGCCACATCCTTAAAGGTTACTTTGACAGCTTCACTGTCGAGCACTTTATGCTTGCTGCGGCCAAAACTCATGGCTTTGCCGCCTCCCATCTGCATCTGACGCATAAAGAAAATCCAGACACCGATAAGAAGCAGCATCGGGAACCAGGAAACGAGGATAGTGATATACCAGGGTGTTTCTTCTTTTTGCTTCACCGTAATATTTACGCCCGCTTTTCTCATCTCAGGGATGAGGTCGGAATCCGCTGGAGCGATAACCTTGAAATTTTTACCGCCGCTCTGGCCGATAATTTGATCGCCTTTAATCGTTACCTGACTTATACTGCCAGTTTCCACCGTGGCCATGAAGTCACTGTAGCTCATTTCAACCATGTTTGGCTGAGGTTGATTAAACATGTTGAAAAGAAGGATCATGGTCAGGCCGATCACCAGCCACATTGATAAATTTTTGTAAAAATTATTCAAGGAAAAGCTCCGTAAAAGAATGTTTTAAGTTTTAAGTTTTCAGTTGAGTGTACATGCCTTGGAAATTTGCGGAGAAATTACAACCATAAGAACTTCATCAAGGAAAGTCCAGTAATGGAGGGGAAAATCGTTTTCATTCATGAACTTCTTACCATTTAAACCTTAAATTTGAAGTTTTTTTATTCAAAATACTCCTGGACGGCTTTAACCTCCATGGACTGTTTCTTCAGGGTTGCAATGGCGCCGGTCATAAATTCAGCACCGGCTGTGGTTGTGGTATAGGGCAAGTGGTAATCCAAGGCGGCCCGACGGATGGAGTACGAGTCCTCCGTAGTTCGTGTTCCCATGGAGGTATTGACGATCCACTGGATATTATGGTCCTGTATCTTGTCAAGAATGTGGGGACGTCCTTCGGAAATCTTGTAGATCCTGGTGCAGGTGACTCCGTTATCATTGAGAAATTGAGTCGTTCCCTTGGTGCCCATAATAGAAAAGCCAAGCTCCACCAGCTGTTTTGCCACCGGCAAAATGGTTTTTTTGTCATTACCGCGCATGCTGAAAAGTACGGTTCCTTCCAGTGGGATGGTTTGACCGGCGGCAAACTGGGATTTGGCAAATGCCATTCCCAGAGATTTATCCATGCCCATGACTTCACCGGTTGATTTCATTTCCGGTCCCAGCAGGGTGTCAACATTTTCAAATCGGTCAAACGGGAAAACAGCTTCCTTGACGGCGTAATGCTTCACCTCAACTTCTTTGGTAAAACCAAGCTCGCTTAATTTTTTGCCAACCATCACTTTGGTGGCCAGTTTGGCAAGAGGTACGCCGGTGGCCTTGCTGACAAAGGGAATGGTACGTGAGGCCCGGGGGTTGACTTCTAGAATATACAGGGTGTCGTCCTTGATGGCGTACTGGATGTTCATCAGGCCGATAACTTTCAACTCAAGTGCCATGGCCCTGGTTGCATCTTTGATCTGCTCAATAATACCGGACGACAGGCTGTGGGGCGGAAGAACGCATGCCGAATCACCGGAATGAATGCCCGCCTCTTCAATGTGCTGCATGATACCGCCGATAACGGTTGTCTCACCGTCGCATATGGCATCCACATCTACTTCGATAGCATCTTTAAGGAATTTGTCAATGAGGATTGGATGCTCTGATGAAACATCGATGGCTGTTGTCATGTATTCTTTCAATTTGCTTTCATTGTATACGATTCGCATGGCCCGGCCGCCAAGCACATAAGAAGGCCGCACCACCACGGGATAGCCTATTCCCGCTGCAATATGGAGAGCTTGCTCGGTTGTCCTGGCGGTGCCGTTGGCCGGTTGGATAAGATTGAGCTTTTGCAGAAATTTCTGAAAGCGTTCACGGTCTTCGGCCCGGTCTATTGAGTCGGGTGAGGTGCCGATGATCGGTACATTCATTTTTGCCAGCGGCACGGCAAGATTTAAAGGTGTCTGGCCGCCAAACTGGACAATAACGCCGTCCGGTTTTTCTTTTTCTATAATATTAAGGACATCTTCACGGGTCAAAGGTTCAAAATAAAGCTTGTCTGAAGTGTCGTAGTCGGTGCTGACCGTTTCCGGATTGGAATTGACCATTATGGATTCAATCCCCATTTCCTTCAGAGCAAAAGAGGCGTGTACACAGCAGTAATCAAACTCAATTCCCTGGCCGATTCGATTTGGACCACCTCCGAGAATCATGATCTTGTGTTTGTCGGATTTGCGGGATTCATCTTCAACTTCATAGGTTGAATAATAATATGGAGTGTAAGCCTCGAATTCGGCGGCACAGGTGTCAACAAGTTTGTAAACGGGTTTTTGTCCTTCTTTTTCCCGTAATTCCAGAATGTCGTCTTCGCTTGTTCCGGTGAGATAGGCGATCTGCAGATCGGAAAAGCCGAGTTGTTTGATTTTGCGAAGATAATCACGATCAAGTCCTGAAAAACCCAGCTTCTTTATTTCTTGTTCAGCGTCAAAGATTTGCTTTAAGTTGACAAGGAACCACGGGTCAATGGCCGTCAGCTCGTAAATCTGCTCAATAGTCATTTCCCGTTTAAAACCTTCGTGCAGGGCGAAAACTCGACCGGAATTGGGGATTTTCAGTTTTAATTCCAGGTCGCGTTGGTCCATTGAGGCAAGCTCGAATTTATCATGGGCTCCAAATCCCGTACAGCCGATCTCCAGGGAGCGCAGCCCCTTTTGAAATGCTTCTTTGAAAGTCCTGCCGATAGCCATGGTTTCTCCCACAGACTTCATGGCAGTGGTAAGGACATCTTCGGTTTCAGGGAATTTCTCAAAAGTCCAGCGCGGAATTTTTACAACGCAATAATCTATTGTCGGCTCGAATGAGGCATATGTTTCCCGGGTGATGTCGTTGCGGATTTCGTCAAGCGTGTATCCCACCGCAAGTTTTGCAGCAATTTTGGCAATGGGAAAGCCGGTGGCCTTGGAGGCAAGGGCCGAGCTCCGTGACACACGGGGGTTCATTTCGATAACCATCATCTCGCCGTCTTCAGGATTTACGGCAAACTGCACATTGGATCCTCCTGTTTCAACGCCGATTTCCCGGATAATGGCAATGGCCGCATCCCGCATGTTCTGGTATTCCGGATCTGACAGGGTTTGGGCGGGGGCAACGGTGATAGAATCGCCCGTGTGAACGCCCATGGCATCCATGTTTTCAATGGAACAGATAATGACCACATTGTCATTTCTGTCCCGCATAACCTCCAGTTCATATTCTTTCCAACCAAGCAGGCTTCGTTCGAGCATCACCTCGGTGTTCAGGGAGAGGTCGAGACCGGCAGTGCAAAGGGCCTCTAGTTCCTGGCTGTTATAGGCAACACCGCCCCCTGTACCTCCAAGGGTAAAACTTGGGCGAACGATGATCGGGAAACCGATGGCCTCTGCTGATTTACCGGCTTCTTCAATGGTATGAACAATGGCGCTTTCCGGAACTTTCTGGCCGATTTTGTACATGGCTTCACGAAATGATTCGCGTCCCTCTGCCTTTTTTATGACATCAATGTCAGCGGCAAGCAGCTCAACTCCATATTTTTCCAGTACGCCCATTTCGGCAAGTTTGATGGCGGTGTTAAGGCCTGTCTGGCCTCCCAGGGTAGGAAGCAGGGCATCCGGCCGTTCTTTTTCAATGATTTTGGCCACAATTTCGGGCGTGATAGGCTCAATATATGTGCGGTCGGCAATTTCAGGATCGGTCATAATGGTGGCTGGATTTGAGTTAATTAAAACAACCTCATATCCTTCTTCTTTAAGGGCCTTAACCGCCTGGGTCCCTGAATAGTCGAATTCACAACCTTGAGAGATGATAATCGGGCCGGAGCCAATGATAAGAATTTTATTAATATCAGTTCTTTTAGGCATAATTATATTTACTTGAATTCAAAAAAAATAAGATTTAAGAACGGTTCATGTGAAGTGTCAAATTCTTAGTATGCTATTGCTTAAAACGTAACACGTAAAAATATCTGTTATTTTTTCATCGACTCGATAAATCTGTCAAAAAGATAAATCGAATCATGGGGGCCAGGCGCGTGCTCAGGATGGTGCTGTACTGAAAATGCCGGGAATTTTTTATGCCTCATTCCTTCCAGGCTTGAGTCGTTGAGATTAATGTGCGTCACTTCGACATCCTCGGTATTCAGGGTTTCCTGGTCGACGCAGAACCCATGATTTTGCGAGGTGATTTCTATTTTGCCGGTGAGCAGGTCTTTTACCGGCTGGTTGATACCTCTGTGGCCAAATTTTAATTTGTATGTGGACCCGCCAAAGGCAAGGCCAAGTATCTGGTGGCCAAGGCAGATGCCGAAAATCGGTTTCTTGCCAAGCAATTCCTGGATAGTCTCAACGACACCCTGAACACCAGACGGGTCACCCGGACCATTAGAAAGAAAAATTCCATCAGGATTCATTGCCAGAACATCATCCGCACTTGTTGTCGCAGGGACAACCTGCACTGAGCATTTCCGTTCGGCAAGTAAACGGAGCTGGTTATATTTAAGACCGAAATCAAAGGCGACGACTTTATAGTCCCCTGGAGAAGCAGTGGAAAAATTTGACCCATCCACAGGGCCATTATCCCATCCGTATGCTGTCTCGCACGTGACTTTGCGAACAAGGTCGCGGCCTTCGAGTCCGGGAGAGTTTTGTGCTTTTCTGACAAGAGATTCAGGGTCAAGGTCTTCAGTTGAAACAACTCCTTTCATGGCGCCGGCTAGACGAATATGGCGGGTGAGTGCCCTGGTGTCGATGCCCTCAATGCCTAATATGTTGTATTTGTTCAGGAAATCAGCCAAATTTCCTTCAGATCTGTAATTGCTGGGAACGGCTTGATATTCTTTAATTAAAAAAGCATTGGTGTGAATTCTTTTAGATTCCATGTCCTCATCGTTGATGCCGTAATTACCGATGAGGGGGTATGTCATGGTTACGATTTGTTCTTTATATGAAGGGTCAGTCAAGATTTCCTGGTATCCGGTCATGCCGGTATTGAAAACAATCTCGCCTGCAGTTTCTCCACCGCCTGTGAAGGATTCACCCTCGAAGATAGTGCCATCTTCAAGAGCTATTAGTGCTTTCATGTTATTGGTTCCCTAAGATGTTGTAGTGAAATTTATTGTTGACGAAAAGTGCTGTGTAATAGATTTTTTGGTAAAAAAATGACGCATACATTCTAAAATCAATATTATTAATGAATCTCTGCACGGAATACATTATGAAAATATGACTTGTATTTATGTTGCAGAACAAAATGAACCATTTTGATATTGAGACGTGTATTTGTGAAGCAACTTGATACTTTGACTTTTAGGATTAAGAAGAGCAAATTTTTGAGACAAAATCATAGTATTAAAACTGGTATTCTTTCCTGAGTCAATAAAAAAACAAAGAAGCCGTAAATGGTATCATTAATACAGACCTCGTCAACGTATAGACAATTAGCTGCTAAAATTTGGACAATTTATATCACGTCATGCCGGAATGACGAAGTGCAGTGTCCAATTATGGGTTGATTTCCCACTACTACAGGCTTTCCGGCTAACTGTATGATTAAATTTTACGATGTCTGTAATACGTTTTTGTTTAAAGCCTGCCGGCAGCAATAAAAAAAACGGAAATAAGAAAAACAGGGTTTGTTCCGTCACCCAACCAATCAGCGATACTGTCTTTGTTTTTCAGCTCTCTTTTTTAGAAATACCAAACAAAACAATAAGTTAAAAAGAAAGGCAAATAAAGTCAAAAAGAAATATTGACAGTTGGATGGTGATCAATTAATTTGTCGATCTTTCGCATCGGGGGCTTTGAGCCGGCGGTGAGAAAGTGAAAAAAAACATATTGACAATGCAATCTACTTTGTTTAAT
>DAOUUW010000142.1 GCA_030667965.1 Deltaproteobacteria bacterium
ATTGTTGTCGAGAGTCAACTTATCAACAAAATATAAGTGCTGCCCTTTAAGAGGGTTTAAAAAGCCAAAAACAAAACTGATAAGTTTGAATAACGAACAGCAATAGCCATGAAGCCAACGAAAAAATGCTAAAAAGCATCAGGGAGATTTGAAAATTGGCTCAATCAAGCTACTTTTCAACACCCTTTGGATATCAAGAAACCTGATAATCTTACATTATCAGAATTATTACTCACATCATACCTTGGTGATAATAAGCTTTGGCAAGTTCAATCTGTATATGAAAATCTTCCATGAGCAGATAAACACTCTGACGAGCTAAGACCTTCCATGTAATGGTCAACAATTCTAGGGTTTCAGAAAGTAAAGATATTTCCAATTGTGTTGCCAGTTCACCTAACTCTCCTGCCGCTACCTAAGCGGCCAAAACCTCTGCCCAGCAGCTCGGCATTATAAGGAGGATTGATCCTTTTGCTAATTATCACGCAGACCAACAGGTGTGCCAAGAATCTCAGACCAGATAATAGCATTCCGCAATTTCTGTTTAGGGAATTTTCTCCCAGCTCCCTTTTCTATTTGTGCTGTCACAGGTAATTTGGGAAGAACTGTTAATTTTTCATGAGGCTGTTTTCTAAGCGGCGTTGCCAGCGTTGCGGTGGACTTTAGATGCTGCTCCCTGGCTGACGGCCTGACAGCTGTTGGAGCAACAAATTCTTCCTTTTTAACTGTCAAAGGTGCCGGCTGGGGGTCAACCTGTACCTGAGCATTCATTTGCGATCCAATCTGATCCCGCTCATTTTCACTGGCTTCTTTAAATGTAGCAATAAATTCTAAAACTCGTAGGGTAAACCCCTTCGTTTCTGCCGGTTTCTGTTTCCGCATAAGCTTCTTGGCGAAAAAAGAAAAGACCCAGTAGGCTAAGAATACTCCAAAAAATATAATTTCTCTTTTTTCCATGTTTAAGCCCCTACCAAAGAATGGTATCTCTGTTATACGACGACTGAATTACTTAATCTTTTTATCATCATCGCAGCTGCGCTCAGTATCATCTTCCCCGCCAATAGCACTTCGCATTTTGGTGTCAGCCACGATATTTTTCATTTTATAATAATCCATCACCCCTAGGTTGCCGTTGCGGAAAGCCTCTGCCATAGCAAGAGGTACCTGGGCTTCAGCTTCTACCACCTTTGCCTGCATCTCTTGAACCCTGGCTGTCATTTCCTGCTCAACGGCAAAGGCCATAGCCCTTCTTTCCTCGGCCTTGGCCTGGGCAATTTTCTTGTCGGCTTCGGCTCTGTCGGTTTCAAGTTCTGCGCCGATATTTTTACCAACATCCACGTCGGCAATGTCAATGGAGAGGATTTCATATGCAGTTCCAGCATCCAGGCCCTTAGCAAGGACAGTTTTGGAAATCATGTCGGGGTTCTCAAGCACAGATTTATGGGAAATAGCTGAACCGATGGTTGAAACAATTCCCTCGCCAACACGGGCTAAGATTGTTTCTTCTCCAGCGCCGCCAACCAATCTATCAATATTGGCCCGAACCGTGATCAGTGCAATTGCTTTCAGCTGTATGCCATCCTTGGCCATGGCTGTAACATTGGGAGTTTCAATCACTTTAGGATTGACGCTCATCTGCACGGCCTCAAGAACATTCCGGCCAGCAAGATCTATTGCGGCTGCCTGATTGAAAATAAGCTCGATATTTGCCTTATCTGCCGCAATAAGAGACTGAACAACCCGCAAGACATTGCCACCTGCCAGATAATGCGATTCCAGGTTGTCAGTAGAAAGATCAATCCCGGCTTTTACCCCCATTATTTTGGCTTCAACAACCATTTGAGGAGGCACTTTTCTAAAGCGCATAAAGATGATACTGAGCAGACCAATCCGTGCTCCAGACACCAAGGCCTGAATCCACAAGGCCAATGCCGACCAGACAAAAAAAACCAGCACAAGAACTGCCACTCCAAGTACTAACATTCCGATATTGCTAATAGTCATGCTCATTCACCCTTTTTTATTTACGATCTTTGTGTGGTAGCGATACCACTACCTGGTTTCCTGTTACTTTAACTACAATTATTTTACTACCCTTCTCAATATATTCGCCACAACTGACCACGTCCACACGTTGGTTATCAATAAGGGCTGAACCACTGGGCCGGAGATCAGCAAGGGCCTCACCTTTTTGATTGATGAATAATTCCAGGTTTGGGTTCTGGGATATAACACCCTCTTGGCTTGAAAGAGTTTGGCTAAGTGTGGCAGGAGAACGGGCCAACACTTGCAGGCCCCAATAGATTAAAAATGGTAGGCCGATCATATCCACAGCCAGAAAAAGACCTCCAGCTGTGGTTGAAATATCTGTAAAAACAACAAATAACGAGTAGCCGAACAGCCCGAAAGCGATCAGTCCAAGTAGTCCTCCGGAAGGAATGAAAATTTCCGCAAAAATAACCGCAACCCCGGCAAGTTGCAGGATAATGGGCATAATAAAAGGTTTCATGTTTTATTCCTCAGCCACAGTCGTCAGATAAGGGGCTACCACGACCCGATTGCCTTTTATAGCAACAACCTTCACGGCACGATCTTTTTCAATAAAATCGCCCTCAGTTACCACGTCAATATTCCTATCGCCAATATCCATCTTACCGGCAGGGCGCAAAGAAGTGGCAGCCAAGCCCGTTTGCCCTACCGCAACAACCATTGCTTCATGGGACTCAGCATGTGAATCAGCGAGGGTACTTTCCAGGTATGGGCCCTCAACGACATTGCCTAGCCTGGGCAGGCCATAGCGGATAAAGGCCAGGGAAATTATAAAGGAGCCCATTAAGGCGCCCAATACCTTGGTCAGATTTGCAACGAAAAGGTCTGCCTGCCAGGGCATTGCCGGATCAGGCCAGACAAAATCCTGAAAGGACAGAATTAACCCGGCCCCAATCAGCAAGAAACCGGATATTCCAGCGATGCCAAATCCAGGTATGACGAAAATTTCAAAACCGAGCATAACTAGGCCCAAGGCTACCAAGATAAGCTCAAGGTTGTCAGCAAGGCCAACTATATGCTGATTAAAAAGAACAAGGCCCAGGCAGATCAATCCAACAATCCCAGGCAGGCCAAAGCCGGGTACTTTAAATTCAGTGTAAAGTGCCGCCATCCCAATAAGCATCAGGATTGGTGAAATCATGGCTATTTTTCTGCCCCATGATTCTGCCCAGTTCTGTTCTTCCCTGACCAATTCGAAATCATTGATGCCCATTTTAGCGAGCATTTCCTCAATGCTTCCTGCTGTCATCCGAGAAAAACCAAGCTCAAGAGCCTCGGTATCGTCCATGGTCAAGAGTTCACCCTTGGCCACTACCGTGATTTTTTCTAGTATCTGTTTGCTTTTGGCCTCAGGGAGGTCGGCCAGTGCCTCTGCATCGAGATAAACGGTTTTATCAGGAAATGAAACCTTGAAAACCTCCATCCTGGCGGTAACCATTGATTCGGCCAGTTCCGGTGGATAGCCATTTTTTCGGGCCAAGGTTCTGAATTTAGCTCGAAGCGGAGATTGAAATTTTTCGCCGAGCATCTTGGCCTCATTGCCGGAAAATGAAATGGGAGCGCAATCTCCCAGTGTGGTATTTTGCTTCATCACAAGAAAATCACAGGAAAGGGAGATGAGAGCCCCCGCCGAAATTGCCTTATTTTTCACAAAGGCCAAAGTTTTTCCATTTGTGATATTGGTCATGGTATCGACGATATTCAAAGCAGCGTCAACCCGACCGCCGAAGGTATCCATTTCCAGAATAATAAGAGGCTCGGGGCCGGAGGCCACGGCAACAGCAACCGCTCTTTTAATGTAAGCAGCCATCACTGGCTCCACATCGCCGGTAACCGGTATCACGAAAACCTTGGTGGTATTTGATAAGTTTGGGGGCGAGATAAAAGACACTTCTTTTGCCGCCAGGCTCAGGGGAAAGCCCAGGCAAAGAACGAGAACCATGAAAGCCAAAGCGTTTTTCATGGCCTGAACGGTTGTTATTGTTTTCGAGTAGGTCATTTCTTTTTAGTATAAAGCAATAACAGCCAAAGTATACATAAGAATTTATGTCGTCAATAACTATACCGACACCGGCAAAACACAATTTATTTATAGAAACACAACACAAACTAAATAACCTAAACCGACCATCACACCAGTCATCTGTAATTTACCGTTGAACGGTAAAGGTTGGTTAGAAAATATTTTAAAAATACGAGTCAACACATTCCAAGTTTGGAAAATTTAGACACCACCAGTGGTCAAGATATTTCCAATTGTGTTGCCAGTTCGCCTATCTCTCTAATAATGTGAAGTTATTGGAGTTTCTGGAGATGAAGGAAAAATTCCTTCAATAACAGTATGTTACAGAGGAGTCAGTGTTTCAGCAAAAAAACTGTCAACACAATAATAGAGCTTATCATAAGCTTTTCCGCAATGGCTGCCAAGGACAATCCATCCCGTTAGAGGCTGTCCAGCCAGTTCAACGTTTCCTCTTTGTTTTCCCAATCAATTAACTCATTTATTTTGGGATCTTGAATAAGAATGGATTGGCTATATTCAGTGAACTTCTTTTGAACCTCTCGACGCCGAGTCAAATCCATTTGCAGATAAATCATAGTGGATTGAATGTTGTCGTGACCTAAATGATTTTTGATATCAGATATTGGAGCTCCACCTGAAAGCATGTTTACTGCACATGAATGTCTGAAGCTATGAACTGGATTGATATATCTCAAACGTTTCGGGGGCAAGGCCTTTTCAAGATACTTTTTGCAGATTTTGTAAATACCATGCCGTGTAAGTTCTTTTCTGCGCTGATTGATGAATAGACGATGTTTATAGAGCGGATGTGGAATTGGACGGGATTTTTGAATATATCTTGTGATAAGTTCAGTGGTTCTGGGCCAGAGCTTTATCAACCTGAAACGATTTCCCTTACCAAAGATGGCGAGTGTCTTTTTCTTCTGATCAAAGTAGTCAATGTTAAGTGCTGCCACCTCACTGGCCCTGGCGCCTGAATTATAAAGCAGATGCAGAATTGTATAGTCCCGAAAACCTTCCTTCCTATGGAGATCTACGGCATTAAAGACTGACAGAATTTCATCCTGATACAGAAAACCGATAAGCTGTTTCTGCATACGTTTTTGGGGAATGTTCAAGATTCTTTCCGCCACTTCCCGTTGATCCGGGTACATAAAGCGGATCATTTTTGCCAGGGACTTAATGGCTGCCAGGCGGTAATTGCGTGTTTTCGCAGTATTGCCGCGCTGTATCTCAAGATGGTCCAGAAAAGCCAGAACCAAATCAAAAGAGAGCTGGTCGATTTCAATAGTGTTGATCGACGAACAAAGATAATCCCTGGCAAAAGGCAGGAAAAGAGTAAATGTTTCCCGATACCCTTTTATAGTATTGACACTGCAACCTTTAATCCGAGGCAGGTACTGGTCAAAGAAGCGATGTATACAGGTAGTAAGCTTCATGCTTGCTCATAATATGAGGTGACAAAATCAGCCAGGTCTTGCCGCTGGTCGGCATCCAAAAACTTCAGGTATGTAACAGTGTAGGTGTATTTAGTATGCCCCATATAAACGGATAATACGGGCAAAGCGTTTTGAGCAGACTTGCCCTGTTCTTTTATACGCTTTAATGTGTTGATGGCAAAAGAATGTCTCAAACTGTGGGGAGTGGGAGAACTAAGGTTCATATTGCCTACGATTCGCCTTTGACGATCGAGACCGTTATCCCTAACTGCCCAGTGGAAAACTGTGCGGATTCTTTGCTCGTTTATACCTTTTTGATCATTGCTGACAAAAAGATGTGGATTCTGATTACCGGTCGGTAGCAGGGCACCACGGACAGACAGATAGTTTTTTATTTCTCTAACCACATCAAGCGGAACAGGGATCAGGCGATCTTTTTTGAACTTGGTTTTTTGGATATAAATGGTTTTCTCAATTGAACGGTAGTGATGCATTTGCAGTCGTAGTGGTTCAGATATTCTTAAACCGCAGCGGGCCAGCAATAAAATGACAAGATAAATACCTAAATCCTTCAAGTAAAATTGTTTTGTATGGCGAATTCCCCCACAGATTGCTGTCAGCAACTGGTCAGTCTCATCTGGTGTGAATATAAAAGGAATGATGGTATTTTGCTTAACACGTGGAACATCCTGAAGCGGATTTTCCTTGTAATATCCTTGACGGACCAGATAGTTAAAAAAAACGCGTACAGAAGAGATAACTCCGTTAACAGAACGGCCCTCAGCTTTAATGTTTGCCTGCATCTCAAGAAAAAATGATGATGGCAGCATCTCATTGACAGTTTTTATTTCCCGCAGGTATCGATCAAAAGTTCTTAAATTTGACAGTGGGGTTTTTACATCAAATCCGTGGCGCTGGCGGTATAAGAGATACTTTTCGAGTTGCGGAGCTAGAAAACTTTCAAATTGTTTCATCAAAAAGTGCCTCTCTCATAAGACTTATGTGGATGCGAAGATATTTGCCCGTGGACTCAATCTCGCTATGACCCAACATCTCCTTGATCTCAAAAATGGATACTCCGGCCTCCAGGAGATTTTGGGCATATGTATGGCGTAACCAATATATTGGGGACACAATTCTGGGGACTGAATTCTGGGGACACCATACTTAATTATTGACGGTGCGGTTATGATGAGATAAGATTACCGCCATGGTACGAATTGCAAGAGTCGTTGTACCCGATATACCCCATCACATCACGCAGCGCGGTAACCGCCGAATGGAGACCTTCTTTTCGGAAAACGATTACCGAGAGTATCTGTATCTGATAGCCGAGTGGTGCAACCGCTGTAAGGTACAGATCTGGTCATATTGCCTGATGCCTAACCATGCATTATGTGGAGCTCCACATAAGACATGTTATGTGAAGTTAGGAATTATGTTGAGTTCCCAGAATAAGACATTGATTTATCAATGTTTCATGTCGAAACGCTTCACATAATTTCAATTCGGATGATAAGCCTAAGACAGATAATTTTGTATCAAACCCCCAATATGGCAATTGAAAGAGCCAAATTTCCTATAATTTGCGTGGTGCTGGGGCACTTGGGACGATGAAATTATGTTGAGTGTTTTCATTCTAAGCCCAAGAGGAATCGGGTGTCATTCCCGTTACTTCACATAATTACGAACTTCACATAACATGCCAATCTTATTGCCGTCCCGGAATCAGAAGAAGGATTAGGGCGTGCGATAGGTGAAGCACATCGCCGGTATACCCGCTATATTAATTTCCAGAAAGGCTGGAAGGGGCATCTCTGGCAGGGTCGATTCGCTTCTTTTCCAATGGACGAACAATATCTGATCGCCACAGCGCGATATATAGAATTGAACCCGGTGAAAGCCGGAATCGTGAAAAGACCTGAAGAGTACAGGTGGAGCAGCGCTAAAGCACATTTGCAGGGAGAAGATGATATTCTTGTAAAAGTCGGGCCATTGCTTGGGATTATTGCCGATTGGCAGGGGTTACTGACAAGCGATTTATCCGAAGAAGAATACAAAACGCTCCGTCGGCATGAAAGAAGCGGGCGTCCTCTTGGAA
>DAOUUW010000057.1 GCA_030667965.1 Deltaproteobacteria bacterium
AAAGAGCGATTTTTTGTCGCATATAAAAAAACGAAACAAAATCTGACCCAAATGGGACAAAAAAAATAATCGAGATCAACAAACCTCTTATTGGGCAAACTAAGTTTTTACGAGACCATCAAGGTTGACGGTTATTTATTGTAAATTAAGATTTGGGACTCTGCCTTCAGCGAGTTTTAGGAGTTTTACATAACTGCGGTCGGCCTGGTGCCTGATCTGGCGTATCCAGGTAATGTTGTGGGTTTTATAATAAAACGTCTCCCATGCTACTTGTTGTTTGTC
This sequence comes from Deltaproteobacteria bacterium, assembly GCA_030667965.1. Classification (GTDB taxonomy): domain Bacteria; phylum Desulfobacterota; class Desulfobulbia; order Desulfobulbales; family SURF-16; genus JAHLLM01. Next base: position 283 of record DAOUUW010000057.1, read on the forward strand.
AAAGTGAATACTGTCGTCAGCATCCCAGAAATCCCCTCCTGTTGAAAGCATCAATGGTTCGTATTCGCCGCCATCTCCTATATTATTTTTAACCTTAATGTCATAAAAATCACGGTAGCCATACTCTTTGTCATAATCAAAACCCATGCGTGAGGCCAGTTGCCGGTATGTCCCGATCATTTCATCATTAATTATGATTTTGTTTAGCACATGTGTCGTTTTTGGTGGTTGTATTGGTATTGATGCTGTGGCTGTGGTTTTCTTCTTAGACTGCTGATGGGTGGGAGTTTCTGAGCCACAGGAAGACAAGAATATGGTCAGAGATAGTATGAAAAAAATATGGATGATTTTCATTTTATTTTTAGTCCCATTTTTTTGTTTGGCTGAATGGTTTGTTTTGTTTTTCTAGTCTTTTTATTATTAGCTTAAATTGTCTGTTCAGGAAACGTGAAAAGAGGACAAACTCTTTATTTTTTGAGGCTATCTGGTCTGGGCGTTTCTTTTGTTTTCTCTTTTGGCCTGTCTTCGCTTTTGTAATCCAGATGGGCCGCCAGGATCTTGTCCTTGAGTTCTGTATTTTCTTTTTTGAGGCGGGTGTGGTCTTCCATCATCCGTTCTATGGCAGCAAGCCTGTCTTCTAGTGCATTAGGGGACGTGCATTAGGGGACGTTGTTGTTTAGTATGCAAAAAAATATTGACATATCAATAAGACACCTGCATAAATGCATATTATGCCACGCCGTCCACGATTAGATATACCAGGTGCCTTGCACCACATTATGATACGAGGAAATGACAGGTCCGATATTTTTCGTGATGATGAGGACAAGCGTAACTTTTTACAAAAACTCGAAGAATTGATCCTCGATTCTGGAAGTCAGGTTTTTGCATGGACATTGATGACGAATCACATGTTTTATGTGGAGCTCCACATAAAAAGGGTGTTGAAAAGTGTTTTGGCGAAAAGGTGGTTCTGGCTGTAATGAGCTAGTTTTGTTACAAAAATGGAAACCGATCTTTTTGAGATTTTGTAAAATATCTCAGTCTTCTCCTTGAAACCACCTTTTAATACTTTGAAATCGTTATGAAAGTTAAAGTTGGCATGGCATCACGGCATGCTTTTGTGTCTTAACGTGTTGATATTAAACTAAAAAGTTCCAATCGTTGCAACACCCTTATAAAACATGTGATTCGTCATCAAACAAAAAGCATGAACCCGATAATCGAACCGGCTGATTCCTTCTTGCAGTAACAGATAAATTCGATAGCGATCCTGGTCAGAATAAAAAATATCCTGTCCAGCATTGCCACGCATCATAACATGATAAACTCCACCAGGAACATGTATCCGACCTTTTCTCGCCATATCGAAATGATACCACAGCAGGTCTCTTTGTCAAGATATGAAAGCCTGACCCCTTTTCTTTCACTTTTCTTTCATGGTACCCTCCTTGTTTGGGAGATGGATTGATGATCGAGTGTTTTAGTGACTCAACCATTTACTCTGTTTCAATATTAAGCGAATAACTATGAATACTGTTATTTACAATTCACCAATCGCTCGTTTTAAGTGCAGGATCGCTAACAACCTATCATAACAGGCGTTTGCGTGATTATATTGACTTTTGATCCGCAGAGTTTCAGCATCCAGAACCTCCGTATTCGTGGTCAGACCTGAATTGTAACGATTTCGACTTACCTTAAGGTTCTCCTCTGCCAGGGCAATGGCTTTGCTAGTAACGTGTATGCGTTTTTGTGTCTCCTGGGTATCCAGCCATGCCTGGCGGGCTTGCAAAGAAATAATGGAGGAAAAATCGTTATACTTTTCCTGCAGGGCATTTGCCTGCCTGGATATAGCATTGGCTTTATGATTGGAAACACCTCCATCAAACAGGTTCCATTGTAACCCCAATGTGATGGCCCATTGTCCCTCATCAACAAGGTAATCGTTTTGCTGATAGCCATATCCGCCTGCCAATGCAATCTGCGGCATGTCTTCAGCCCGGACACCTGTTGCCTGATTACGCAGGGCCTGAATGTTTTTGGTCAACGCTATAAGTTCGCTACGTTGATCAAGAGCTTTCTGGGTCAAAACGGGAAGGGTTTCGTTGATGTTTTCAAGCGTTAACTCCTCCAATGCTATCTCTTGCTCGAATGGTCGTTGTAAAAGACGGTTGAAGGCGGCTTGGGCCAAATCAAGGTTGTTTTCGATCTGAACCATCTGTTGCCTGGCATCCGCCAGAGAGACCTGGGAGGCCAAGCGATCGTTCCGTGCGACTATTCCCTGATTATAGAGGGAAAGCACATCCAGTTCATGGGCCTCGAGGCTCGCCACATGACTTTTGGCCACTTCGAGGCCGCGTATGACACGTAATACCGACACATAGGCTTCAGCCACCTGCATTTTTAGATTCAGCAAAACACTTGCCTTATCAGCTTCAGACGCTTTGAGCATTGCTGTGCTTGCATCAATACCACTTGTAATGCGACCACTTGTGTACAGCGGGATAGAGGCTGTTGCCTGGTAGGCTAAACTGTATTGATTTTCAACGGGTAAATCTATTGTGGTCGATCCCATGGTTGCCATTAGTCGCGGTTCATTGTCACGTGCTGTGTACCCAGATCTAAATGAAAGTCCGGGGAGTCTAATAGCCTTGGCCGCTTGCAATTGTTCTTCAGCTGCTGCCACGGTTTCCTGCGCTGCTTTGAGACTGTGATTTTCAGATAGGGCTATTTCCCATGCCTGTTGGAGTGTTTCTGCCTGGACGGGAATTGTAATCAACAGCCCAAGCAGAGGGGAAATCCGGAAAAAATGTCTAAAAACGAAAGAGCACATCATGAGATCTCTCCTGAGGCAGATTTTGATCCGGGAATGTTTTTATTTCGCAGTAATAGATAGAGGAGGGTTGGGACCACAATCATGGTCAGGATTGAGGCTGAGATGGTGCCGAATATCAAGGATACAGCCAAGCCTCCAAATACAGGATCGGAAAGCATGATGGCGGTACCCGTAGCAGTAGTAAGTGCGGTAAGAAGGATCGGTCGCAGGCGGACGGCACCCGCTTCCTTGATTGCTTCATACAGGGGCATGCCTTCTTTCATGTAATCCAGGACAAAATCTATAATCAATAAGGAATTGCGGACAACTATTCCAGAGAGGGCAATGATGCCGATGACAGAGGGACCACTAAACATCTGTCCCATCAGCCAATGTCCCCCAAAAACCCCAATCAGGCCTAAAGGGATGGCGGACATTGCCACCACAGGAATTCTGAAAGAATGGTAGTACGCGACCAGAAGTAAATAGATAACTGACAGGGCCACCAGCAAGGCACCGGCTAAATCCCGATAAATATCAAGGGTCATGCGCATCTCTCCGCCCCAAAACAGCTGATACCCGTCAATGGTATCCGGCACTTGAGCCTTAATGGTGAGGTTGCCTGTCCGCATGACTTTGCCATTCTCCATGGGCAGATCCTGCAGGCGGCTATTCAGGTCAAGCACAGCGTATACCTGTGACGTGCTTGCAAGTTCACCACCTACAAAAGCAACCCGTTCGTAATCCTTATGTAGGATTGGTCGATCCTGCCAGGATGGAACTATCCGTACCATTTCAGAGACGGGAATTTTTTCCCCTTGAGAATTGCTTACAAAAATACCTGAAAGATTTTCAGGGTTGATCTGGAACCGCCGAGGAACATGCACCCTGATGGGTACAGGGTTTTTTTCACCATTAATATGGATACGACCAAGCTCTGCACCATGGACGAGAGTGTATAACACCTGGGCTATCTGAGCTGTACTGACACCCGACAATGCCGCTTTTTCCTTATCGACAACGACGTTGAATTTTCGGACATCCTCCACCTCTGTATCATGGACATCAACCATGTCATACGTCTCCTGGAAGGCTTTGCTGACCTGGCCTGTAAGTTTGCGTAGAACTTTCGGATCGGAACCGTAGATTTCTGCCAGCACTGTGGCTTGCACCGGTGGACCAGGAGGATCTTCCACCAACTGGATCACACTTTTCGGATAACGCGCTTGGATTTTTCCTATCTCGGGACGTAACTCCTGTGCCAAGATGATAGAAGTGGTACTTCGGTTCTTTTTGTCCATAAGATTAACGCGAATTTCAGCTACGTGAGCGCCCTGTTTATTGCCGGATCCACGCAACAGGCCATTAAAGTCGATTATCCCGGCCTCACCTATCCATGTCTGGTAATTTCTGACATACGCATTTTGACGGAGCAGTTCACCCACTTCCCGAGCTACCTGATCGGTGGTTTCCACCGGAGTGTATTCAGGCATATCAATGGTAATATTGAAGGTGTTTTTGTCGTCTTTGGGTAACATTCCCATGGCGACGCAGCCAGGTGTTAACGGGCCGGACACACCTTGTGGACGCACAAACTGCCAGGCAACCTGCATCACGGCAACCATGATGAATAATCCTATCACGAGAAAGACCAGGCTGCGAAGACCGGGACGATCAAGAATTGGTGTAATTAAAGCGTGATAGATATGATGCAGCCTCTCCTTGGGAACATTTTCTTCAGAAACATGCGTATTGTTTCCCGCCATCCAGCGATTAGCTGCCCATGGCGTAACAATGTAGGCAACCAGCAGTGACGCCAGCATGGTAACTGGGACATTGAATGTAATAGGGAAGAAATAAGCACTTGGCATGCCGGTCAGGATGATCATGGAGAGGAATACCAGCATGATGGCAAAGGTTGCCAAATTAGTTGGGTTACCTATTTCATTGGTGGCCAGAATTGTAGCAAGGCGTTTATCTACGTTTTTCATGTATCTGTAGTGGCGATGAATATTTTCTACCACGACAATAGCTGCGTCCACTAGAAGCCCCATAGAGAGAATTAAGGCAAAAAGGGTGATTCTGTTAATGGTCACTCCAAAGAAATAATCAGCACCTAGGGTCAGGGACAGAACTAGGGGAACACAAATACCAATGATAACTGCCTCTTTGAATCTCAGAAACAAAATCGCTACCACAAAAACAGATATCAGGGCTACCCCCAGATTATTAATAAGTAGATTGACACTGTCATTCGCGCGCTTACCGTCGTTGCGGGTTGTAATTACGTGGACATCTTGAGGGACAAAACTGGCCTGCATCCTTTCAATTCGCTTCAGAATATCATCGGCAACAAAGACGGCGTTAGTACCCGGTTTTTTTGCGATAGCCAGGGTTACTGCCGGGATTTCCGAAGCCTGAGTGACGGTAAAGTTTTTATCAGCCGGGCCAAAAGAAAAACGACTGAGACGTTGACGTTCTAAAGGTGGGCCATCAATAACTGCTGCAACATCTTCCAGGAAAACTGGCTTACCCTGATGACTACCGACAACCAACCGACGGACATTTTGTGCAGTTTGCAGGTAACCGTCAACGAAAAGGCTGCTGTTTTGTCCCTGGTGAAGAAGAGAACCGACAGGAATGGCCACATTAGCCGTCTGGATCAACTCTTTGGTAATATCACCTGAAATGCCATAGGCCTGTAGTCGCTCTGGATCCAGCTCAATACGAAGTTCCCGATCCCGCCCCCCCTTTACATAGGCCACCGAAACATCTTTCATACTGCGTAAACGCTCAATCATACGATCAGCCAGTCGTTTCAAGGCATAATCGTTATACTTTTCCGAAGCCAGGGTCACTGTGACAATGGGCACATCGTCCACATCAACACTGCGAATAATTGGTCTGCCGGCATCAGCAGGTAATTGCCGGCAATGTCCTTGTATCCGATCATGGAGCTTAACCAGGGAACGCTCCTTGTCCTCGCCCACCTCAAACTGCACCTGAATCAAAGCCATGGAATTCATAGCTACAGCAAAGGTGTGATCCACTCCACTGATTTGTCGGACCAGGGCCTCCAGGGGGTTGACCACCAGTTGCTCAACTTCATGTGCTGATGCACCGGGCAGAGTAACCATGATCTCTGCCCCAGGTACCAGAATTTGCGGATTTTCCTCGCGTGGTGTCTGAGTTACAGCTACCACCCCAAGGATGACACAGGCCAAAATAAATAACGGTGTGAGTTTGGAGTCGATAAAGATTTCAGCTATGCGACCAGCCGGATTCAGCTTTGATCTATTCATCCCTATCCCCGGTTCTGATTAAATCTCCATCATGGATCAGAGAAACAGAGTTAGCAACAATACGTTCGCCTGGGGACACACCTGACTGCACCTGCAGGCGATCCGGCCATTCCCTGCCAAATCGCAGCCAACGAAAATGGGCACGTTGCTCAGCGTCCACAACGAATACCCCGCGCAATCCACCTCGTTCAACAACAGCAGTCCTTGCTATTACAGGCGATATTTCCGTACCAACCTGGAATTGAACACGACCGAACATTCCCGGTAGGAGGGCTGTCATGTCATTCAGGATAATTTTTATTTCATAACTTCTGGTTACCGGATCTCCTGAAGGAACGATTCTTGAAATATGGCCGTTCAAGGTCTTGCCAAGGGCATCAATAAAAACCGTTACCTCGTCATCCTGTACAAGCTTTTGAATTTGGCTCTCTGGAACAAATGATTCAAAAAGAAGTGCTTTCTCCGATTCAATCGAAATGATTGGAAAACCTGGGGTGGCAAGATCACCCGCTCGTTTTTGGCGCTCGACGACAACTCCATCCACCGGGCTTTTGATCAGGATATATTGGTGTTGAGATTTCGCCGTTTCAAGAGCCGCCAGCGTTGCATGCACCGTTTCCTGGCTGACATCTCTTTGCAACCGTATCTTTCGTAATGCATTTTCAGGAACACTGCCTTCCTTGAAAAGGGCTTCATAGCGCTGAAAGTCGATTTGAGCGTCTTTCAGCGCTGACTGGGATTTATTTACAGCCGCTTCCGCTTGTTGTATTGCCCCATCAATATCACTACTGTCCAGCGAAACAAGGAGGTCTCCTTTCTGTATCTGTTGTCCTTCTCGTACTGAAATTTCATTAATATAGCTGGTAATACGCGAGGTAATTTGAATTCGATTGTCGGAGATCACTGAGCCAATCGTTGTATAGTAGACAGGAAGTTCCTCATTCATGACCACTGTCAACGGAAGAGAGTGAACCGTGGATTTTTTTTTGACAACTGAATTGGACTCCCGATTGCAGCTTGATAAGATAAATGTCACACCCAAAACTAAAAGCCAGACGATCACAATATTTTTTTTGCTTCGAAACATTCTCTTTATTCCTGTTTTTATTTATGTGTATCTTTTGTTCGATTAAGCAGTTTTCAATCCTAGCAACACAAGATTAGTGACATGCCGGGCCACTACTTGTGGATCATTGTGCTGTTCTTTGCTGTGAGGGAGATAGGGCCTGATTGCGGCTGTCTGGAAGTGATACATCACCAACCCAATAATTGAGATAGCCAAAAGGTAAGGATCATGTTGCGGGTTCAGCTCTTGGCACAGTTCGGTAACACCTTGGAATAGATCATGATAGATTTCTGTGGCCAAGAGTTGCAGCCTGGCTTCGTCACCGTTCATCATTTCCCGTTGAATCAGCATGCTGAAATCATTATCTTGATGTACCAACTCACAGAGACGGGTGATAAATTGAGAAAGACGTTTTTCTGATGTAGCGCTGCTGCTAAGAATCTTCTCAAGACTATCAGCCTTATCGACAAAGGCTTGGGCCATGGCGGAAAGGTAAAGAGCCTGCTTGTCTGGAAAGTGATGGTAAAGGGCAGCAGCACTTAAGCCAACATTTTGTGCGATAGTCCGCATTGATACGCCGCTGTAACCAGATCCGGCAAAAAGGGGAATGGCTATTGCGAGAATTTCTTCTTTACTTTTAGGGTGTAGCGGTCTCATCCAGTCTCTCCGAGGTTGTTAATTCGAGATTGAATTCGTTTCATTTATCATTTTCGGCATTCTCTTCCCGCGGGCACCAAGTGCAGAAAACGGCAATAACTACAATAACGGCAGCAGACAACCAAGAGGTTACCGTCCAGTTTTACCCATGGTGTACCCGGACACATAGGTAATGAGCAGGATAGTAACAAAAGCAGTAAGCGCAGCTAAAAGACAGTTTCATTTTCTTTCTTTTTTCATGGTGTCCTTCTTTACGTTTTGCTCTCAATTAAGGTGGTGTTTCTCCAAATACGGGCATTTTTAGTTAACCGCTCAATCGGCCAGCGAAGATGCCGTATGAATAATTACCTGAAGCATGCTGATCAGATAACAAGCAAACCTTAACCTGACGGTCTCTCGAGGCTCTTTACATTGCGTAACAAGTCAGCATAAAGCTAATTCTTGCCCGCTACAAGAATACATTTAACAGAAAGGTTCCCACATTAACGATCGTTAAGTTGATTATAGGCAGGATTTTTCTTTTTGTAAAGAAAACGAATATCGTACTTAAAAGGTCTGGTTTTCAACACAGACGAGCTCGTCGTGCAAGGTGAGAAGAGGAATTAGAGAGCAGGGATAGATTATTATGGGGTATATACGAAGTTATAATCCTCGGTAAGAAAATGTTGAAAAAACTGCCTGTAGATCGACTAGTTACAAAGCGAAAAATGGTGTTTACCCTGAGGCAAAAAGCTTCTAAGGACACGTAGCAATACGTTTATCAGGATCAATTAGGATTGGCTGGTCATATCTTAACCACTTGTCTATCTACCCAGACTTAACATAACTACTGTTCGTTTTTCACGAGTTCGCAAATTTATCAGGTCAGGAAGCTTCAATTTCTGTAGGACTCAAGTCACTAAACCCTACAAGTGGCAATATCAACTTTCGAAAAATAAATAAAAAAACGATTGCGTTACCGTTCTGGTAACAATTATATTGTTTGTATGAGGATCATAGCAAAGAGTCGGCTCCGCAATACTGGGAAAAGTCGGGCAATGAAAAAGCACAACCATATCTGAATGAATGGTATCATTTTTGTATAAAGAAAAATTGGTCAAGCCCACAGGATGTGAAAGATACATTCCGCCACGTTTTTTTTGTAAGTAACAATCGCGTAGTGTTTAATGTTAAGGGTAATGATTACCGTGTTGTGTGCGCTATGGATTACTCCAGACAGGCAATGTATATAAAATTTGTCGGCACCCATAAAGAGTATGATTTTATAGATGTCAAGGAGGTGCAGTGATCATGATTAAACCAATTCGAGACGAACAGTCATACAGTCTAAGCCTTAAAAGAATAGAAGAGCTGTGGGGGGCGGAAATAGGGACGCCTAATGGTGATGAGCTGGATGTGTTGCTGACACTCGTGGAGGTTTATGAAGAAAAACATTACCCTATGCCTCCTTCCGATCCGGTGGAGGCAATTCGTTTTTGCATGGAGCAGAAGGGCTTGTCGCGAAAAGACCTGGAGCCATTTCTCGGGCCGAAAAGTAGAGTCAGTGATGTTCTTAATCGGAAACGATCTCTTTCCATGAAACAAGTTGTTAATTTGCATCGTGGCATGGGTATCCCATATGAAAGCCTGATTGATACGAATCTGGTGGCCTGATTCATTTCTCTTGCACACCGGTTTGTTTGCTTAACCACCTATTTTCGCGTTAGTTTAATTGAAGCGGCAAGCTCTTTTATTGCACAATCACTTTGCCATCGTTTCCAGAGTCAGCAGGCTAACAGCCGCATAACGGGCGAATTTTCCGCAGCATACCAGCAACAGGAATTGACCAAAGCGGATATTGAAGAGCCCCCCCACAAGGCAAAGCGGATCCCCGATAACGGGAAGCCAGGATAAAAGCAGGGTCCACGACCCGCCAAATCTGTAAATTTTTTCCGCCCTTAATTTTTCCCTGTCGCTAATCCTCAGCACCTTGGTTGTTAAAAAAGTTCCTCCATATAACCCGATTGCGTAAGTGGTACAGGCTCCCAGAGTGTTGCCGATAGTTGCCACAGCCACTGACATGCCCGGGTTTTGACCATCTAACAGCATGGTGACGAGAAGCCATTCCGAGCCCAGAGGAAGAATGGTGGATGCCAGGAAGCTTAAGAGGAACAGCGACAGGTAGCCGTGATCAGTAATAAAAAATTCCATCAGGTGATTTTCATTTATTTATGTGATTACCATTGAAATTCAGCCATTCATCAGGGCAGTGCTGTAGGAGCGGCTTTAGCCGCGAAAAGGGCTGACAAGGAGATGGAACTGCTTGCTTGCCAACCCAGAAAATTCGCGGATAAATCCGCTCCCACCCTCATTCTTCGCCAGTTACTTACTCAGGAGGCTGAAAATTAGTGGTAATCACATTTATTTATGTCGTGGTAGACATTGGCAATGCTTGTGGCTCGGGTATAAATGCGTTATTCTTTCCGTTTTCTGACGAAAAATACCTTGATTTTTCAGGTTCACTTCGTCAAAAAAAATAATCACGTTTAATTTTGTAATCGGGCATTGCTGGATTGTAAATGGATTTTCAATTCAAGATACCTTTAAGAAGGAAAACGCTTTTAAACCATGTCGCAATTAATGAACTACCCTCTCCACGGCGTTCATCTCATCGACGCCAGCGCCGGAACGGGTAAGACTTATACCATTGCCGGCCTCTTTGTCCGCCTGTTGCTGGAACGGGAGTTTTCAATAGGTCAGATTCTCGTTGTTACCTATACCAAGGCTGCCACAGAGGATTTGCGTGTACGGGTCCGGCAGAAGATTCAGCATTGTCTTCGTGCTTTTGAAAGCGGGCATGGTCTTGATGATTTTGAAAAAAATATCCTGCAAAAGGTGATTGATCATGGGCAGGCATGCAGGCGTCTGACGGATTCCCTGCAGAATTTTGACGAGGCGGCAATTTTCACCATTCACGGTTTCTGCCAGAGGATGCTGCGTGAAAATTCCCTGGAAAGCGGTGCATTGGCTGATGCCGAACTGTTGCCGGATCTTGATGATCTTCTTCTGGAGATATGCGCTGATTTCTGGCGAATCCGCACGGCAAAACTGCCTCCACTCTTTCTGTCCCTTGCACGGGATAGATTCCAGCCCGAAAAAATTTTTTCTTTTGTAAAACAGATTCAGCCCGGCCGGCAAATCCTCCCCCCTGTAACACGAAAGGAACTTGACTCCATTGTAGTAGATCAACTCGCTCGTCTAGGGAATGAGGTGCAGGAGGCATTGTCTTCCCTCTATGAAATCTGGCCTGCAGCCCGCCCTGAAGTGATCCGTCTCCTGTTGGAGAATGAAGTGTTAAATAAGAATTCGTACAAACCGGACAATATGCGTCTCTGGCTTGTTGAAATGGATGATTTCTGCCGGGAGCGGGCTTCGTATCAGGGCAAGCTTTTTGATGCTTTTAATAAGTTTACCAGTGAAAACCTGACAAAGGCCACCCGGAAGAATTGTCCAACGCCGGCCCATCCTTTTTTTGACCTGTGCGGACAGGTCTTTTCCGGGCACAGTCTCCTGCTGGAACTTGTTGAGCGTTGTCTCATCGGTTTGTGGCATGCTGCGGCAGACTACGCTTTGCAGGAGTTTGACAGGCGCAAGCAAGAAAGAAACGTTTTCACCTATGATGATCTTTTACAGAGATTACAGAAGGTGCTGCAGGGACCGACCGGGGAGAGAGTCGTTGAGCTGGCAGGCGCCAGATTTCCCGCCGCCCTCATAGATGAATTCCAGGATACCGACCCTGTGCAGTATGAAATTTTTTCAACCCTCTACAGGGGTGCCGGGCAAAATCTTCTCTATATCATCGGTGATCCGAAGCAGGCCATTTACAGCTTTCGCGGGGCGGATATATTTGCCTATCTCAAAGCCATCAGGGACGTTAATTCATCTTACACCCTTGGTATCAATTATCGCTCTGTTCCATTACTTATCAAGGCGGTTAATACCCTTTTTGCCGACGTTGAGACGCCTTTTTTCTATGATGATATCGTTTTTACTCCCGTGGGAGCTGCAGATACACCTGGGAAAGAGTCTTTAACCTTTTCCGGGCAAGGGCAGACCCCTTTCCATCTCTGCTTGATAAATCGTCATGCGGCAGAGGGAAAGCCTTTGCTAAAGCCGGAAGCGGAAAAAAGAATCCTCACGCCCCTTGCCAACGAGATACGCCGTCTGCTTGACCAGGGAGATAAACAGGAAGCGCTTATTGGTGAAAGAGCGCTTGGGGCGAGGGATATTGCCGTACTGGTGCGCACAAACAGGGAGGGCAAGCTGGTGCAGCAGTATCTGGCCGCAGCCGGAGTTGCATCGGTGGTACAGAGTGCCGACGATCTTTTTGCCTCCGATGAGGCCGTACAGTTGCTGCGGGTTCTGCAGGCCCTGGCATTGCCGGAAAGCGAGCAGGCCATGCGTACGGCCCTGACAACGGATTTGTTTGCTCTTAGCTGCGACAGTCTTGCCGGTCTTGATGAGAATGAGGAAGTTTTGAGCAGCCTGCTTGATGAATTTTGGCAGTACCATGTCTGCTGGCGCTACAAGGGCTTCATGGCCATGTTCACCAACATGCTGGAAAAACGAAAAATGCGCGAACAACTTCTTTGTTTTGACGACGGTGAACGGAGGCTGACAAATATATTACATCTTGGTGAGGTGTTGCATCAGTATGAATATAGGGAGAAGGCGTCGCTTTTCACCCTCCTGTCATGGTTTGCCGGAAAAATTGCCAACAGGGGAAAAGAGGTGGAGGACTATCAGCTTCGCCTTGAAAGTGATGCCAAGAGGGTGCGCATTGTCACCATTCATCGGGCAAAGGGGTTACAGTATCCTGTGGTTTTCTGTCCTTTTTCCTGGACCGGCCTGCGGAGACAACAGGGGGCTGTTGCCTTTCATTTGCAGGATGAACAGCATACCCCGGCCCTTGATCTTGGCTCGGAAAAGGAGAAACTGCATAAGGAATGGGCCCGGGAAGAGGAGCAGGCTGAAAATGTGCGGCTTCTCTACGTTGCCCTGACCAGGGCAATACATCGCTGTTATGTTTTTTGGGGGAACTTCCGGGGGGCTGAAAGCTCCGCCCTGGCACGTCTGCTGCACGGCTGTGCGGATGTTGCAGGCATGAAGCGTTTTGTCGGTTTGACTGATGGAGAGATTGCAGAGGAGCTTGAGGAACTGGCAGGCCGGTCAGGGGGAGCTATTGCGTTGCACCGCATTGATGAAGAGGATATTGTTTTCGGCAGCAGGCCGGTTGGCTCTGATGACGGACTTGTCTGTTCTGTTTTTTTAGGTAGCCTTGTGCCCATGCAGGTGACAAGTTTTTCCGCAATTACAGCTGTGGTGGCCAGGGAGGGAGAAAAAAAGATACACCGGGAGCTGAAAGAGCCCGGGCCGGATGATACTCTGTCGGTTTTTGCCTTTCCCCGGGGAGCTGCACCAGGCACCTTTATGCATGATATTTTCGAGAATCTGGATTTTGGCCAAATTATCCATGATCCGCAAACATGCAGGGATTTGATAGAGGAGAAACTTGTTCGGCACCGCTTTGATCAGAAATGGCGGGAAGGCATTTTTTCCATGGTGAAAAATGTATTGACCACGCCGTTATCAATGGATATAGACGCCCCTGTTTTGCAAGACATCACTCTGGAGAGGCGTTTAAATGAACTCGAGTTTTACTTCCCTCTTTCAGCCGTTAAGGCCGGCACTGTAAAGGCAGCTCTTGCTAAATGGGGGCTTGAATATGGGGCTGATGTTGATTTTTCAGTGGGCAAGGGTTTTCTCAAAGGATTTATCGATCTTGTTTTTGAACATAAGGGGCGTTTTTATGTGCTGGACTGGAAATCAAATTATCTTGGCCCGCAGTTAAGCGATTATCGCGGTGATGTATTAAACGAGGTGATGGTTCGCGAAAAATATGTTCTGCAGTATCTCGTTTACACCGTTGCACTGCACCATTACCTCGCTCAACGTATGAGTACGTATAGTTATGAGAAGCATTTTGGCGGCGTTTTCTATGTTTTTCTGCGGGGAGTCAATCCAGGAAAAGGGCCGAAATACGGTATCTTTCATGACCTGCCTGATGCCGGCCTTGTTGAAAGATTAAGTGAGATCCTGGTGGAACGTTTATGAGCAGTCCGCAATCATCACATCCTGACAGCCATTTTGCCGGTTTTCTCATGGATTTGGCGGAAAAGCCTTGTCCGGAGCTTCATCTGGCGGCACGGCTTGTCAGCCGGCAGATCTCCCTGGGCCATATTTGCCTTGATCTCGATGACATTGATGAAAGCGAACAGATTTTTCCCGGCAACGGTGATAATGTTTTTGCCGATTCTTCACTCCATGAAAAATTGTATACATCCGGGGTGGTGGGTGTGCCGGGTGAGTGGAAACCCCTTGTCCTTGATCCGCCGCTTCTTTATTTGCAGCGTTTTTGGCAATATGAGCGGGCGGTGGCGGATTTTATTCTGAAACAAATTGTCGATTGCCGGCAAGGGCTTGATGAGCAAAGGCTTTGCCTGGGCCTTGACCGGATGTTTGCTGAAAACAGGTGCGAAGACGGGGAAACGGACTGGCAGAAAGAGGCGGCCCGCAAGGCGCTCATGAGAAAATTCTGCATTATAACAGGCGGACCTGGAACAGGCAAAACCACAACGGTGGCCAGGGTGCTTGCTCTGTTTGTCGAGTACATTGGCGGGGATAACACGAATATTCTTCTCGCCGCACCCACCGGCAAGGCCGCCGCTCGTTTGCAGGAGGCGATCATCAGGGCCAAGGCATCTCTTCAATGTTCCGCCGCATTAAAGGAGGCAATCCCGGAAAAAGCCGTTACCCTGCATCGTCTGCTGGGTTGGTCGAAAAGGGGATGGCGCTATAACAGGTCAAACCCCTTGCCCGCGTCACTGGTGGTGGTTGATGAAGCCTCAATGGTTGATCTGCCCCTGATGGCTGCATTGATGCACGCACTTCCTCTTCGCAGTTCACTCGTTCTTCTCGGAGACAGGAATCAGCTTGGATCTGTACAGCCCGGAGCGGTACTCGGAGATATTTGCCGCGGTCTCAGTCGGACCGGTTCAGCTTCCCTTGCTGAACTAAAAAAGAGTTACAGGTTTGCAAGCGACAGTGGTATCGGCAGGCTGAGTAACACATTAAAACATGGTGACGGAGAGGCAGCACTGGAGGTTCTGCTTGATGGACGATTTGACGATGTCGTCTGGCATGATATTGATGAGAATATCGACTCTTTTAGAAACAAGATGAGACGTTTCATTCGTTATCATCATAAAAAGATTACCAGCGCTCAGACACCTGCCGAGGCACTTGGTTTACTTGGCGAATTTGTTATCCTCACGGCTTTGCGCAAAGGGCCTTTCGGCGCTGAGAGCATCAATGCCACCTTTGGCGGCATTGATGCTGATCGCCATAGTGTCGGTCATTTCCATGGACGGCCTGTTCTGGTCAGCCGCAATCAATATTCTTTGCGGCTCTATAACGGGGACGTGGGTCTCCTGCTGCGAGACGGAAAGGACGGTGACCTGCGCGTCTTTTTTCAGCAGGGGACAGGTGTGCGAAAACTGTTACCGGCCAGGCTGCCGCAGCATGAAACGGCCTTTGCCCTCACTGTCCACAAAAGCCAGGGGTCGGAGTTTGATCACGTTGTGCTTGTTCTCCCTCCCGAGGCTTCCCCTGTGCTGTGCCGGGAGTTGATTTATACCGGGGTTACAAGGGCGGCTAAATCCGTTGAAATATGGGGCAACAGGAATGTCTTCATGGATGCGGTGGCTGTCAAAACAAAGAGACGGTCCGGTCTTGTCAAAGCGCTGCGTATGTTAGCAGGTTAAATGTCAAAGTTAATCCTGAATTGCTGTTAACCACGAAGAACAACTTATTGAAAACAAAAAAAGTGTTTTATGTCTTTTTTTCGTGCTCTTCGTCGCCTTCGTGGTAGATAATCATTTTTTTTGTGATTACCATCGAAATTCAGCCATTCATCAGTGCAGTGCTGTAGGAGCGGCTTTAGCCGCGAAAAGGGCTGGCAAGGAGATGGAACTGCTTGCTTGCCAACCCGGAAAATTCGCGGA
>DAOUUW010000232.1 GCA_030667965.1 Deltaproteobacteria bacterium
CCGGCTGCCGTGGTGAAGGAAGAACGGTCACCCGAACGGGAAATGTTCTTGCGCTTCCAGGTATCACCGTCGTCGCGGGAGATCGCGGCCCAGGCGTCGTGGGCGCCGGTCACCGGATCGGCGTCGGTGAAGGTGACGATGATCGGCTTGGCCTCGGTGGCCGTCCGGATCAGGTTCCCATCCTCATCGTTGTACACGATTTCCGTAAGTTCGCCGTTGGCGCGAAGAGCCGGGAACCACACGGGACAGATATTCATCTTGGCCTTCGCGCTGCCCAACTCGGGCGTCCGCGAGATCCGCTTGCGGAACATGACATTGTTCAGCGTATCGTCCAGGTGCGCCTTGGCGTCCTCGGCCGTCTGCATTACCAGAGTGTCGATGGGAGCGGCATTGGCGATGGTCGCAATGATGATGCCCTCAACCTCAGAGGTGTCGGTAAAATCGATGCTGGTCTGAGTGCCCATGGCCAGCTCGAAGGCCGCAACAACCTCCGGGCTGATTTCGATGCCGCCCTGCGGATTGCCGTCCACATCAAGACTCTGCAGCAGCCGGGCCATGTTGATGACCTGCGGGTCCTCGGTGTCCAGCGCCGGGAAGATGTCCAGCGGTGAGATCTTCTGATCGGCCACAGTGGAACCAAGAAGAACGGACCCGATGGAGACATCAACTTTTTCCCCGGGGAAATAGTCAAATTTGGCGTCAATGTCGGTTATGCCTTCGTAGGTCGGGGTCTGCACCGAGAGGCCGGCGACCGGCGAATCGATGAAGTGACCGGAACGCGGATGGGCCATGGTGTACTTGAACCACCAGCCCCAACGGCCGCCGTCAAAGGCGATAAGTTCCTCGGTCTCTTCGAGCGTCAAGGCCACTTTCGCCACCTGATGTGTGCTCATGGCGACTCTTCCCTGCTTGGTTTCCGTGACCTTGGCCACATCTTTATCGACAATTTCACCGGTGTAGGCGTCGGCGACGATAGCTACACCGTCGACAACCACTTCTGTTTCGATTGCTTCTTCAGTTTCTTCTTCGGCGACGACCCAGGTGGCCAGTTCCGGCACCACCCAGGCACCGGCTTCTTCGAGCACATGCAGGTCATCATCCAGCTTGATCATGCTTACAAAGATCGCGATGCCCTGGCTGCGCGCGTACGACCACGGTTCGCCCCACTGAAATGCCATGTCGCCGGTCAGGTCCAGAACCAATGTTCGCCGGTAGGCTGTGCCACCTTCCTCGGCCTCGTTCAGGTAGGGCAGATTGAATTCTTCCTTGTAGTCAAAGTAACCGATTTTTGGGTTTAATCCAGCGGTCAGCGGGGGTGAATAGTCCACACCCACACTGTCCACTGCCGGACCCAGATCCACATGATAGCCCTTAATCCGCCAGCCTTCGGCCGGATCAAGCTGGATGTGCAGCTTGTCCCTGGAATTCCAGATCCCGCCCGAGCCTACCGGGACATGGTCCTTGCCTGCAAAGATCGTCAATCCTACTCTTCCCGGCCCGAAGGCATTAATCGTCTGGGTCTGGAGTGGTTCTGAGACGACATCATCCGCAAGTACAGACGGCACGGCAGTGAACAAAACAGCTGCCGATAGTAACAATGATAAAATCAGTTTTTTCTTGTAGATTTTCTTCATTTCCAGCCTCTTTTCAATAGTTATCAATCATCAGCTTATACGCTGTCGCCTGTAGTGTAGGTTCAGAGCGCAGGCCTGTATAAAAAACTTTTTTTCATTTTCGTTCTTTTTGCAAATTGGCATGATACTGTCGGGCACATTTCTGTCCCGGTAAAATGGAAAAGTGATTTGGGAACATGGTTGAAAAAGACGTCAGGGAACACTGCAGGTGGGATGTTTCATTTTACTACCTCCATTTTGTCATTTAAAAGCACGTAACTACTATCATTTATGGTCAGGCAAATTTCTTGTTACTCTTTTTTCATCATTTTAATGCAGAAGAATTCTTTTTTCGGTTACCTCAATGTCATTAACTTAAGGCGTTTTTTGCCCTCACCCTATCCCTCTCCCGCAGGAGAGGGGATTATAAGGTGGCTTAAGTTAATGAAATTGACTTAACAATATGCAAATAATATGCCTTACCCCCAAAAAAAATCCGCATGATAAAAAAAAGGAAATTACATGACATTACAATGTGTTAGATGTTTAAACCCTTAACTGGTAACCACTCCGAATCTTGAATTTGTCCGACTTTCCGGAAAAATTATCCGACAAAACGGACTCCTCGGTCCTTATAGGCAATGCAATAGTAATAAACGCTTGATCAAAGAAGGTATCCTTGATGCAAATCCGGGCGAAAGAGACCTATGTTAAAGAAAACATATGTTATAGGCGATATTCATGGCTGTCATTTGATGCTTGATAGGATGTTGGAAAAAATTTCGCCCGTTTCCGATTAAAAAATTTTCCATGTGGAAATTTTTTAAAACTACCACATTGTGCTATTGTTTCTGTACCGCATTGTATATTTTATTGTAACAGCAAAAAAATTTCTGTAACGCATAATGCATAAACATTTATTCAAAGTAAAGGAAAAAATAAGGCAACTTTTATGCCGTATGCTTTTTGAGACAATTAATTACTTTTAAAGCAAGTGCTTGGATTAAAATCACCTGACGAAAAAAAGTTTGCATGTGTCGCATTAAGTGTCTCAGCACCATATTACGCAACATGTTACGCTACACTTTTAGTGTAACAATCAATGGAAACGGTAATCCTGGTGGAGCAAAACAGGTGAAAAATCGATGGAAATAAGGCAGGTGAAAATTTTCGTCCGGGAAAAAATGGGTTACAGATGAGGAGTTGTTTTTTGGGGAAACGTCAGCTTGTTAGGTTTGTTATGCAAGAAATAAAAGAACTGTCACGCAGTGGTAGATTCTTTTTTGAAAAGACGTCTGGATTGCGCTGTTGATTATTGTTTTGTCGGGATGCAGGCGAAGGATCTGGAATTGGGAGGTGCAAGCTCAGTTCTTTTTGAGATTAATTTCCGCGTCAGAGGCACGGACATAGACAGGCACGGCGGTGGCCGGGTCAAGGAATTCCTGTTTTTTCCAGAGGGGGAGTGCGAGAAAACCGATGGATGCCGCCCTGGAAAAATAAAGCTGGGCAGGGGCAAAGAGAGCTTTTTCGCCAAGTTCGGTTCGCAGGAGATCTCCATAGACCTCAATGCCGTCGCCGACAAAAAGGGTTGGGCTGTCAATGTGTTCGATGAGTTTTTCAGGGGAAAGGACGAGATAATCGCTTGTCCGCTTCATTAATTCGTTTTGGCCGGTTTGGTAGAAGGCGGCGTAGACCTCATTTTTTCTGGCATCAAGGATCGGGCAGACCCCTATGGAAACAAAGCTGAACTGGCAGGCCAGGGCGTCGAGGCTTGAGACGCCGATGAGGGGAATACCGGTTGCCATGGCCAGGCCTTTGACGGTGCTCAGGCCGATGCGCAGGCCGGTGAAGCTGCCCGGGCCGAGGCAGACGGCAATGGCGTCAATATTGTCCCAGTCTGTATCCGTCTCCCTAAGCAGCTGCTGGATGCTTGCGAGCAGGCGTTTGGAATGGGTCAGTTTTGACAATA
>DAOUUW010000107.1 GCA_030667965.1 Deltaproteobacteria bacterium
GATTTTACCGCAGCCTATTTAAAGAAAAAAGCCGGCACCCGGATGCAGCCGATTAAAAACTTTCTCATGGACAGTAAAACAGTGGCAGGCATCGGCAACATCTATGCCAATGAAATCCTTTTTTATGCAGGAATCCAGCCGACAACACCCATCGGCTCACTGACTCCGGCAATATGGGGAAAGGTAGTGGACAAAACCGGGCAGGTTCTCACTCGGGCCATAGAAAGCGGCGGCAGTACCATCAATGATTTTGTCAACAGCTCCGGCCACCCCGGCTATTTCCAGCTTGAGCTGATGGTGTACGGACGGGAAGGGGAACGGTGTAAAATCTGCTCAACCTCAATCAAGAAAAATGTCATTGGCGGCCGCAGTACGTTTTTCTGTCCGCGATGTCAGAAATGATTGCATCAACAGGGTACTTATCTGAAAATCTCTCACAGAGCGCACAGAGGCACAGAGAGAAAAATCAAAAAGCAAAAAGCAAAAATATTATACTAGAGTTTGGAGTTTCATTATTTGTGATGCGCAATGCGCACCCTACAAAGGCTAACATGCCGATTTCACGTAGGGTGCGCATTGCGCACCTTTGTAAAAAGTTGACTAAAGCCTGAAACTCCAAACTCCAGAATATTACAAAAAACACCTTATTTTTAATTTTTGCATTTTGCTTTTTTGTTACTTCGAAACCGAATCACCCCTTCAAGGCATCCAGCAGAACAGCAGCACAATGCTCCAGCGCTGCTTTACTCAAATGGCGGGTGATGGAAAAACGCAACCGGGCTGTGCCTTCCGGCACCGTGGGAGGACGGACTGCAGTGGCAAAAATGCCATGATTACGCAGTGATTGGGCAAGTTCCAGAGCCTTGTCGCTCTCTCCAACAAGCACGGGAATAATCTGCGAGGGGCCAAGGTTGTCAAGGCCGCCCTGCCGCAGGATCGATTTAAACAACTCCACCTTTTCAAAAAGCTCCCGGCGCAGCTGCGGCTGTTGCCGGACAAGGCGGACGGCAGCCAGGGACGCGCCTATGACGGCCGGCGGCAGCCCTGTTGAATAGATAAAACTCCGGGCCCGATTGACGAGAAACTGTGTCATCTCCCTTGAGCCGGCAGCATATGCCCCATAACTGCCCAGAGCCTTGCCAAAGGTGCCCATGGCAATGTCGACCCGATCCACCACACCGTCCTCTTCAATAAGGCCGCCGCCTCCCGCACCGAAAACGCCGGTGGCATGGGCCTCATCAACCATGAGCCGGCAGCCGTATTTTTCCTTCAGCTCGACAAGGGGTTTCAGGGGGCAGCGATCGCCGTCCATTGAGTAAAGCGACTCGACAACAATAAGGGCCTGTCCGCCTCCCCGCTCTTTTCTCAACAGCCCTTCAAGATGGTCCAGATCATTATGGCGGAAACGGACAAGCCTTGCCCGGGACAACCTGCAGCCGTCATAGATGCTGGCATGATTCAGACGGTCTGAAAATATGACATCCCCGCGCCCGGCCAGGGCGGGGATGATGCCGCAATTGGCCATATAACCGCTGCCGAAAAGAAGAGCGCTAGGCCGGTTTTTTAACCGCGCCATCTCATCTTCGAGCTCGTGAAACATGGCAAGATCGCCGCTCATCAGGCGAGCCGCCCCTGCTCCGCTGCCGGCAAGCTCAAGGAAACGGTGACTTTCGGACACAACTTCAGGATGATTTGACAGGGCGAGATAATCGTTGGAGGAAAAATCAAGAAAGGTGGCCTTCGGATCACCGGCCAGGGACAATTCCCCTCCTGACAGCCGTTTGACGGCAACAAGAGTGCGCAGCCTATTTTTTTGTTTCTGTTGGTTAAGCCAGGCCTGATAATCCATGCAACATGTTCACATCGCGGTCAATAGCTGACCGGATTAACCCCATAATTTCTGAATTTCGGCAACAAACTGCCTGTCAGTCTCTGCCTTTCTACCCCGCTGGGTCAGGTAGCCGCCGATCATCATACCGTCTGCGCCCGCCATGAAGGCGGAACTTAAAAAGTCGGCAAGTTGAGATTCACGGCCTGCCGCAAGCCGCAGGGGAACATCCGGCAGGATGAGACGAAAAAGGGCAATGGCCCGGAGAATTTCATGAATCTGTAAGGGCTGCACATCGGCAAGGGGCGTGCCGGGCAAGGGAATGAGGATATTAAGCGGAACCGACTCCACCTGGAGTTCAGCCAGGCTTAATGCCATTGAAACACGGTCATCCTCTGTTTCTCCCAGGCCAATGATGCCTCCGGCGCAGACCTCAAGTCCCGCTTCGTGCGCCGCCCGGATGGTATCGACCCTCTCCTTAAAGGTGTGGGTGGAAACCATTTCATAAAAAAACTCTTTTGACGTTTCCAGATTATGATGATAGCGGCTGAGTCCTGCCTTTTTAAGGATCTGAAAATCCGCAAGCGTTCCAATTCCCAGTGAAGCGCAGACATGAATATCCACCTGGTCACGAATAACGGCAATAATTTCTTCCAGCCGGGCCAGATCGGCGTTGTTTATTTTTTTGCCGCTGGTAACGATGGAAAAATGCGTGGCCCCGTCCTCTTTGGCCATGCTTGCGGCAGTAACAATTTCCGCACCGCTCTTCAAGGGATAAGCTGGGGTATCAGTAGAGTAATGAACCGACTGGGTGCAGAACCTGCAGTCCTCACTGCACTGACCGGATTTGGCATTGATGATGGAGCAGAGAGAAAATTTACGGCCGCGTCGGGCAAGCTTGACCTCAAGGGCCTTTGCCATGAGCCGGCGACAGGAAAGGTTTCTCAAGGCTTCTATATCGACAGGCACGGTTATTTTCTCAGACCGAATACACCGCCCTTCTGACCTTTGCGGGCAAAGGCGGAACCCCGGCTTCCACGGCGGGGGGGACGTTTTCTGCCGCTGGTTTTAGACGGTGGCTTGGCAAGCTTCAGGGACGACACATCCTTACCGCCCATAGCTTCCCGGTACATCATATAAAAAAGGGAACTCTCCTTGAAATAACTCTTTTTAGCCAGCCATTTAGGCCATTTGTCATCCTTATCATGAAGAGCAAAAAGGTTCAGCCTGGAAAGAAGCGAGGCGATATGCTCCTTGGTCGCCCTCTTTATATTCATATGATTAAGTATGCCATCAAGCTCCGACCTGATACTGAGCGAAAGACGGTAAAAATCTCCGTTTTTAAGATTTTCCTGCATCTGCGGAAACATCATCTGCGCCCAGGGAATAAGAAAAAAGCCCAGCAACACGGGTTCGGGAATATATTCCTCCTGAGCGTGAAGACGGTCAAGCACAGCCATAATACGGGAAAGCAACTCGGTTTTTTCTTCGTTTTCCGCTAAAACAGCGCGGTAAAAGGGAAAAATCTCGTAGAAAATGGAACTGTCAAGACAGAGACGCAGCCAATGACTGCCGGCCCCGCCGCGCAGATCCTTCAACAGTTCATCACGGATACGGGAGATGGGGCAGAGATGCAGCTTGTCCCGGTGACGGATGATGGCCTGCCAGGTTGCATCCTCAATGGTGAAATCGCTGCGTGCGGCATGGCGTATGGCCCGCAGCATGCGTACCGGATCCCGGGTGATCCTCCGATCCGGGTCACCGACAATACGAATAATCCTGTTGTCAAGATCCGCTACGCCGCCGGCATAGTCAATGATGGTCTCGTCCAGGATATCAAAGAACAGGGAATTAATAGTGAGGTCGCGGCGAAAGGCATCATCAGCCCTGTTGCCGAAAGTATTGTTGGAAGGCAGAACACTCTCCACTCCATTTATATCATACTCGCTGCGGCACCGGAAGGTTGACACCTCGAAAATCTTGCCGCCCGGAAAAAAAACCTGAACCAGACGAAAACGACGGCCGATGGTCCGGCTGTTGCGGAAAATTTTACGCAACTGTCCGGGCCTGGCATCGGTGCTGATGTCAAAATCTTTCGGGACTTTACCAAGATAGAGATCACGCACACCGCCGCCGACCAGATAAGCCACATGACCGGCATCATGCAGGCGTGAAAGAACCTTGACGGCCTCTTTGTCAATATCTTTACGGGAAATTGCGTGGTCCGGAGGGGAAACTATTCGGGGCTCCGGCTCCGCAAGGGGAGCAGAAGCCTTAGCTTTGTATTGTGTCATAGGTCTTGAAAATTAAAAAGCAGGCAGGATGATTATTGGCTATGAAACCGGTAATGAGCATTACAAAAAGCATACTAAGCAGGGTGAAGCACAAGCCGAAAGAAAAAACCTGACAGCCATCAAGCCTCCTTGTAAACAGACTCGGCCTGGGAAACAAACTGGTCAAAGACCTCCTTTACGGTCAGAATGTCTTTCATTTTATAGACATTTTCACCGGTAAAGAAGAGACCCTCTTCGTAATCTCCATCAAGGGCCTTCCTGAGCCGTTCACTGATACAGTAATGATGATCACATTTTTTCAGACATTTGTACTGACACTCTTTGGCCTTGAAATCCTCGCCCTGTGCCAGCTTCTGCACAAAAGGGGTGTTAATCGCCCTGCCAGGCATGCCGACCGGAGAGCTTGTCAGCACCACATCTTCTTTTTTGGCATCAAGCAGGGTCTGCTTGAACCTGTCTGAAACAGAACACTCCTTTGTCAGGATAAAACGGGTGGCTATCTGTACTCCGTCGGCTCCGTACTTATCCATCATCTCGGCCATTTCGTAACCGTTGGTTATACCGCCTGCAGCAATAAGAGGGACTTTTTTCACCACCTTGCGGATCTCCGGAAAAAGTTCCCGCAGGGACACGTCGGTGCCCAGGTGGCCGCCTGCTTCTTTTGCCTCTACAATTATTGCTGCAGCTCCAAGTTTTTCCGCCAGTCTGGCAAACGCCGGCGAGGAAACAATACTGACAATCGGCGTGTTTGTATCCTTGCCGATTTTAAAAATATCTCTGGAAAATCCAGCTCCGGTAACAATTATATCCACACCTGCTTCTATGGATTCCATTACCAGATTATAAAAATTCTTCATGGCAAACATTATGTTCACCGCGACGACACCCTTGGTCATGCTTTTTGCTTTGCGAATGTCCGCTTTAAGCTCATCAACAGGAAGAGCAGAGCCACCGATGGTGCCGATTCCCCCGCATTCCGCCACCGGAGCGGACAGCGCCGAAGTTGATACACGAATGGACATGCCTCCCTGCACAAGTGGGATGGGGGCAGTAAATGGGCCGATAGTCAAAGGGGGAAGTTTCATATGTGTGATCTTGTAAATGCGTTATAGCAAATCAATGCCCGGACGTTACTCGGGTCAAAAAATAATAATTTATCCTTGAAAAAATAAATAACAAAGCACTTTTGGGTTGCGACTATGCCCGTCTTGCCACTATTTGTCAAGAGAAGCGTTGTCTTTGTTACTCAAATTGTGTTATTTTTGATGTATTTAACATTAGATGTTTTTAACATTAACAGGTGTGCACGAAAGACCATGCAAAGATATCCTTATATAGACCCACACCTCATTGGCTTTGATATAGACTGCGTCGTTGCCGACACCATGGAAGCCTTTATACGGCTGGCGGCAGAAGAGTATAATATTAAGATACGTCCTGAAGAGATTACCTCTTTTCAGGTAGAAAAATGCCTTGCCATAAACCCTGAGATTATTGAAGAAATCTTCCTGCGTCTGCTCACCCACCCGCGGGAAAATGACTTAAAACCCATGCCGCAGGCGGTTGAGGTCCTGACCCGGCTCGCAGCCCAAGCACCTGTCAGCTTTATAACCGCCCGTCCTGTCGAGGCCCCGATCGCCGCCTGGCTTGAATCAACCCTCCCCGCCGATGTCTACCAATCGGCACGTCTTGTTGCCACCGGCAGCCATGACGGCAAAGCTGATTTTATAAAAAACCTTGGACTTGAATACTTTGTCGATGACCGGTTAAACACCTGCCGTGAGCTGGCCGGAGCCGGCCTTTCACCGGTGGTCTTCAGCCAGCCATGGAACAGGGGGAGGCACAGCTTGGCATCTGCTGACAACTGGGAAGCCATTGAAAAAGGAATACGCTTTAACGGGACGGACATTCCCAAAAACAGCGATTTTGCAAAACGAGACATAGAATGAATTGCCCCCAGTGCGGCCACCCAATAAAGTGCTACAGAAATCCGGTTCCCACCGTTGATATCATCATTGAGATACAGGGCGGAGTTGTCCTTATTTCCCGTAAAAATCCTCCCCACGGCTGGGCCATCCCCGGAGGCTTTGTCGATTATGGCGAAAGCCTGGAAGAGGCGGCCCTGCGGGAGGCCAAAGAAGAAACCGGCCTTGATGTCAGCCTGACCTGCCAGATGCACACATATTCAGATCCCGGTCGAGATTCCCGGCTGCATACGATTTCCACCGTATTTATCGCCACTGCCACAGGCATGCCGCAGGCCTTGGATGACGCCCTGGAAGCAAAAATTTTCACCAAAAAAAATCTCCCACCCCTGGTGTTTGATCACCGGCAAATCATGGACGACTATTACAAACGCTTTCAGCTTCCTGCATCCATGGTGCCATAAAAACCGCAAATACCTGTTTTATCGTCAAAAATTTGCCGGACTGTCTCTTTTGGGCGAATTAAAAAAATTTATATCCGCAAAGCTCTTCTTTTTCGTAAATTCTGTTATTTAAAGTTGTTTTTACTCTTTCTCTCTGGTATAAAGTTTTTTTTCTAAATAGGCTAAGGAGGATTAGTTTAATGGGTAACAATGTAACAGAAATCAAACAAGATGGCTTTGAGGCCATCGAAGAAGGAATGAGCTTTGCCGAGCTCTTCAATGACGAGCAGTTAAATGTTGCGAATGTAGGCGATGTAGTTGTAGGAACCGTTATCGATGTAAGTGACTACTTTGCAGTTATCGATATTGGCGACAAATCGGAAAGCGAAATCGCCTTAAGCGAATTTAAAAGTGACGGAGAAAAGATTGAAGTAAAAGTTGGTGATATTTTCGATGTTTTCGTTGAAAAACGCGAGGCTGAAGGTGGACTGCGTCTGTCGAGAGAAAAAGCGATCGGCATCAAGGTCTGGGAAGATATTGCCAGCATCGAGGAAGCAGACGGCACCATCCAGGGCCGTATTGACAACCGGGTCAAAGGAGGACTTTCCGTTGACATCGGTGTTCCCGCTTTCCTGCCCTATTCGCAGATCGATCTTCGTCCGGTAAAAGATCTTGATAACATGATTGGTCAGACATTTGACTTCAAGATCCTGAAATACAACCGTAAACGCAACAATGTCGTCATCTCCCGGCGGGCAATTCTTGAGGCAGAGCGCGAGAAACTCAGAGAAACCATGCGCTCCTCCCTTATTGAAGGTTCTGTTATCACCGGTTCCATTACAAATATCACCGATTACGGTGTCTTTATTGACCTTGGCGGTCTTGACGGTCTGTGCCATATCACCGACCTGTCTTGGGGACGCGTTTCTCATCCGTCAAAGCTGTTCAAGGTTGGTCAGGAAGTCGAGGTCAAGGTTCTTAAATATGACAAGGACACCGACAAGGTATCTCTCGGCGTCAAACAGCTTAAATCCGACCCATGGTCTACGGTGGAAGAGCGGTATCCTGTTAGTTCACAAACGGTGGGCAAGGTTGTCAGTATAACCGACTACGGCGTTTTTGCCGAATTGGAAGAGGGCGTTGAAGGTCTGGTCCACGTTTCAGAAATGTCATGGTCCAAAAAAACACGGCATCCCTCCAAAATTGTCACTGTTGGAGACGAGATAGAAGTTTCCGTCCTCAATATTGATGTTGACGCCAAACGCATATCCCTTGGTATGAAACAGCTGCAGCCAAACCCCTGGGATCTCGTTATCGAGAATTACCCGGTTGGCGCCATCATTGAAGGCAAAGTTAAAAACATTACCGATTTTGGTATTTTCATAGGCATTGAAGAGGGCATTGACGGTCTTATTCATGTGTCAGATCTTTCCTGGACGGAACGTATCAAGCATCCTTCCGAGAAATACGCCAAGAGCCAGACAATCCAAGCGGTTGTCCTGAAGATCGACCGGGAACACGAGCGTTTCTCCCTTGGGATCAAACAGCTGACCCCGGATCCATGGCAGCAGACTGTTGAGAAGTATCCGGTGGGTACCCCTGTTGAAGGGAAAATCACCAATGTGACCGATTTCGGCATCTTTGTAGAGGTTGAGGAGGGTATTGAAGGACTGGTACACGTCTCCGAAATCAGCAAAGATAAGGTGAACACTCCTGTGGGCATGTATAATGTCGGAGACACCCTTGAAACCAAGGTTATCAGCGTTTCCGCCAAAGACCGCAAAATCGGCCTTTCCATTAAAGCCCTGTCTGCAGGCAACGATGAGGGAAGCATGGATGAGTACCAGAAAACACAGGCTGCCACCGGCCCCTCAACTCTTGGAGACCTGCTTAAAACAGAGCTCGACAACCAGGATAATTAAGAAAATCCTGAGGAGCTGTTTTTGTAACTGCACTTTCTTAATATGACAGAAAAAAGGTTATTTCGCCAAAAGCATCCGATTCTCACCGGATTTTTCATCCTGGGAATTATGTTTATACTCTTTTGGGGCGGAATAACCTTTTTTATTGCCGCCTTGACAAGCCAGACTCAAAAAACTGATCTTTTTGGTGCGCATGAGGGAGTGGGTATCGTAGACATAAAAGGCATCATCACCGATGCCGAGGATGTCCTCGCTCAACTTCTGCAATACCGGCAATCAGAGTCCATCAAAGCTGTGGTAGTCCGCATTGACAGTCCAGGTGGTGCTGTCGGCGCATCCCAGGAAATTTTTCGTGAAATCGCCCGAACTAATTCCGTAAAACCGGTAGTTGCCTCAATGGGTTCCGTTGCTGCTTCAGGCGGATACTATGCCGCCCTGGGTGCAGGCAAAATCATGGCAAGCCCAGGCACCCTCACCGGTAGCATGGGTGTTATTCTCAATTTTCCAAATCTTGAGGAAATTTTTAAAAAAATCGGCTATAAAAATGAAGTTATTAAAAGCGGGGAGCTGAAAGATCTTGGCTCTCCCGGCAGAGCAATCACTACGGCAGAGCGAGAACTGCTACAAAGGCTTCTTGACACTGTCCATGAACAGTTTGTCAACGATATAGCCAAGAGCAGAAATCTTGCAGTAGAAGATGTACGTGCAATTGCAGACGGCCGCATATTTTCCGGCGAACAGGCCAAAGAACTTGGTCTTATCGACCAGTTCGGCAACTTTAACGATGCCGTCGCGCTTGCGGCAAACCTTGCCGGCATGGCAACCGAAACGCCAAAACTGATTTACCCGAAAGAGGATAAGTTTCCTTTTTTTAAAATCATGGCTGAGCAAAAACTTAACCGAATACTGCAAGGACTGACCAAAGCGTCTTCCCCTGTTCTTTCTTTTGAATGGACAGGCGACTGATGTTTTCAAAATGCTGAAAGGCATTTTTTGAGTTTTTACGAGATCGTTAATTTTATTTCTAAAATTTAAAATAGATACAGGACAGTATGATGTTAAAACGGGACCTGATAAATGAAGTTTCAAATGAAATGGATGGCTACCTGAAAAAAGATGTGGGCCATGCGGTTGAGATTATTTTAGACACCATTTCAGATGCCTTATCCGAGGGAAGAAGAGTTGAAATAAGAGGATTTGGCAGTTTCAGTGTGCGTGAACGCAAAGCCCGATCCACCAAAAATCCACGTACATCAAAAATCATGAACATTCCTGCCCGCAAAACAATTCATTTCACCATGAGTAAATCATTAAAAGATCCGCTGGTGAAAGGAAACAGCGGCACGGAATAGAAGAAAAAAAAAGAGAATCAATCTGCTGAACTGCAGATCCTGCATTCTCAATTCTTTTATTTAAAGTAACTATTCAGTAGCACCCCATCTTCGCCCATTTCGGAGTCTACGCTTACCTGGCCTTCTTGAATAGCACAAGTATGCTTCGAAGTCCCAGGTAAGCGAGGAACGAGACTCCGAATGAACGAATATGAGGCACTACTGC
>DAOUUW010000132.1 GCA_030667965.1 Deltaproteobacteria bacterium
CAGGATCAGTGACAGTAAGTTTACCTAAAAAATCGAGAATGCTAAATTGTATTCTCCTTCCCCCTTTCTTTTTAATAAATTTCTCCTGTCGGTAACCATCTGCACGAATTTGCTCTTTGCTCACAGAAAAGCCATTTTTTTCTCCGCGACTGGATAGCCATTTCCAACCAGCTTCATGGGATATTGCTGCTATTGAGGGTAATTCATTTCTGCTGCTTCCTTTTTCTTTTAAGCTCATTTTCATGTCCATAACAACGTCATGACGGCACTGTTTTTTTTGGGCATTTCTCTTGCTCACAACAGGATTCACTCTGAGCATAAACGCCAGTCTGGCACCCGAATGAAGCTTTGGCTCATATACTTTTGATTCAACAAACCATAAATTCTTATTTTTTCCAGGTTCCCGTGCACTGACGGTATAGATTACAGGTTTCGATCCGTCTTTGTCGATCCGATACAGAAAATCACGATCCCTGTCCGGATGATCACTAAAGATTTGCCATATAGACTGGTGCAATGTGTATGGATTCTGAAAAACAGGCCAGAAATCAGAAGAATGCCGGGCATCCTCTCGCAAGGTAATTCTGCTGAAAAACATATTAGCCCTCCTGTTGTTGACAAACTGCATGACATTCACGCCTTTCTTCAAACTGCCAACGGCTGCGAGAAAAAATTTTATCTCGCCGGATAAAAGTTTCGCGGGCCTGTACACCACTTGCCACACCCTCATCCTCATCCCAAAATAAAGAAATTGTTTGATCTGAAGAAAGACCTACTTTATGGGCACCTATTTGTTTCAGAAATGATTTAAGGGAAATAAATTTTGTCTGATCATATGCCTCAACCAGTGTTTCAGCTTCCACAACATGGGCCTGAAGAGGTAAACTAAGCGGACACGACTTGCGACCAAGATACAGAACAAAGCGCGGATAATTAAGACGATCTGCCAAAAACGCCAAGGGGAAAGAAGTCTCCTGCCGTTCCCACAAAACAATCTGGTACAGGGCATCACAGCGATAGGCACGATTTGACAAAATGGTTCCAGAGATTTTTTGGTTCTGTTTTTGATAAGAAGACAAGGCCATCAATTCATCCCGGCGGGTCACTGCTGGATGTTTCTTCAAAGCCACCTGTGGAGCAACCTGCGTAGTATGGTAATCCTTTAAAAATGTTCCGGATGACTCCATCCGTACAGCCATACCGTAACCATGTTCCAGGGCAAGATGTTTATCTTCTTCGTCGCGGCGGATGCCGACGGCGGCAGCAAGCAGCCCTAAAATTGCCGAACGTCCCGGATGAATGGCGCTTGGCCGTTCTTCGCCAACGGCGATGTCACCCCAGGCCGACATTGCGCCATAAAGTTGGAAGAGCAAGAAATGTTTCATAACGATTACTCCGTGGCGCATTGAATGATGTGTTGCAAACTTCCCTCTCCGTTGTGGGCATTCATCTCGCAGTATTTCGTAGCGCAATCTCCGTAAACTTTATTCATTTTTTCACGGGTAAGCTGCAGGCGGTCAATGGCCTCTGACAACATTTGCTGACCAAATACCGGTTCCATGAAGGCAACGGACAATGAACGAGGTTGCTGATTTCCTGTTTCACAAGCTATAAACGAAGCCCGAGCGCGGGAGGCAAAACTATTCTGTTTACCTGTTGGTGATACTGTTGCAGCAGATTCAATCAAGGCTGCAATCGTTTTATCGGCAAGGATTTTGTCTCCGTCCAGATTGCTCAGAAGTAATTCCCGATCAAGGCAAATATAAAGATAAAAAATGCCGGAACCGAATTCTGTTTCCCCCATATGACCGGCGCCCATATCTTCTTCTCCTACGTTCAAGTCATCAACTGCTGTGAAAAAATCGTCCTCCACCGCGGCCTTGTTAACTGTTACGGCATGGGCTACCTGAGCAGCTGCTTCCATATTAAAAGCAGGGCTTGATGCAAGCATACGCCCAAAGAGGGCAATGTCGGCCGCTCCCGATTTGGCCCGCAGTAATTGCAGCTCATTCTGATTCGAACCTTCGCCTCGTGTCGTTATTTCATCAACCAGGTTCAGAATGGACTTTTCCTCCTCTGGCCCGAAATGAGCCAATTGTTCTATCTCAAGTTCAACCAACTCTTTTTTCAGGCGTTCTTCCCCGGGTAAATCTTTAAGCTTGTCCTTGTCCCCTTTGCTGAGGGATTTTCTCTTACCGAAAACAGCGGCAATCTCACCGGCCCATTCCATTGCCTTTTTATGGCTGACGTCTTTTTCTATTAACGTTTTATAGATTTTCACTCCCATTTCCTTGGTCCTAGTGCCGATATTACCTTTTAGTGCGGATTCAAAAACATCTGATGTACGCCATGAGCGTTTCAGACTCTGCGATGAAATCCGCAGACGTGTCGCGCCACCCATAACAGCGGTCTTGGGACGTCCCAAGTCGTCACGATTTAGATTTGATGGGGGATAGGCTGTTAAAAGGTGTAATTGCAGAAATCTGTCCATGTCATTCTCCTTATCTAATTTTCTTTCTCTCGAAAAAATCTTTGTTTCCAGTCGAGTATTTTGTCTCCAAATTGCTGTTGGAGATTACTCCTCACCAGGGGACTTTTCATAATATGCAAAGGCCCAGTCTCGCCTTGTTTTGTCATTCCACCAATACAGACTTTGCGCCAAATCGAGGATGTTGGCTTTTTTATCAAGCAATCGGATGATGCGAATCATAGGACCATATATGTCTTCCGACGTCTTGTTCTGCAGCAATCGTCGAAAACGCAAGCCGCTCACACATGCTTTTGCTCCGCTTTTACCTGAACTGGCCATAAGGGCCGCAAAAAACATGCCACCTGCATGAGTCTCAACATGGGCCAACACACCTGCCATGAGGGCAATTTTCTCCTTTGTGCGCCAACCTGTTAGGCTGAGTTTCCTGTACAGTAAATGGAACGTAGGAGAAAAGAACACTTCGTCGAGGTTTTTAGCGCGACGCAATTCAGCCCGACCGCCTTTGTTGACCTTAAGGCTTTCCCACCATTCCGTAACAAGCACTGTCTCCGGCCTGTTTTGCTGTTTTTCCTTTTTATCCGCCATAGCCTTACTCCTGTTGTCTTATGTTATTCTTCTTCAATTTTAATATCGAGCCTGAGCGCCGAACGGATTGTCTTCTTGTTGTTGAATTTCCGAAGGTCTCGCCGGGCCAATGCAATACGTTTCGGGTCTCCATCTTCAACACTGCCGCTCACCACCCATATATCAAAAAGACCAAGGGAGGCTTTATGCAGGACGAGAAACCATGATTGACACAAAGCCGTTTCATCCTCCCCTTGAGTGACAACTGAATACAACCGATCCAACAAGGTGTAAAAATCATGCTCTGTGTTATGCCAGAAAGAATTTGCTATAAAGGAAAGATCACCCCTGACCTTTGCCTTTGGCTTAAACCAGGCATTTTTTAAAGAGCCTCGCAGATTATCTGCTACCAAGCCTGTAGCGCTTAACAAATCACGAACCGTATCGACAAAGATGTCTCTATATGGATTTTCCAGATGGTAAAGCGGCATATGGGCCTCATGCCAGCCTCGGGCTTTCATGTTGTCCATGTCGTAACCAAAGACCCAGAGTTGAGTTTTGATTCTGGATCGAATTCCACTTTTGAAACAGTGATGATGGACAACAGAAGCAGGAACGACTCCTTCTTTTTCTCCAAGAGCAAGACCGAGCCAGTGGCGATAACCAAGCCCATCCGGCTGTGGATGGAGAGGAAGCGACATGCCTTCTGTGTCAAATCGATAAGGGCTTAGCGGATGCCGCCAAGGGCCGCTGTAGTTGATACCGTAATTTTTTGCTGTAAAGTGACGAAGAAGAAAAGCCTTTTTTCCGGTGATGGAACATGTTCCATTGTCTGCTTCCGTGAAATCAAGACGAATACGTCTAGGCATACTCCAGTAAACCTGGAGGGGGTGAACATCTTCCGAAGTTGTATCACGTCCTTTTTTATCACTTGTTCTTGTCGGCCCAAGCCAGGGGAAGATTGACTCATCGTCGTTTTTGTCTGGATTGCCGCATAAACGTTCAAATTCTTTTTTCGGCAAAACGTTCAGCCAGGCTAGGTGCCAGAGGGTATTATGCTGTGGATTTCGGAGCACATCAGGGACCAGCAGTGTGGTCATCGGCCCTCCGCCACGAATTGAAGTCCGATGGCCGGCACCACCGCTTGGCGCATTAAGTTGCAATGTCAAAAGGGCTGTAACAGCAGTGCCAACTCCCAAAGCTTCCGCCTTGCCTCGTTTAATAAAATGGTCTTTGTTTTCCCGTAAGGTGTTTGCACCAGGTTCTTCAATCAGCAGGGCACCAATTTCTTTGCGTTCCCCGTCCGCTAAATCATAATCCTGCATGAATCGAGGGCCACCACCATCAACATTGAAGGCATGTTCGTATTGCAAAAAGGCATCTTGTAAAATTTGCGTACTTGGCGGGGTCTCATAATACTTCATCCATTCATAATCATCCTTTGGGGCAAAAGCCGTCTGCAGGAGCCCTATGAAAAACTGCACCAAGGCTCCGTTAAAATCAGGACGTGGAGAATTTAATTTTACCACCGGATCTGTCTCTATATTATCGGTAATTTGCCATGGAGCAATCTGCTCGCGTGTTCCACACTTGCGGCAAATCGGCAGCCATTGATCGTTTAGTAAATTCATACTACACCTATTTTTCTGGCAGCATTAGTTGTTGGGGAATCGATTCGGAAGGGCGGTGCTTGTCTTTTGTAAAAAGCATAATTCCTAAAAAAGTTTTTTTTGTTATTTGGTTCGGCACGTCAAAAATCTCTTGTTTTCCTTTACAGATTGCGATTCCAATACAGCATTTTTTTAAAAAACTCTTAAGTCCCATTTTTTACTCCTTGTGAAATAATTTACTCAACAAAATACCCTGTTGAATAATATTAGTAAGCACAGAGCTCACAATTGTCAAGAAGTATAAAGGTTATTTGTTATTAATCAAAAAAGACTTGAAATTTTTTGCTTCTCCATTAAGGTTTTAATTGTTCCCCAAAACATTGGGGATGACCCATATAATGGCTAGTTGTTAGATTGTGTCATTTTACGTTCCCCACTTTCAGTGGGGATTTTTTTCTCTATAGAATTCAAGCCCAAAATCTTTAGAATATTGGATAGCTGTGTCTTTTTCATACTCATCAACCACACTTCCTTGCCACTTGCCATCACCTATTTCAGTCATAGGAATCAAGAGGCAAAAAGACTGCTGCCTCCCTGGCCACTGATCTTTGACATCAGCAATTGCAGTCGAAAGAAGCTTATCGCCTTGGTTGGCTTCGCTTGACGCCATTTTTTTTCGGACACTCACCTCGCTTAACGACCAGGCATTTCTAGACGCATCAAACCAGGGAAGCAATTTCCCATCTTGCCATTTCGCCAAGCGCAAAGTTATCGAAGGTTCTCCGAGCCGGGTCGGGGTAATGGCTTCGTCCCACCATTCGTGATCAAGCATTGAATAACCATCCTCAAAATGGATTTTGTTCATGCGTGCCAGGGAGCGCTGCACCTGCGAATCTGTTTCAGCATCAAGACTTTTCTTAAGTAACCCGGCTGGAATGAACTCTTCACTTTGTTCGCCATAAACGTGCTCAATGGCTTTTCTCATGTCGGCAGGGATTCTCAGTTTCTTTTTGTCCAGCAGATAGCGTGCTGTCAGCCAGAGGCGTCCATGATCTTCATAAACCGTAACTGCCCTGGGAAAAAATGAGCCGAACCAATTCGACTCCGCCTCTTGTTGCGGATCCGGAGAAATCACATAGAATTCCGGTTCACCACGCTCATCCGCACCATTTTTCGGATTGCCGTTGGCATCCCTCTCGTGACGGCGAAGTCGACCAGCCCTCTGAATCAAGAGATCAATGGGGGCCAGATCAGAAATGAACCAGTCGAAATCAAGATCCAGGGATTGCTCAATAACCTGTGTGGCAATAACCACTCTGCCTTGCCGCTGTTCCGACTTACTGTCTTTGCCAAAAAGAGAGAGAACTTTTTCCTCAATCTCCAGACGATCTCCCAAGGCGAAACGGGCATGGAATAAGGTGACCTTTTCTTCAGGCATCAAAGCAATTAACTGCTCATATGTTTCCATCACATCCGAGACGGTGTTGCGCACCCAGGCAATGCATTTCCCTTTATTGACTTTTTCAATTATCAAATCAATAGCATCCTGATCTCTGTGAAAGAAGCAAAAAGAAAGATCCCTTTTCACCTCCTCACGGGTTGCAACCTCTTTTTCATCAAAGTCTTCAGCGCAAAGCATGGACAATAAAGGGTATCCTTCGTTGCCCGGAACAGGTCCATGTTGACCCAAACCTCTTGCATAGGCAGCAAGCAGTTCCTGGCGCATTTTATGTGGCAGGGTGGCGGAAAGTAGGATGGCGCTACCCCCGGCAGCAGCATGAAAGGTAAGCAGAGTTTGCAGAAGGTGGTGCATATAGGCATCACTGGCATGCACCTCGTCAACAATCAATACTTTATTTCGCAACCCGAGCAAGCGCATGGATTGATGTTTTGAGCGGAGAACAGCCAGCAAGGCCTGGTCGATTGTGCCCACTCCAATATGGGCAAGCAAAGCCTTTTTACGGTTATCGGCAAGCCAGGCATTACACGAAACGTCAGCTGTTGGTTCGCCCGGTTCGTAGTGTGTATTTGCCGAAACATTTACCGGCAGTACTGATTCTACAAAGCCATCCACTAAGTGTCTCGCCCCGTGGGCCAGGACAAGTGAAGGAACATTATTTCCGGCATAAAGTTGTCGATATACTTTTCCAGTTCGCTTGTACATGGCATTGGCTGTAGCCATGGTCGGAAGAGCCACATAGGCCCCTTCAGCCTTGCCAGCAGCCATAAGACGGTGCAGCAACATAAAAGCGGCCTCAGTTTTCCCCGCACCGGTAACATCTTCAAGGATAAAAAGATGGGGCCCTTTGGCAAGTGAGATGTTTTCTGACATTACCTGCAAAGGTGTCGCTTGACTGACATAATCAAAAAGCTCAGGTAACTTTTTTTGTTCAGCGACCGGTACCGGAAGGAAATCCGTTGTTTGCACTGCCTTTTCTGCAGCAGGAAGAGCAATTTTATGCCAATATTTTTCCAAGGGCATAGGTGTTTTGTGAAACTTAAAAAAATCACTGTTCGACCCGAGCCAATCACAGAGAACGACAAAACCGGCCAACCACCATGAAAGGTACTTCATCTGCTCCAGCCATTCACCAAAATCCAGAGGCGCAGGAAAGGAAATTTCTTTTAAGAACTCTGTTTCACAGAATGTGCTGAATGTTTCTGCCGCAGAAATATTTTCAGGCAGGAAATATCTGGAAATTGAACGGTCGCATCCTTTGGGCGGCTGGCCGTGATGGCCGGTAAAAGCCTGTGCCCATATTTCAAAAAATTCAAGCCATTGCCAAATTACATCTTGATCTTGAATGCATGATGCACAAAATTTCTCAGCCAATTGATTGCGCCATAGAAAAAAACCAAGACTGTCATGTCGTATTTTATCGTAAACTTTACTTCTTTTCCGCTTGTTGAGCAGATAGAGTAAATCTTCTCGCAGACCCTGGAACGATTCACTGAATTTTCCTATATCATGTAGTGCAAGAAAATAAAGGACAAGTGCGATAAATGTTTTTTCATCAAGCCCTGAATATTTAACAAAAAAGTCGAGCAAAGGCCGATTTCTTGTTAACAAGACTCTCCCAACCGCCGCCACGTCAAGACAATGATAGGGCAGCAGATGATAACGCACCTCTCCATTCTCACCCGTATCAGCTTTTCCCCAGTACTGAAAAAATTTTGCAGGCATTTTTCTTATCTACTTTCTCATAAGTTTTACATGTCTTATCGGATCAAAGCGAACCTTCCCGTCTTTATCCATAAGCCAGAAGCCAGAAGCCAGGGATCGCTCGTCTCCTTCTGCCCGTGAAGACAATTATCTTCATCCTGACACAATCAATATTTATTTTTACGACGCATTTTCCGATTGGCGTTCCTCTTATCTGCTTTTTCTGATTTTGCTGTCGTTATCCCGCAAAAAAAATTCTTCTTTCTTGATCTTCCCATAACGGCCGCCCCTAACAATCAACCTACAGCCAAACCCTAACACGCACAATAACTCTTTTTTATTTTTTAAAAGTTGCTGCTCAATGTCATCAACTTAAGCCACCTTTACAACCCCTCACCCCGGCCCTCTCCCCAAAGGGGCGAGGGAGAAAATCCCCTCTCCAGGGGGAGAG
>DAOUUW010000138.1 GCA_030667965.1 Deltaproteobacteria bacterium
GTCCAGAATGTGAATACGGCCCCTTCTTTTTAACCGGCTCACCAGGTAAAAATCCTCCATTACCGCCATTTCAGGAAATCCTCCGATTTCCCTGAAATCGGCGGCACGCATAAAAATCGCCTGGTCTCCATATGGCAGCTGAAGTATTTTCGCACGCAAATTGGCACCCCTGGCAACCCATTGCATTTTATTTTCAGGAGAGTCAACAACAAGTCTGAAAGCCCCTGCGGCAATTTTTTTTTGAGCCATTGTTTCCCGCACCATTGCGGCATAGTCATTGGGAAGACGGGTATCACCATGCAGAAATAAAAGAATTCCCCCCCGAGCAGCTGAAGCACCCATATTCAGCTGGCTCGCCCGGCCTGGTCGGCATTGCAGCACCCTTGCTCCACTCTGCCCGGCAATATCAACGGTTCTATCGACGCTCCCTCCGTCGACAACCAGCACCTCCGTCTCCACCGAGGTGCCGATTCGCTCCAATGTACGGGGTAGCTCTTTCTCTTCATTGAGTACCGGAAT
The DNA here is from genome assembly GCA_030667965.1 of Deltaproteobacteria bacterium. Taxonomy (GTDB): domain Bacteria; phylum Desulfobacterota; class Desulfobulbia; order Desulfobulbales; family SURF-16; genus JAHLLM01. The sequence goes on from DAOUUW010000138.1 coordinate 520, forward strand.
AATAATGGACAGCTCGGGATGGCGCCCCTTGCATTTCTTCATTGGTTCTGCGCTTCTTCCCAGTGATGAAACTTTCTCAATGACAGCAAGTTGCCAATGTCTTCCGGCCTGTCAATATCGGCAAGGGGCTGTAAAAGAATGACTGACAGACCGGCATCTGTCCCATTGGCAATCAACTGCTGCAAAACAGTTTCAGTGCCCCAGTCTATATTGTTCCATAATAGGCCCATCGTTTGTTTCAGACCAATTAAATAGCAGCCGCCATCGTAAGCAGGCCCCAGCACCACGTCTTTTGTTGTCAAGGCGTCAAAGGCCTGGTTAAGAATTTCTGTATTCAGGAAGGGGCAATCCGCACCAATCACGACGACTTTACCAGCCTTCGTTTGCAAATTTTCTGTAAAAGCATGGTGTAGACGTTCACCAAGTCCCCCTTCACTCTGGCACCGGCATGTTATTTTTTCCGGAACCCATTTTCTTACTTTATCGTGTTCATCGCTCCAATAATATACTTCTACATCGACATCTCTTTCAGCAGAAAATGCTAGACCCAGGCTGAACGTATGCTCGGACATGAGACGCTGGAGTTTTGCAGCCTGCTCTTCTCCCAGGGCCGGAATCAATCGTGTTTTTGTCTGTCCCGGCACGGGGTATCGCGTAAATATAATCAGCAATTCCCGACCAGTTTTACTATCTAGATTGGTCATAAAATTTATTGTGATTACCACTAATTTTCAGCCTCCTGAGTAAGTAACCGGCAAAGAATGAGGGTGGGAGCGGATTTATCCGCGAATTTTCTGGGTTGGCAAGCAAGCAGTTTCATATCCTTGCCAGCCCTTTTCGCGGCTAAAGCCGCTCCTACAGCACTGCCCTGATGAATGGCTGAAGTTCGATGGTAATCATAAAATTTAATGTGTGACTAAAGTTTAAAGTGAGCTAAAGTACCCATGTTTAGCACTTCAAACTTTAGCCACTTTAGCGGAATATCATGAAAAAAAGAGCAAAAAGGTCAAATAAAATAAACCCGCTTTCCTATAAGGACAGAGAATATCGTCGTATCATGGGTTCTGAGAAAATGGTTGCCTGCCAGGTTTCCGTCAATGAGACTGATCTATACATTCTTGCCGACAATGATGTCCGCTCTTCAGCTTGCCGCCTGGTGCTGCAATTTCGCAGTCAAATTGAACTATACATTCACAAACACCCCCATTTTCTCTCGTCCCTGAGCCCCCTGGGGCAGGATCCACTTGCCGCTCCAATAGTCAAATCCATGCTCGAGGCCGCCCGGTCTTGTAATGTCGGACCTATGGCTGCAGTTGCCGGCGCCATTGCCGAATATGTCGGCAAGGAACTTCTTTTAGCGGAAACAGACGAAGTTATCATTGAAAACGGTGGCGATATATTTATGCACCGGAACCAGGAATGTATTGCTGCTATCTTTGCCGGTGCCTCTCCTCTGAGCAACAAAGTCGGCATTAAAATCGCTCGTAACTTTATGCCCCTCGGCATCTGTACGTCATCGGGCACAATCGGCCATTCCCTCAGTCTCGGCCAGGCGGACTCAGTGACTGTTCTGGCATCATCTACGGCCCTGGCCGATGCTGCGGCAACGCGTCTCGGCAATGAACTTAAAGAGAAATCGGACATGGGTCATGCCCTAGCGGTGGCGGTAGACCTTCCCGCACTAACGGGGGTCGTCATTGTTATGGGCGACCAGCTAGGCGCCCAGGGAGACGTGGAACTTGTACCGCTTACCTGAGTTGCCCTCGCACGCAGAAATGCCGATCACTGCATTGTTCTGCCTGCAGGCAGTCAAGTCCGCTTTGCTGCAGCTGCAGTCGCACCTCATCAAGGGTGTATGCAGCAAGAAGTGAGTGATAAAAATCATCCTTAAGAACCTGTGGTTCACTACCGGAATACCTCTCAACAATGCCCTGTGCATCTTCCGGGCTGAGGGGTCTCAGAAGATCCATGACAAGAACCAAACTGCCTTTTTTGCCCAATTGCCGTATTGCTTGCCAGAGCGTATGAGGGGTCGGCAAGTGGTGGAGCAGACTGTTTGAAAGGATGACATCAAAGTTTGTTTGTGTTTTTTCCGAAAGAGGCAGCGTCGCCTCAACCAACTCAACTCTTTTTCCCAGACCGGCATCAGTTATGGCCTGTTCGCCAAAATCCAGCATATTTGCCGAACCGTCAATGCCTAAACAGGTTGTTTGCCGGTACAATCCTGCAAAGCGAATGAGTATATCCGCCGGTCCACAACCAAGATCAACAACACGTCCATAAATTTCCTTATTGCCGGCCAACTCCTGAAATGCATTGATAAAAGAGGAATTCGGTCCCTCGAAATCCGCCAGAGCGTAGGCTTTCGCCTGCTGGTGGCCGTTCATCAACTCCGGTTCAGGTATTCTTTGCATCATTCTTCACTCACTTCTCATCCATCAATTCCTTGAAGAAAATAATTGACTGAAAGGACTCAGCATATTTCACAGGCATTGTACTGCTGGATTTGGCAACATGAATGAGGTTTTTAATGCCGTATTCCTCTGCGCTTTTCAACACATCTTCATTGTCATCGGCCAGCAGACATCTCTCTTTGTCAAACCCTATTTTCTTTTCAAGATGCTGCCAGAATTCTGTTTCTTCCTTGGCAAAGCCAATTTCCTCGGAACAGATTATTCTATCAAAATGGGATTCAATTTCTGTTTTTGCCATCTTTATCGCCAATGTTTTACTATGGGCATTGGTGACAAGATAGATTTTTTTCCCTTTCTGCCTGCAGAATTTCAGGAAATCAATCACATACGGATGCACCTGGATGAGGTGGTTCATCTTTTCCTTCATATCCGTAATGTTCAGCCCGAGCTGTTCCGACCAGAAATCAAGATCTGTCCATTCCAGCGTCTTTTCCCTGCTTTTATATTTCTCCATCAACAGATCGTATGCGTCAAAGAAATTCATTTTGTTTTTCCTGGCATACACTTCAGGGACATGCTCTTCCCAGAAATAATCATCAAAATGCTTATCCAGCAGAGTTCCATCCATATCAAGCATAACAGTGTCAATCTGTTGCCATTCTATTTGCGGCTCGATCTTCCGTCCTTTCATTTGTTTCCTACCTGTTATTCAATATTTGATCTATTGTTCTTTCACCAATTTTCTCCGTCAAAATACTCTGCAAATATGTATTTACGGATTCTTCCTCACCTGGCATCAGCAGAAAGCCGGCTATCGGCTCGGCCTTTAACAGCCGTGCCCGTGCCCGGTTAGCAGTTGAATCATCCCTGATGAATTTATACACTTCTTCGTTTTGCGGAATATCCGTCATAGCAAGCAGTACATCGAGCATATTCCCCCAGTATTCCTTCTGTCCGAGATGCTCGACAAACTGCATTGAGACGGTATTGATGACCAGCAACCCCTCGGGCAAGTCAGCCATACCGCTTTCATTGCAATTTTCTATGGAACACATTGTGCGGCAAGCCATGGGCCGTGCCGGATATATTCCGCATTGTTCCCCTTCCAGAAAAGGGCAGTGTCCGGAAAAAACAGCCTTTTCTTCCGTATCCGCTTCCTCACTTTGCTCCAGGCATAAGCGGGCATAGCCATTCGTCGTTTGCCTGTGGTATTGCAATATCCGCTCAGCGCTCAAGCAATCAGCCAGCCATTCTTCTCGCTTCTGTTCCCGTACGTAATCATAAATTTGATCACCTTCAACAGCGGTCATCATTACATTGCAGGTGCAGCAGGCAGAACAGCCTTTATGGCAGAAAAGCTGATCTTTTGGCGCCCAATCATCATATTTCTGATATATTTTCAGCAGTATTTCTTGCTTAAGTCTACTCATAGTCCCGTCGGTCTCTTTCTGAAGGCAGGGTCATGTCAAGTTTTAGTCTAAGTGACTGAATTAAAAAATAGTTTTAAAACCACGAAGTGCACAAAGCATACGAAGAAAAAATGAAAAAATTTTTCTGTTTGTTTTTCAAAAGTTACCTCTTCGTGTTCTTCGCGTGCTTCGTGGTTAACAATAACTTATCTTCGACTTTAACGTTACCGTGTTTCTGAAGGTCATTTATTAAGGGAGGCGGTTTTATTAGTAAGGAATTATGCGGATGTGCACCTTTATACTTGTTTTGGCAGTAACCTTATTGCCAGAGAAATAAGCATGGCACCGATCGTTACGTCATCAACCAAGCCCAGTACCGGCACATAGTCCGGAATAAAATCCATGGGAATAATGAGATATATCAGTCCGAGTCCAAGGAGAAGACGGACATACCACGGTGTCTGCCTGTTAAAAAGCAGACCCAGGTAATAACGGATTCTTGCGGTTATCATTCTCATGCTAGACCTCCAGGCTCCCAATGAGTTGCCCTATATTTTCTATTTTATTTTCCTGCAAATAAGCGGTAAGTTTTACAACAAGTTCTCCGGCCACATTGGGATCTACCAGGTTAGCCGTACCGATTTGAACGGCTGTAGCCCCAGCCAATAAGAATTCAAGTACATCCTCCACCCGGCTGATCCCGCCTATTCCTATCACCGGGATAGTGACCTTGTTACAAACCTGCCATACCATCCTCAGGGCAATGGGCTTGATTGCCGGTCCGGACAAGCCGCCCACCACATTTGCCAACTTTGGCCTTCTGCTTTTTATGTCGATTGCCATGCCCAGCAAAGTGTTAATGAGTGAAACGGCATCTGCCCCGCCCTCTTCTGCAGCGAGGGCGATAGCAGTTATATCAGTCACGTTTGGCGTCAACTTGATGATCAACGGTTTTGAACATTTTTTGCGCACAGCCCGTGTAATATCATATGCCATTTTCGGGTCCGTACCAAAGGCGACCCCACCTTTCTTGACATTCGGGCAGGAAATATTAACCTCTATCGCCGTAATAGACGTATCACTGAGCCTTTCAGCCAGTCGGCAGTAATCATCAATGGAGTCGCCCAGAATATTAGCCACAACCCCGGTTTTGTATTTTTCAAAAATTGGTATTTTTTCGCTAATAAAACGTTCAAGCCCTACATTTTCCAATCCTATGGCATTCAGCATGCCGCAAGATGTCTCTACCACGCGTGGAGGCGGGTTCCCTGTTCTAGGCAGGAGAGAAATCCCCTTAACCACGATAGCACCGAGACTGTCCACATCAAGATAGTCGGCAAATTCCTCACCATAGCCAAAGGTGCCGGATGCCGTCATAATTGGATTTTTCAATTTCCAATCACCGATTGACACAGCAAGGTCTGTTTTTTTCACAGCCATATTTTTCGAGCCTCAAACACCGGACCGTCTTTGCACACATGGAGGTAACCGTTTTCTATAAAATCCACACCTTGCACAGCGCATCCCAGGCATGCTCCCATGCCGCACGCCATCATGGTTTCAATGGAAACCTGGCATTCCATTTCCTGCTTACGGCATAAACCGGCAACCGCCTTCATCATCGGCCATGGCCCGCAACAATAAACAGCTCCCACAGCGTCTCCAGGCAACAATTCGGTAACGAGGCCATGGTGCCCTGTAGAACCGTCATCTGTGGCAATTTTCACTTCCACTCCGTTTATGGCAAAAAAACCGTCAACTGCGACCAGTTCTTCACGGCTTCTCGCTCCCAGCAAAATCACTATTTTTTCCGCAGGTCTTTCCAGCCTGATTGTTTCTGCAAGAAACAGGAGTGGAGCAATGCCCATTCCTCCGCCGATGAGAAAATGCGTTGTTTGCTGCTCCACAGCAAATCCCTTACCAAGCGGACCTAGAATATCCACGTAGTCACCTTGTTTAAACGACGCAAGAAGCTTCGTCCCCCTGCCAACCACCTTAAAGAGTAACGAGATTACACCGTGTTGCACCTGGTGAATGGACAACGGCCTCCGCAGCAAGGGATCGTCGCTTTTATCCACTGCTGTTTTCACCATTACAAACTGGCCTGGTTGTGCGTTACGGCTTATGGATGACTGCGCAATAACAATTTCAAAGATGTCCCGACTGCAGCAACGAATGTCTTTTATTTCTCCCACAGCCCTGATCTGTTTTTCATTATCTACGGTCATCACTTCCCGGGCAGCAGGCTTGACAGGAAGCCATGTATCCTTTCCAGATCGTCCAGAGAGTAATATTCAATTTCAATCTTTCCTCTTGAACCGTTCTGTATAATTTTACTTTTTGTTCCCAGGATCCTGGAAACATCACCTGACAGCGTCTTACAATAGGATTCCGGCAGCGGTTTTTTAACGACCTCTTTATTTTCGTCAGTTTTTTTTGCCTTTTGCTGTTTGCCTTGCTTAACAATTTGCTCAACCTGACGCACAGACAGCCGCTGGGCAACTATCCTGTCCCGCAGTTCTTTCAACTCCTGTTCATCATCCACGGCAAGCAGCACCCTGGCATGCCCCATACTGATTCGGCCAACTGATAGATCGTCTTTCACATAATCCGGCAGTTGCAGCAGCCTCATGATATTGGCCACCGTTGATCTCTCCTTGCCTACTCTGCCTGCAACCTCTTCCTGGGTCAGATCAAACTCATCAACCAGGCGTCTGTATGCAAATGCCTCTTCAATCGGATTCAGGTCATGGCGCTGAATATTTTCGATCAAAGCCAACTCAAGACGATCCGCCTCTGAGGCCTTCCGTACGATGACAGGAACCTCATCAAGCCCAGCTATTTTTGCTGCGCGCAATCGTCTTTCTCCGGCAATCAGTTCAAATCCGCTTTCTCCTTCCTTCCTGCAGACAACAAGAGGCTGCAAAACCCCTTTCTCCCTTATTGACGCAGCAAGCTCACTAAGGCCCTTCTCCTCCATGGACCTTCTGGGCTGATACGGGTTCGGGCTTATGGACGTCAGAGAGCATCGCAGAAACTCAGCGTCTTCCCCAACGCCTATCTCATCATCAAGATCCAGCATGTCCGGCAGGAGAGACTGTAGCCCCCTTCCCAACCGTTGTTCACCATTCTTCATAGGGTCTCCTTTTATGCCCTTCAGACTACCTGTCTTTTCATAAACTCTTTACCCAGGTTCATGTAACTTAACGCTCCTGCTGATCGTTTATCATACTCCATGACCGGCATCCCGTAACTTGGGCATTCACTCAGACGGACATTGCGTGGTATCACCGTCTGATACACCTTTTCCTTGAAGTGGTTCTTCACCTCTTTTGCAACTTGGAAGGTCAGGCGGTTACGCCGGTCATACATGGTCAGGACGAGGCCTTCTATTTTTAATTTTTTATTGTATGAACGCTTCACCAACCTGATGGTGCGTATCAATTGGCTTAATCCCTCCAGAGCGAAATATTCGCATTGCAGCGGAATAATAACCGAGTCGGCAGCGGAAAGAGCATTCAATGTCAACAGTCCGAGGGAGGGAGGGCAGTCCACCAGTATATAATCATACGAATCCCTTAA
>DAOUUW010000256.1 GCA_030667965.1 Deltaproteobacteria bacterium
TTAACGTCCTGTAACCCTTCAATATATTCAGGAAATAATTCTGCTGAACCATATACACCATCAGCGGCAGCAGGTTGAATAGGCATATCTTCCGGCTTCTTAAAGGGAGAGTGTATGATACCGATTGGTTTGAAGTTAATGGTTTTCATAGTTTTTTTGCAAGGTTAACCAAAGATCAGGCGTAGTATCAAAGGCACGCGATAAGCGTAATGCCATATCCGGATCCGGCTACGGCCCGATAAGCTTTGTGAAACGCCCGGTGCGGACCCGCAAGCCATGGTGTTGTGGGGAGGTTATGCTACTTTGATTATTCCTATCTGTTCTACATTGACACAGTGTGACAGCAAGTCAGCCGGTGCGACGAAATAGGCCTCCTCAGACTTCAGAAAGGAAAGCCCTGAGGGTGATATCTTTAAGGCATTACAGCGCAGCATGTCAGCGCCGTCTATACTGACGCCAGTCGTGGCTGCATAGACCGCCTGGCCGAATTCCTGAATTGCCAACACCAGCCTTTGATCGAGCGCCTCGGTCTCGGCGACTTCCTGCGCCTTCAATACCTCCACCAACTCTCGCGCCAGTTCCTCTTTACTCTGTGGCTCCTCATCACGAAGCGCTATTCCTGCGTTGGCTGCCACGAAGCTGCGGAACTCGTAGCTGATGTCGCTCTTAATCCGGTAAATTGCCTGATCTATCACGTTCCGCTCCCCGGCCACACGAACCGCTGCGTGCAGCAGTATGCCGTCCTTGATTTTTAGCTTGTAGCCGGTACCTGCATCGTCGTAGCACTGATACACAAACTGCGAACAGACCATGGGTAGCTTGCCGGGATTTTTGTGCTTGTTGATGTATTTAATGATGTCAGCCGCCAGCTTCTTGAAAATCTTAAGCATTACCTTTTGCACTTGGGTGCTGGGGGTAAACTTTCTGTAAAGCAACAGCAATCCGACCAAGTAAAGATTTGACATTGCGTAGGGTTCATCTTTGTTCAGGTAACCCTCAGACGCGTCAAGTACTGGAGACATCGAATCCTTGGAAGGATCTATGCGCATGACATAGACAGTTCTCCCTTTAAAGCGCTGTGCTGCATCATTAACTTGCACCGCTGGCGGCGACTCTTCGACTATCTTTTCGCTGCTTGTGTAAGTCATAGCTGCGTGACTTACGGACGAGTCGGTGAGAAACATAATTGCTTCCGAGATCCAACTCCCCTTTTCCCCTGAAAATAGCAGAATGTCCGCAGGTTTTAGATCGCTAATTTCCATAGCATTCCTCCCACTAACAAAATCGGCAGATTAACGCCTATCCTCCCGTATGTTGTTCAGATAACCGTTTTTTCTTCCGGTGTAGATTATGAATTAATCCGCAAATGCCGTCATGTAGCAAATTTGAAGTTTTTTTGGCTATATGTTGCAGGCTTTTCGTTTTCATATCGTCCTCTGTGCAGAATGCTGAAAAGAAATTTAGTAAGCGTTTACGGAACATTGATTTATTATTTATATATAGAGCAAGGCAGGGATGTCAATAAGTAAAGCAGGGCACTTTGTATCAAAATTATAACAGTTCAATTACTTGTACTACCCGTTTTCCAGAAAAACATTTTACTTTTGCCCCAGTATTTTGCCCCTCGTACTGATGACCAATTCTTTTATGGGTATATTCTTCCCTGCTCCCTCCATCCCCTTTTTGACAATCATGGGAAGTCCTGAGCAGCATGGAACTTCCATGACAACGGATAGAACACTTTTTATGTCAGCGGTTTTAAAGATATCTGCAAACCTTTCTATGTATTCCTGAATATCGTCAAATTTCGGGCACCCTATCATAACAACCCTGCCTTTGAGCAAATCCTTATGCAAATTCGGAATAGCGATTCCGCAGCAATCCGCCAGCACAAGAAGATCTGCGCCTTTTAAAAACGGCGCTGTTGCAGGTATCAGCCGTATCTGAATCGGCCAGTGAGAAAGGGCGGATTCACTATCTTCAATGCCGGCCGGTATATTTGCTTCCCGGCATGATGAAGCCGGTGCAAACGTCTGAATATTAGTTGACGGACACCCGCAGGCCAATACTGACTGTTGCTTTTGTTTTGCCACTTCTTTTTCTGCCAGATATTTTTTTACTGCTTTTTCATCAAATTTCTCGGCTTTACGTTCGACAATCCTGAGTGCGCCTGTAGGACATTCGCCGATGCATGCCCCAAGACCGTCACAAAGATTATCTGAAACCATTTTCGCCTTACCGTCAACAATCTGCAATGATCCTTCTGCGCAACCGGGCACACACTGGCCGCAGCCATCGCATAATTCTTCATCAATTTCTATTATTTTGCGTAGTATTTTCATTTGGTTATCCATTTTTAGAAGGCTTAGGAGAAAGATTCCCTAAGCACTGCTCGGCAAACTGACAATATGAAGCGCAACCGAAATCCATGCCAGGGTTGATAAACCTGTGCTCGCAATTTGGGCATTTGCGAGTAGTATCATCTTTGAAAAATTCTACCAGGTGGCCGCATTTTGGACATTTTGCATCAAAAATAGCCCCTGGTTTCCAGTGCCGGGTGTCTTGACCTGGGCATTTCATGATTTTTCTCCATTTTCCTGATTCAGAAATTTGAAAACTCAATTATGAGTTTAACCTGAGGTGACGGGCACTTAAATTTAAAAATGCTGACTGTTTTAGAGTATTAGTGATCATTAATAAAAAATAAGTGGTTTTTTATATTATTTTAATAAGTATAAGATCACGTACAAAAGCAAGATTTTTCTGAATTATATAAAAA
>DAOUUW010000013.1 GCA_030667965.1 Deltaproteobacteria bacterium
TTAATGAAATGCTCGCCCAGCATCGCAAGCAGAAGTTTGAGACCTGGATTGACCCGCCGAATTATCTGTCAAATCTGGAAGAGGGGCTTCAGGGTCTTAATCCCGATATTTATACCATTGGTTTTGCCAGACGTTTTTCCACCTATAAACGAGCGGATCTGATTTTTGATAATATCGATAAACTGGCTGATATTATTGTCTCCAATAATTTTCCGGTAAACTTTATCTATGCCGGCAAAGCACATCCTTCCGATGAGCCGGGAAAATCGATCATCAAACTCGTACTGGATCTTCAGGAAGAGTTGTATGTTAAAACAAACGGCAAGGCCAAGTTGGTTTTTATTCCCGGCTACGATATGAGTATTGCAAAAATGATGGTGTCCGGGGTTCATGCCTGGTTGAACAGTCCTAAAAGGCCGCTGGAAGCCAGTGGCACAAGCGGTATGAAGTCGGCCTTGAACGGAGTTCCTAATATCAGCACCATGGACGGTTGGTGGGTGGAGGGATATCATAACGGTAAAACGGGTTGGAAATTCGGCTATGAGTCTGACATAGAAACCGCTTGTTTGAGCGAATCACCGTCCACACTCCTTTACGAGGAGGACTCTACATCTTTTTACAAAATTTTCCCCGAAATTCTTGAATGCTTTTATGATCAGGAACGACACAAAGAGTATATCGATAAATGTATTAGTAATATTCAGCTTAACTGTCCTATTTTTAATACCCATCGTATGGCGGCGGAGTATGTTGATCGGTACGATTTAAATCTTTCCAAACAACTGGAAGATCGTTTAAGGAAATTACGGGGAATTTATCAAAGTAATGGATGATGGTATCGTGAAAACCTATAATTTTAACGCAAAGGCACAACGAAAATACTCTAAAAAAAACAAGATGTTACCTTTGCATCTTAGCGTCTTTGTGTTAAGGAAATGACTTTTTACGATATTGTCATTGATGAATTTAAAGAAGTCAAAATTTTTTTTCTATAAATTGACGAACAGAATCTTCAAAAAAATATTTAAGTTTTCTCCGGCCAGGCCGATTTGGTTATCTATAAGGATAATTAAACGAAAGCCCAGAGCTGTCAAAAAAATGACTAAGCTGGAGAAAAACCATGACAAATGCAATTCAAAACAGCAATCTTCCCTTTCACTACTCTCCTTCCACCACTGCTGTCATGTCAGGGAATGGGCGTGAACGGTTCAGCCAGACAAGCTCGCTTTACAACGAGTCCCGTATTTCCATCACAACCGATGATGGAGATGTTGTAACCATTTCAGGCTATCAGCAACAATCTTCCTCCTTGTCTTTTGACACGTTGTCCACTCCTTTCAAAGAAGGGGTAAATTTTACCATGTCTTCACTAAGTTCCGACTCCTTTAATCTCTCTCTGCAGGGCGATCTTGACGAGGAAGAACTTGCCGACATAGAGAATCTTCTGGAGGATCTTTCTGCCATTGCCGGAAATTTTTTCAGCGGTGATCTCTCGTCTGCCCAGGATGGCGCCTTAAATCTTGCAATAGGTTCACTTGCCGAATTATCTGCTACCTTTACACACAGCTCCCAATATGCGACAAAGTGGTCCGGCTCGCAATTAGCCGAAAATCATCCCCTTCCTCAATCTGATAATTTTATGAGATCAGTGGAGGAAGTTTTTTCAGATCTACCGGAAATTGTTGATCAGATCCATACGGATGAAATGAAATATGCCGAGATGCTTAAGGCTCAGTGGCAGCAGATTAAGGATTTTCTTGAACAGAGAGAGACGCCAAGCGATCCAATACCTGATTTTGCATCTTCTGCAGAGGAAAATGACATGCCGATTGCACGCCGCATGATGAGTCGCTTTCAGGAAATTGCGTCAAAACATCCACGTTTAGCTCCACTCGGCCCTCCCCTTGCCCGTGAGGTTATCGATAATAAGCTCGAAGAGTTGGATCATCCGGCTTATTTTAAGCAGAAAAACCAGTTAAAAGAAAACTTCCTGAATGAATTTAACAACTGGATGTATACGTAGGTTGTCATCATGGAAAAACTGTCAATTTTTTAACGGCAAAGTGGTTATTTGGTTCGGTTTACATGTTTTGGAATTGAGAAATAGATTGATGCCCACTGGTTACTTTTATTGTCGATAACACAACGAGTTAATGAAATAACTTTATTTTTATTTTAGTTTTTTTTGTTCGACAATAACAAGGGTGGATACAAAAAAAAAGCTGTATAGAAATAATTCTATACAGCTTTTTAAGTGCCTTTCGTCTGTCACTAACTAAAGGCATATATTTTTGGCGGGGCCGACGAGACTCGAACTCGCGACCTCCGGCGTGACAGGCCGGCATTCTAACCAACTGAACTACGACCCCGTAAAAATTTGGTGGGCGGTACAGGGATCGAACCTGTGACCCTCGGCTTGTAAGGCCGATGCTCTCCCAGCTGAGCTAACCGCCCGTCAAATGATGGGTCTTTTTAACAATATCCCCTTTGATAGTCAATAAAAAAATGAAGCGGATTTTGTATTAAGTTATGTCCTGAATCATTATATCTGACACTGACTAAACAAAAGGCGGCTATGGCTTTTTGCCTTCTCATAGAGCTGCTTGGGTTGTCGTGTTAAGTTTTTTTTTAACAGAAAACACCCCCTGACTTTTAAAAGGCTTTATTTGTATTTTTACAGATTTTTTTTGTTATATGCTGCCAGAATTGATAAGATTAAAGAAAATGTTATTTCCTTGAGTCAAAAATCTTATCACTCCTGCGTTGTTACTAATGTCACCAGTCACAAAAAAAATTTTCCTGATAAGGCAGCCACTGTCTGTTGTCATACCGTCCATACTGATTTTTCTCATCTGTTGCACCTCTGTTTTCTCTCAAGACACTGACAAAAATGCTTCTCCCCTTGTGGTTACACAGAGCCGGCAGAAATATTCTCTGGGACTTTATCTACAATACCTGGTGGACAAAGATAAAAAATGGTCTATTTCCGAAGTCGCCTCGCCGGAGTTTGCCGACCTTTTTCTCCTCTCAGACGAAAAAGTCCCCGGCTTTGGTTTCACAACTTCGGTCTACTGGTTTAAATTCACGGTGATTAACAGTCTGCCACATGACATTAATTACACCCTTGCAGTTAATTATCCATTACTTGACCACATTGATTTTTATGTGCCGCTGGATACCGGTTTATTTAGTGTAATCATGGCCGGAGACAATCTTCCTTTCCATGCGAGAGCCATAAAGCATAGAAATTTTCTTTTTCCATTGAAGATGCCGGCAGGCGGAGAAAAAACCTTTTATTTCCGCTGCGAAACGACAAGTTCCATGAACCTGCCGGTTTTTCTTAGTACGTCAGCCGCTCTTACTGAACAGTCTTCCCGCGAACATACCTATCTCGGTCTCTACTATGGGATCTTGCTGACGATGATTATTTTCAGCGTTTTTCTCTATCTATCCCTCAAAGAGAGCATATATATTTATTATGCTTTGTTCATTTCTTTTTATATGTTTTTCCAGCTTAGCCTGAACGGGCTGGCCTTTCAGTATTTGTGGCCGAATGCCATCTGGTGGGCAAATAACAATATCCCCTTTTTTATCTGTTCGGCCTTTCTTTTTGCCACTCTTTTCAGTCGGAAAATTTTAAACACCCCGAAATACGCTCCCGGCATCGATAAGGTATTATATGTCATTTGCGGTCTTTCTTTACTTGGCATATTTATTTCCTTGTCAAGTGATTATGCCATTGGCATTCGTGTGGCCGCTGCCCTGAACTTGACGGTCATTGTCCCGATCACCGCTGGTTTTGTCTGTCTCTACCGAGGACATAAGCCTGCCGCCTACTACTGCCTTGCCTGGGTGGTTTTTCTCTCCGGCGCTGCCGTTTACTCGATAAAGTCATTCGGCCTGTTGCCTAATACATTCCTGACCGAGTGGAGCATGCAGATTGGTTCGGCCTGGGAGGTTATTATTCTTTTCATGGCCATGGCACATCGTTTTAACATTATGGAGGATGAGAAAAAACAGATGCAGTTCGACTATGCTGATGAACTCCAGCGGACCGTGGATGATCGGACAAAGGCCCTTACCCGCTCTAACCTTGAACTTGAAGAAGCAAAACTTGAGGCGGAGAAACTTGCCCGTAAGGCGCAGAATGCCTCATCGCAGGCCATACAGGCAGGCAATGCAAAAAGCGAATTTCTGGCCAACATGAGCCATGAAATAAGGACACCTTTAAATGGTGTCATTGGTATGACGAATCTGGCAATGGAGACCTGTACCGACGAAAACCAGCTTTTTTACATGAAGACCATTCAGCTGGAAGCCTCTGCCCTTCATAACCTCATCAACGGTGTTCTTGACCTTTCAAAAATCGAGGCCGGTAAACTCGAACTTGAGTCTATCCCCTTTGAGTTGCATTATCTCTGGAATGACTTTATTGACAGCTTTGCATTGAGGATGGCAAAGAAAAAAATTGATTTTATTTCTTCGTTTCCTCCTTTAACTCAGTCAAGCGTGATAGGAGATCCGGGCAGGCTGCGCCAGGTTCTTGTCAACCTGACCGGCAATGCCCTTAAGTTCACTCCGGAAGGGGGTGAAATATTTGTTGACTGTCAATGTGTGGAAGAACAAAACGATACCCTGCTTTTTTGTTTCCATATTAAAGATACCGGTATAGGGGTTTCACCGGAAAAACAGAAAATTATTTTTGAGAGCTTTACCCAGGCCGATGGCTCCACTGCTCGCAAATACGGCGGCAGCGGTCTTGGCACTACCATTTCCAAGCAACTGGTCGAGATGATGGGCGGTGAGATAGGGCTTACGAGTGAGGAGGGAAAAGGCAGCGAATTCTGGTTTACTGTTGTTCTGGACAGGCAGACAGAGGCTGCTCCTGTAGCTGTTGTAAATAAAATTGACTTGAGTAATTTGCGGATCCTTGTCGTTGATGCAAATCCCACCACCAGATCCGTCATTGCAGACTATCTAACGTCCTGGGGCTGCCCTGCTGTCACTGGTGTTGAGACAGGAGGAGAGGTGTTGTCTCTGTTAAGGGACTCGCCGCTTGCCGGCAGTGACTGCTTTGGATTGCTCATTGCGGACGCTTATATGGCCGACATGAGCGGTTTTGAACTGTCTGATCAGCTTAAATCCCTGGACAATTATGCCGATATGCCGATCATCATGATGACGCAGGTTGGCAGCATGGGTGATGGTAGGAAATACGTTGATCATAAAATTTCTGCTTATCTTCCCAAACCTCTTAAGACCGATGAATTGCTTAAGTCGATACGGCTTGTTCTCGGGGCTCGGCATGATCATGGCGACCATACATCTCCGTCTCTGGTCACAAGACATCTTCTCGGTGAAAAACAATCCCTCTCTGCCCATATTCTGCTGGTTGAAGATTATCCGACAAATCAGAAGGTTGCCACCGCCTATCTGCAGATGGCAGGCTATGAGGTGAATCTTGCTGAAAATGGAGAGCAGGCTGTGGCAGCTTTTAAAAAGCAGGATTTTGATCTTATTCTCATGGATGTACAGATGCCGGTCATGGATGGATTTGAAACGACCAGAGTGATAAGGGGTCTTGAATCAGATTCCGGCAGGGGACGTATTCCGATTATTGCCCTGACCGCCCGTACCATGAAGGGCGACAGGGAAAAATGCCTGCAATGCGGTATGGATGATTATGTCAGTAAGCCTTTGAACAGGGATGATTTTCTCAGGGTGGTGAACAACTGGGTAATGCCGGATAAAAAAGAAAACCGGAAAGATGGTGATTCTTCCCTGACTTTGGAGGAGAACAGCATATCTTCCCCCATACCGATGGATTTTGAAAGGACCGTGAAAGAATTTGACGGCCAGAAGGGACTTGTTCTGGAGATACTTGCTGATTTTATTGACGATATAAAGCTGCGTATTGGCACCATCTCCAAGGCCATTGATGATAAAAATGCCGAAGCAGTTTACCGTGAGGCCCATGCTGTTAAAGGAGGATCGGCTAACATATCGGCCCATTTACTTACTGAGGCGGCTTTGAAACTTGAAAATTGCGGCAGAACTGCGCAGCTGGAAAATGGAAAAGAGCTGGTAAAAGGCTTTGAAATTGAAATAATTCGCCTGGAAAGATTTTATCAGAGTCTTGCAGATGAAAAAGAGACCCTAACCTAACGAGTTGCCCCAAGGAGCATGAGAGATACAATGGATGACAGACTAAATATTCTCATTGTCGATGACATGAAGGTCAACCTGGCTAAAATCAATGTGATCCTCAGCAAAGAATATGCAATCAGCATGGCGACTAATGGCAGGGAAGCTCTGGAAATCGTTCTCAGGCATCCCCCCGATCTTATTCTTCTTGACATCATCATGCCTGAAATGGACGGTTATGAGGTATGCCGCAGACTGAAAGCAGATGAGACAACCAGGGATATTCCCGTAATTTTTATCAGCTCACTCGATGAAACATGCGATGAGGAAAAGGGACTTGATCTTGGCGCGGTTGATTATATCACCAAGCCAATCAGCCCACCCATCGTCAAGGCCCGCGTTCGCAATCACCTGCAGCTTAAAATGCAGCAGGATCAGCTGAAAAAAAGCATTTCCCTGATGGAGCATGAAGCGGAAATACTGGCCCATAAAGCGGAATTGGGGTTAATGGCTGGAGGACTGGCTCATGATATCGCCAATCTCGTAACGCCGATGATGCTTATCGAATTCATCCCTGAAATGCTTCCTGATGATTTGCCCGTGCGACGGGAGATACAAAGGGAAGTCGACTACATCAAGGAAGGAATGAAATTATGTAAAGAGGTCTGCGATGGATATACCAGCTATCTGAAGAATATCGGGCTTGATGCCGGTATACAGGACGTGGCTCCCCTCTTGCAGCCACTTGATATGTATGCCCGCAGGTTCATAGGTAAAATCGAAAGACATGTTGCAGATGATCTCCCTCCGATTCTGGCCAAAGGATCTCAATTGAAGCGGGTTTTTGTCAATCTTTTTGTCAATGCCTGTCAGGCAAGTGGGGACAATAAGGATGGAAAAATTATACTCAGATTGTGGTCTGAAAATAAGCGAATTTTCTTTTCCATCGAGGACAACGGACAGGGAATCCCCGATTCTGTTCTTCCTTATATATTTGATGAGAGTTTCACAACCAGGCCGGAAAGGACCGGGCTAGGGCTCTATTTTGCCAGACAAATAGTCGATGGACACCAGGGGACTATGGAAGTCTCTTCACGCCTGGGTAGCGGAACAGTTTTTTTGCTTTCTTTTCCCGCCTTATAAACGAGTTATTTCACCCATCTCCGTCAAGTGACATATGTCAAATTACCCAATGTCCGTTCGTGTCGTTGGCTCTCTTTTGCTTTACCAGACTTAACTATTTGAGATAATAAGGCAATATTTTTTTCTGACAATTTTTTACCTTCGGGTCAATTATTGCATTTCCCCTTTTTAAAACAAAAATGTTGCCCGGTCACGACCTACTCAAACAACACTAACACCGAAGATATTTTTATTGAATTGCCGTGTTCAGCGGGAAAAGAGAGAGCGCTGATGGGAGAAACAGGGGTACCCATGGGAGATTATAATGGAACAGGAAGGAAATTGGTCAGAAAGAAGGGCAACGCAACGATTTAAAATGCCCGGTCATACTTTTGCATTTCTCCATCCCCCCCGTCAATAAAATAGGCCGGTTGATTGATATCAGCCTGTCAGGCCTTGCTTTCAACTATTTTTCAAAAGACGGCGCCTCTCATGTTTCCAATAGATTAGATTTGCTTGGTGGTGGAGAAATTTACCTGGAAGATGTTTCTTACAAGACTGTTGATGATTTTATTCTGCCAAATGAGCAACCCTTCAGCCAGATAAATATTCGGAGACGTTGTATCATGTTTGGCTCATTAACTGATGAGCACAAAAAATCTATTCAGGAACTCATCGACAAATATGGACAAATGGAAGCTGGTTGATCGTTTTATTAATGAGCTGGGATATTTGTTTCAGAAGGCGCCTTTTCAGAAGCCAGTTCTGCACAGAAGACCTCATTAGGATTCCCGCTAAAAAGCGTTTCACCATCTTTGAGAATCAACGCTTTATCAAGCACCTCATCCATGTGGTTAACCAGTTCAATCGTAAGACTTCTTAATATCTTTTGTGGAATCTCTTTCAGATTCCTTTCGTTTTCAGCCGGAATAAGAACATGTTTGATATTGCCGCGTTTAGCAGCAAGGAGTTTTTCAGTTAAACCGCCAATGGGCAGTATGCGGCCACGCAGAGTTATCTCACCGGTCATGGCAATATCTTTTCGGACCGGCACCCGTAAAAGAGCCGAAACCATGGACAGGGCCATGGTAATACCGGCGGAGGGGCCGTCTTTGGGTATTGCACCCTCAGGAACATGCACATGGATATCGAGTTTTTGATAAAAATCTGAACTTAAACCCAGATGCCCTGCCCTGGTTCTGACGTAACTGAGTGCTGCCTGGGCTGATTCCTGCATTACATCCCCTAGTTTCCCGGTAATGGTCAATTTGCCGTTACCGGGCATCAGGACAGTTTCAATCTGCAGTAATTCACCACCGACTTCAGTCCAGGCCAGGCCTGTTGATAAACCCACCTCGTCTTTTTCTTCAGCTCGGCCGAAACGGTACTTGGCAACTCCGAGATATTTGGTAATGGACTGGCCCGAAAGCCGGTACTGTTTCTTGAGCTTTTTTTTCAGGCGGTCCTTGGCAATTTTCCGACAAATTCCGGCAATGTTTCGTTCAAGATTACGAACACCTGCTTCACGGGTATAACGCCTGATAATTTCAAGCACGGAACCATCATTAAAAGAAATATCATTGCCGGCAAAGCCGTTTTCCTTTAATTGTTTGGGGATAAGGAAGCCCTTGGCGATCTGCAGCTTGTCTTCTTCCGTGTAACCGTCGAGCTTGATAATTTCCATTCTATCCTGCAGGGGCGCAGGGATTGAATGGAGATTGTTGGCCGTGGTGATGAAGAAAACATCAGAAAGGTCATAATCAAGGTCAAGATAATGATCGTTAAAGCTGTTGTTTTGTTCCGGATCGAGAACTTCCAGCATGGCTGATGACGGGTCACCCCGGAAATCCATACTCATCTTGTCTATTTCATCAAGGCAGAAAACAGGATTATTGACTTTTATTTTTTGCAGAGAATTGATAATTTTTCCCGGCAAAGCACCGATATATGTACGCCGATGTCCTCTGATTTCTGCTTCGTCCCGCACTCCACCGAGAGAAATACGAACAAATTTGCGTCCCATGGCCCTGGCCACTGATTTGCTCAGGGACGTCTTGCCAACTCCGGGAGGTCCGACAAGACAGAGAATCGGGCCTTTGATTTTTTTTACCTGCACCTGTACGGCCAGGTACTCCAGGATACGTTCTTTCGGTTTGGCCAGTCCGAAGTGGTCCTGGTCAAGAATTTTTTCCGCATTTTCAATATCGATTTTGCCGCGGGTTTTCTCCTGCCACGGCAGGCTGAGAATGGTGTCAACATAATTTCGTATAACCGTTGCCTCGGCCGACATCGGAGGCATCATTTTCAGTTTCTTCAGTTCCTGCTGCGCTTTTGCCTTGGCAGCCTTCGGCATTTTTTTCTTTTCAACCTGCTGGGCAAGCTCATTCAATTCTGAGCTTGAATCATCTTTGCCTCCACCTATCTCCTTCTGAATTATGCGCATCTGTTCAGCCAGATAATAATCCTTCTGGGTTTTCTCCATTTTTTTCTTGACCTGGGACCTGATATTCTGTTCCAGGGAGGCGATTTCACTTTCTTTGTGGATGAGGTTCAAGACCAGTTCCATCCTTTCAAGAAGAGGAACGGTCTCTAATATTTTTTGTTTATGCGAGGTGTTTACAGGGAGATGTCCAGCAAGAAAATCAATAAATTTTGCCGAGTTTTCTATCTTTGCAAGGGATTTGATGACCTCGTTCGGTATCTTCGTGTTGTGTTTGGAATACAGCTTGAAAGAAGAGAGGATTTCCCGGATATACGCCACCGTAATGTTGTCTGAAAGGATGGTTTCAGGATATTTTTCAATCTCCACGGTGAAATAGTCGTGATCCGGCAGAAAGGAGAGGATTTTGCCCCGCTGCTTACCCTCAACAAGCGCCTTGATGGTGCCGTCAGGCAGTCGTAGCAGTTGCAGAACAGTGGCAATGGTTCCAATTTTATGTATGTCTTTTTCTGCCGGATTATCAATTCCGGCATCTTTCTGGGTCGCCAAAAAGATGCCGGAGCGATTGGACATGGCATCTTCAAGAGCCTTGATAGATTTATTGCGGCCCACAACAAGAGGAGCAACCATGTATGGAAACAAAACGATATCCCGCAAAGGCATCATAGGATAAATATTGGTCTGAGTATCAGGCATTTTTATGACTTGTATTTATTGATTGTTTTACTTGTTATCATGCACTTTTTTTGTTTCTATTCTCATAGAGCACGACAGGATAGTCTCCATTGAGGATGACTTGTTCGCTAATGACGCACTCTTTAACATTGGACTCGGAAGGAAGTTCGTACATGATTTCCAGCATTGCCTTTTCCATGACGGAACGTAATCCACGGGCGCCTGATTTTCGCTTCATCGCCTCACTGGCAATGGCTGTCAGCGCACCCTCGGTAAAACGCAGGCGAACATTCTCAAATTCAAAGAGCTTTTGGTATTGCTTGGTCAAGGCATTTTTGGGCTCACGCAGGATTCTTACCAGATCGATTTCTTCAAGTTCTTCCATGGTGGCTATAACAGGCAAACGGCCGACAAGTTCGGGAATCAGTCCGAATTGCAGCAGATCTTCAGGCTGCACTCGGGCAAGAATTTCTCCCATTTTTTTCTTCGGTTCGCCGACAACCTTGGCGCCGAAACCCATGGACTTGCTTCCTGTCCTTTTTTTAATGACTTTTTCAAGGCCGACAAAGGCGCCGCCGCAGACAAACAGGATATTCGTCGTATCCATGCGGACATAATCCTGCTGGGGGTGTTTTCTGCCTCCTTTAGGAGGAATACTGGCCACAGTGCCTTCAATTATCTTCAAAAGGGCCTGCTGTACCCCTTCACCGGAAACATCCCTGGTGATTGAGGCACTGTCGGATTTTCTGGCAATTTTGTCAATCTCGTCTATGTAGACAATACCGCGACTGGCCCGCTCAAGATCGTGGTCGGCAGCCTGGAGCAGATTAACCAGAATATTTTCCACATCTTCACCGACATACCCTGCTTCAGTCAGGGTTGTGGCATCCGCTATGGCAAAGGGTACATTGAGAACCTTGGCCAGGGTCTGGGCAAGAAGGGTCTTGCCGCTGCCGGTGGGGCCGATGAGGATGATGTTGCTCTTCTGCAGTTCAACCTCGGCATCTTTGGTAACATATTGGGCTTCCACACGTTTATAGTGGTTGTGTACAGCTACCGACAGAATACGTTTAGCCAGTTCCTGGCCAATGACATACTGGTCAAGATACTGATTGATCTCCCGCGGTTTCAGTATAACACCGCCGGACTGTTCATCAAATTCCTGCAGACGGTCCTCACTAACGATTTCATTGCAGAGATCAATGCATTCGTCGCAGATATAAACATTTGGTCCGGCAATGAGTTTTTTTACTTCATCCTGGCTTTTGCCACAAAATGAACAAATTACATTGATTTCGTTATCATGGTCATCGGCCATGCTCAGTCCTCCTCGTTAACCTTTGGACGTTTGGTTAGAACTTTATCTATGAGTCCGTATTCTTTTGCTTCTACCGCACTGAGAAAATAATCACGCTCGGTATCCAGCCGTATTTTTTCAATGGGCTGCCCGGTGTGATCGGCAAGAAGAAGATTCAGGCCTTCCCTCATTCGTAAAATTTCACGGGCATGAATATCAATATCGGTTGCCTGCCCCTGATAACCGCCCATGGGCTGATGAATCAATATTCTCGAATTCGGCAGAGCATATCGTTTTCCCTTTGTTCCGGCTGAAAGCAGAAACGCGCCCATGCTTGCTGCCTGACCCATGCAAAGAGTGACTATATCACATTGAATATACTTCATTGTATCATAAATAGCCAATCCTGCGGTAACGACTCCCCCGGGAGAATTGATATAAAATGTAATATCTTTGTCCGGATCATCTGCTTCGAGAAAGAGGAGTTGGGCAATAATAACATTTGCTATATCATCACTGACAGCTGTACCAAGGAAAATGATCCTTTCTTTCAGCAGCCGGGAATAAATATCATATGCCCTCTCCCCTCTGGGGGTCTGCTCAACTACCATTGGAATCAAATTCATTCGCCATCACCTGTGTTGTCTGCTTCTTTATTGGCTGAATCGACTGCTACTTCTTTAATAACGGTATTTTCACGCAAAAACTCAAGAATTTTTTCGCTGAGAAGTTCATTCATGAAAGGCAGGAGGTCGTTGCGGCTCTGGAAATATTTTTTCACCTCGTCAACCGACATACCATACTGATTGGAAACCCTTTCAAATCCTTTTTTAATGTCATCGTCGGTAATTTTGATTTCTTCCACTTCAGCAATTTTTTTAAGAATAAAGTCGCCACGGATTCTTTTTTCTGCACCTTCCTTGTATTCCTCAATCAGTTTTTTCTGGCTCAAACCTGCTGATTCAAGGGTCATAGCCTGCTTCTGTAGATGGTCTTCAAGCTGCTTAATCTGCTCTGCGACCTCCTGGGCAACAAGCCTTTTGGGAACTTCAAAGTCATGATTTTCGAGAATCTTCGACATGAGCCGATCGGTTAAATCTCCTGCGCGGGCGTCATTTTTTTGTTTCTTAATTTTTTTGACAAGATGCTCTTTCAAGGCATCAAGGGTCTCGAATTCTTCACCAACATCCTTGGCGAATTCATCGTTTATTTCCGCTAGAACCCTTTCTTTGATTTCCTTGACTTTAATCTTGAATTCGACTTTTTTGCCGGCCAGGATGGGATTGGGAAAAACGGGGGGAAACGTAATTTCCTTGCTGGTTTCTTCATCTTTTTTCAGGCCAAGGCAGGCCTCTTCAAACTCCTTGCCATTTCTTCCGGTACCAATTTCCAGAGAATAATTTTCGCCCAGGACCTGTTCTAAGGGTTCTTCATTCTCATAACCCTGGAAATCAATTACCACCAGGTCATCTGCCACAACGCCGCGATCATCAATATTGCGTAACGGAGCAAGCTCTTTACGCAGAGATTCAATTTCTGCGTCAATCGTCTCATCGTTTACGACAATTTTAGAAAGTTCAACTTCAAGGCCTTTGTATTCTCCCAGTTCAAAAACCGGCTTAACATCAATTTCCGCTTCATAAACAAAGGTGCCGTCATCGGCAAAGGAGTGACTTTTTATATCAGGATGTACGACAGCTTCACATTTTGCCTGTTCCAGAGCATCGAAATACGTATCCTGCACCAGTTTTTCACCGACTTCGGCTTTCACCTTATCGCCGTAACTTTTTTCCAGAACCTTTTTCGGCACCTTGCCTTTGCGGAAACCTTTTAAGGAGACATCCCCTTTGAGTTTTTTATAGGCTTTTTCAATTCTTTTTGAGACAACATCTTCAGGGATGACGATCTTTAATGATTTGGTCAATGAACTCACATCTTCAACGCTAACCTGCATCTGATACCTTCCTTTATAATTGTGTAAAATGTATTTAAGGCTGTTTTTTGAGAATATAAAAGGCAAAGGGAAAGAAAACCCTTTGCCGCAACCTGATCATGCAAATTGTTGGTGCGAGAGGAGGGACTCGAACCCACACACCTTCGGTACTGGTTCCTAAGACCAGCGCGTCTACCAATTCCGCCACTCTCGCTTTTCTTTGAAGAAAAATAAACAACTTTAGCACGACAGTCAAGGCCGTCTCTATTTTATCCGGCTATGCTTAAATAAATTCATCACAAAAAGTAAAGGTTAAAGTGTAGTTACGTAAATATTTTTCAGGGGAAATCTTATTTTGTGTTTGATCCACTTTTTTTGGGAATGCCTAAAAATTACGCTTTGCACTTTAAACTTTTTAGGGGTAAGTTACTTTCCTTTTATGCTTGTTTCTTATCTATATATGCCCATAAGGATAAATGAATGTCTAGTAAACAAAGCTCCATGGAACATATTTCATTTGCTTCTGACGGGCATGCCACCCTGATCGGCAGCATTCCCTTGAAAAGCCATGATGAAGCACTGGATTTAATATTTCAATACACACCCTCTATTCCCCTGTGGCCACAGTTGCCGGGAAACCGTCTTGAAGGCATGCTGGTGCAGTTTAATGAAGGATTGCCTGCCATTGAAACTGAGGGTGAAAAGAGTTTTTTTAATACCGCTTCTGATACATTTGAAGCCGATCAGCTGAGTTTTTTCGAAGAATACCTGCAAGTTGTGGAAGACTTTGCTCAATTGCCGGATTCCCGCTTCAAGATGGGTCGTTCCCATGCCGAAGGACTCTACAGACTTGTTGATAAAGTGGCTGACAGGAAGGGTATTCTTGCATTAAAGGGACAGATTACCGGCCCATTTACCCTGCTCACCGGCATTGCCGATCAGGATAATCGCGCAGGCTATTATAACCCCATGGTCAGGGAAATGATTACCAAGGGCCTTGCCCTGAAAGCGGCCTGGCAGGTTGGTTTTTTGAAAAAAGCAGCCGACAATGTGATCCTGTTTATAGATGAACCGGCCTTGGCAGGACTGGGTTCTTCATCTTTTATCAGTATTTCCCGTGAGGATATTGCCGCTGACCAGAGCGAAATGATTGATGCTATCCATCAAGCCGGAGGACTTGCAGGCGTTCATGTCTGTGCCAATACGGATTGGCCCCTGCTCTTGTCTCTTCAATATGATATTTTAAATTTTGACGCGTATGGTTTTTATGACCGCCTTATTGCCTGTAAAAAGGATGTTTACGGGTTTCTCGAGCGCGGTGGTGTTTTGGCCTGGGGCATTGTCCCGACTTCTGATGAAGAGTATATTCTGGCAGAATCCACCAACAGTCTTGTAACCATGTGGGAAGATCAGGCAGCTCAGCTTGAAAATGAGGTTTGGGATAAAAAAGCACTTTTAAAGCAGAGTCTCATTACTCCCAGTTGCGGAACCGGCTCCCTGTCGCCTGACCTGGCTACCCGGGTTCTCCGCTTAACCCACGAAGTTTCAGAAGTTTTGCGAAAAAAATACCTGTAAGGCAGGGGTCTTCCTCTTCTTTTCATCTCATTCATTCATTTAATATTTTTTATAATCATGACGGAACTTAATCAAGTACTTAAAGAACGTAGAAAAAAGGCCCGGGAGCTGGCAGATTTGAATGTCGAACTCTATTCGAATAATTTCAAGCCCACCCGGCAGGTTAAAGATGTGCTTCCGTCAAGTCCCGACCCTGATGCGCCACTTGATGGAGGATCAATGTCTCTTGCCGGTAGAATTATTGCCATCCGAAAATTCGGTAAAGCCGCCTTTCTGCAAATCCAGGACGAGACCGGTCGTATGCAGGTGTATATAAAACGCGACGTTGTCGGACCTGAGACCTTCGCTGTTTTTAAAAAACTTGATATTGGAGATATTGCCGGTTTTAAAGGGACTCTTTTTCGGACAAAAACAGGGGAACCGACCCTGCAGGCAATATTTTTTCAAATAATAACAAAGTCATTGCGTCCATTGCCTGAGAAATTTCACGGACTTACCGATGTGGAAATTCGTTATCGACAACGCTATGTAGATCTTATCGTCAACCCCGAGGTACGCGATACCTTTAGAAAAAGGGTGGAAATTATTCGACTTGTGCGTGATTTTCTTGTGAACCGGGGCTTCATGGAAGTTGAAACACCGATGATGCAGCCCATTGCAGGCGGAGCAACCGCCAAACCCTTCAAGACCCATCATAATGCCCTGAACATGGATCTTTACCTGCGCATAGCTCCTGAGCTTTATCTTAAACGCCTGCTTGTCGGCGGTTTTGAAAAAGTTTTTGAAATCAATCGTAATTTTAGAAATGAAGGTCTGTCAACCAGGCATAATCCCGAGTTCACTATGCTCGAATTTTATCAGTCTTATGCTACCTATCATGAACTGATGGATTTGACTGAAGAAATGATTTCCTGGATTTCCGCAGAGGTCGTCGGATCTATGCAGATCACCTACCAGGGTACGGATATTGATCTTACCCCTCCGTGGAAGCGATACACCATGGATGATGCATTGATCGAGGTGGCGGGTATTGATGCAGATGTTTTAAAAGATGCGGAAAAAATTATTGCTCTGGCAAAGGAAAAAGGCGTTGAGCTTGAAACCACTGCCGGACCGGGAAAGGCAAAAACCGAGCTTTTTGAGCTTTTGGTGGAAGATAAACTGATAAATCCGACATTCATCACTGAATATCCCACCGATATTTCTCCCCTTGCCCGCAGGAATGCTGACAATCCGGAGGTCACCGACCGCTTTGAGCTTTTTATAACCGGCAGGGAAATTGCCAATGCCTTTTCCGAATTAAATGATCCCATTGATCAGAAAGAGCGTCTTGAAAAACAGATCGCCGAAAGAGGTGGTGATGAGGAGATATTCCCTGAGCTTGATCTGGATTTTATCCGTGCCCTTGAGTATGGCATGCCCCCTGCCGCCGGTGAGGGAATCGGCATTGACCGTCTGGTAATGCTGCTTACTGATGCGCCTTCTATCCGTGACGTCATCCTCTTTCCCCATCTGAGAGCTGAGAAATAGTCCAGTCAACAAGGGGGTCATCGGTAGCCAACGTGAGTTTTGAATCATTTGTCTGTTTTCGTTATTTAAAGGCCAAGAGGAAACAAGGGTTTATTTCACTCATAACCTTCATTTCGATAGCCGGCGTGGCCGTGGGTGTCATGGCGCTTATTGTCGTTCTGGCGGTCATGGCGGGATTTACCTCCGAGCTGAGAAATAAAATTCTCGGGGTCAATTCTGATATTGTTGTGCAGAAGCTCGGTGGTGTGATCAATGATTATCCTGCTCTCATGCAGGACATTGCAAAAATGGACGGGGTCGTATCAGTCACACCGTACATCTATGCGCAAACCATGATCACGGCCGGAGATTCCGGCACCGGCATTGTCGTGCGAGGCATTGATCCCTCCAGCGCAGCAAAGGTTCTGTCCCTTTCCGGCCAGATGATCAATGGACAACTCGAAGATATTGATCCGCCTGATCCTGTTCCCGGCAACCCTCCCGGTATTATTATTGGAAAACAACTGGCCCGGCAGCTTCGAGTCGGCGTAGGACACAGGGTCAGGCTTCTCTCCCCTTCCGGCCCGTTGACGCCCATGGGGGTTATTCCAAAAATTAAAACATGCGAGGTTGTCGGCATCTTTGATACGGGCATGTATGAATATGATTCGTCTCTTGCATATATCTCCATTGCCGCCGCCCAGCAGTTTATGAGGATAGATGACGCTGTCCATGGTATTGAAATGAAGCTTGAGGATATATATCAAGCGCATATTATTGCCGGCCAAGTTGAGAAAAAAATCGGTCCAGGTTATGTGGCAAAGGACTGGATGCGTATGAACCAGAATCTGTTTTCCGCTCTTAAGCTGGAGAAAACAGCCATGTTTATCATTTTGGCGCTCATCGTACTGGTTGCCGCCTTCAATATCATCAGCACCTTGATTATGGTGGTGATGGAAAAGACCAAAGATATTGCCATACTCAAGTCAATGGGGGCAAAATCGGCAAGCATCATGCGTATTTTTATTTATGAAGGACTCATTATCGGTTGTGTCGGGACTCTGCTTGGAGTTGCCGGCGGATTGGGGCTGTGTGAGATTTTAAGCAGATATCAGTTTATTAAACTGCCCAGTGATGTCTATCCCATGTCAACTCTGCCGGTACTGGTGCTGCCGCTTGATGTCACCATCATCGCCGTGTCCGCTGTTGTCATAACCTTTTTGGCTACCCTTTACCCGTCATGGCAGGCGTCACATATCGAACCTGCAGAAGCGTTGCGTTACTGATATCAATGAATGAAACAGGACAAGTTCATTTTTCCGCCAGGGGATTGACTAAAATTTATGGCCAGGGAAGCAGACAGGTTGAAGTGTTTCGGGATATCAACCTTGAGCTTGCAAGAGGCGACATGGTTGCAATAACCGGAGCTTCCGGTACGGGAAAATCTACCTTGCTCTATCTCCTTGGCACCCTTGACAGGCCGAACAGCGGTCAACTGTTTTACAAGAACAGCAACATCTTTGACCTTGACGATGAGGGACTGGCGGCTTTTCGTAATAAAACCATAGGTTTTGTTTTCCAGTTTCATCATCTTTTGCCGGAGTTTTCCGCCCTTGAAAATACCATTATGCCGGGGTTTATTTCAGGCAGAGACAAAAAGGAACTCACCTCCCAGGGCCTTGAACTGCTGGATAGAGTCGGGCTTGCCCACCGTGTTGAACATCGGGTGGGAGAGTTGTCCGGCGGAGAACAACAGCGAGTTGCCCTGGCTCGAGCCATCATAATGAAGCCCGACCTGCTGTTAGCAGATGAGCCGACAGGAAATCTTGACCCCAAAACCGGGGAGAAAGTGTTTGATTTGATCCTTGAGATGAATAAAGATTTCGGTCTTACAACTGTTATGGTAACCCATAATTATGCCCTTGCCAGCCGGATGGATCGTAGTCTTACCTTGCATAACGGTATACTTTGTCAGTAATGGTTTACCCTGCCGCAAATTTTTTGTTGGCAAGAATGTTAGTTTTTTAGTAAATTTTAATACTTACGCTTTTTCGATTTGATTGATGAGGCAACACTTACACATTTCCTTGAAAAAATATCCTATGCGTATTTCAATTTCTTTCCATCATTTCGTCCGAGTGCTCTGCTGTTTGAGTGTCTTTTTCTTTTTTGCTTCCAGCGCAGGCGCCTCTTCGGAGGGGTCAACGAATGGATCAGTGCAGTCCAACACTCTTTTCCTGCCTTTGAATATCATTACAGGAGAAGATTCGCTTCATCTCTCTGTGCAGGCGGATAAAGAGTTGGATGCTGCTGTTGCAGTATCCGCTCAGAAATATATTGGCCGCGATGAGGCAAAAACAAAAGTCAGCTATGACAGCTGGCCGCCATCGTTTCAGTCATTGGGGATTTTTGCGGCAGACAGCAGTATTGAATACGTTGTGGCAGGAAGTATTACCAGGTTCGGGTCCCGCCTTAGCGTTGATATCATCAGTTATGATCTCCTTGATGCTGATGGATCTCGTTCCTTTTATAAAGAAGCAGAGTCGGTTGAAGAGCTGTCTCTTGTTCTTAAAGACCTTGTTGACAAGGTTCTTGCCCATACAGGCAGACTGAACAGAATTTATGCGATCAAGATCACCGGTAACAGACGCATTGACTCAGGAGCAATTCTCCGGAACGTCCGGAACCGAGCCGGTGATTATTATAATCATGCCCAATTGCGCAATGATCTGAAAAGTATTTTCAAGATGGGATACTTTAATGATGTGCAGATATCGGTTGAAGACGGCGCTGATGGTAAATCAGTTATTTACCATGTCATTGAAAAAGAGGTCATTGGCACGGTTGCAATAACCGGTGAAAAAGATCTCAAGGCCGAGGATATACGTGAAGTTATAACAGTTGCGCCAAACACGATTGTCAATCCTCGTGAGATCAGAGAAGCAGCGTCCAATATACGTCAGTTTTATAAAGAAAAAGGGTATTATGATACTGAGGTAACGACGAAACTCACCTATCCCAAGAAGGATTATGTCGATATCAGCTTTGACATAAAGGAAGGA
The DNA here is from genome assembly GCA_030667965.1 of Deltaproteobacteria bacterium. GTDB lineage: Bacteria > Desulfobacterota > Desulfobulbia > Desulfobulbales > SURF-16 > JAHLLM01. Next base: position 19,758 of record DAOUUW010000013.1, read on the forward strand.
GTCAAGGTTTATATTAAAGAGATAGCCATTGACGGCAACAAGGCTTTTTCCGACAAGGAAATTAAAAAGATCCTGGCCACATCCAGCAAGGGCTGGCTTTCATGGTTCACCGACTCAGGCCTGTTGAAAAGAGATATGCTTAATGAGGACGCTTCGCGTATTGCCGCTTATTATCAGAATCAGGGCTATATCGAAGCCAAGGTGGGTGAGCCCGAGGTTGAAAAAACAGGTGAATGGCTCCATGTGCGTTTTAATATTGCCGAAGGCGTTCCTTATAAGGTCGGCCTTGTTGAGATGGGCGGTGATTTTGTTGAGGAAGATGCAATAGTACGTAAATTAACGAAAATCGGCGATGAAAAATACTTTAATCGTGAGCGTCTGCGCGATGATGTTATGAGAATCACCGATTATTATATGTCAAAAGGCTATGCTTTTGCTGAAGTGAACCCGCAAGTGGATAAAAATATTGAAGAAAAAAGGGTCGATATTACTTTCCATATTAACAAGGGCGATCTTGTTCATATAAATCGTATTGTTATCAAGGGAAATTCCCGGACACGGGACAAGGTTATTCGCCGCAGCCTTGCTGTGGATGAAAAAAGCCTGTATAACGCAACTGCATTAAAGAAAAGCACAGAACGTCTGCAGCGGCTGGATTTTTTTGAAGATATTAATATTACTCCCGAGCCGACCAGTGAAGACAATCTTATGGATATCATCGTTGAGTTAAAAGAGAAATCAACCGGAACCTTTAGTATCGGGGCCGGCTTCAGTTCTGTTGACGGCCTGATGTTCATGTCGGACGTTACCCAGCACAATTTCCTTGGTCGTGGTCAGTCTTTGTCTCTGCAGGCAAGTGTCGGCGGTTCCAGTACCCGCTATAATCTGAGTTTTACTGAACCGCATTTGAATGACTCGAAACTCTCTTTTGGTTTTGATATATATAACTGGGAGAGGGATTATGATGATTACGACAAGGAGTCCACCGGTGTATCCATGCGTCTGGGCTATCCCATCTGGAACAGATGGAGAGTTTACGGTGGATGGGGGTATGATAACTCTGAATTAACCAATGTCAGTGACTATGCCTCAGTCATCATCAGGGATTCCATGGATATCAATACTACACATTTTCTTTCTTTAGGTGTTAACCGTGACACAACGAATCGCAGATACAACCCCAGCAAGGGCTCAAACCACTCCCTGTCCGTGAAAAAGGCCGGCGGCTTCCTGGGTGGTGACAGTGCTTTCACCAAGTTCGAGGGATCAACAAGCTGGTATTTCCCGGTTATCTGGGACACTGTTTTCCATGTCAGAGGTGCGGCCGGCTATGTTCTTGAAGACGAAACCGGTAAATTGCCCGTGTATGAGAAATTTTATCTCGGTGGGTTGAGTACCATGCGCGGATTTGAATATGGTGAGATCAGCCCTGAAGATCCGGAGACCAAAGAGGCCATCGGCGGCGAGAACATGGCCTATATTAATATTGAATACATCTTCCCTCTTGTAAAAGATGTCGGCCTCACCGGTCTTGTTTTTTATGATACCGGTTTTGTCCATGAAGAGGCGGATGATTGGGATCTCCAGGAACTTCGAAAAAGTGTCGGTTTTGGTTTCCGCTGGCTGTCCCCCATGGGTCCGTTACGGCTCGAATGGGGCTTGAATATAGATCCCCAGGATGATGAAGATTCAAGCCTGTGGGATTTCAGCATAGGCGGTCAATTTTAATCAGGTGTTCAGGTAAAAGGCTAAAGGCCGATAAGCTAAGACATAGAGAGGCTAAACCCTACAATATAAAGATTGTATGCCATGGCAAAAAATGCCATGGCATTTTTTATTATGCGTCCACTCCTAGATTTTCTTTCCGACAAAAAAAGTACAGCCGTTAATGTAAGCGGTCTGCGTTCATCGGCAGCGGCTCTGCTTGTCGCGCGGGCAGCGCAAAAAACAGGTCGTCCCATTTGCTGTGTGGCAGCCACGGAAGCTTTAATTGCGTCCATGGAACAGGATCTGGCACTCTTTACATCACTGCCGGTCCTGGTTTATCCGGGCTATGAAATACCGCCGTACACCTCTCTTTCCCCTGATAATGCAACAACATCCTCGCGCCTGTCCACCCTGTACAAAATCCTTTCAGCAAAGGGACAATTTATCCTCATTGCTTCCAGCGAGGCCCTGCTGCGCAAAATTCTCCCCGTTAGCACCCTTGATAAACGGGCCGAACTTGTCATGCGCGGAGAGGACACTGATCCGCAGGAACTGGCCGCATCCCTGGTGCAGAACGGTTATGAGCAGGTTTCCCTGGTGCAGAACAGTGGAGAGTTTACCCTGCGCGGCGGCATTGTTGATATTTATCCTCCTTGTTTTGATGCGGATGGTGTTTCCCAAATTGATGCTCCGGTACGGCTTGATTTTTTTGGAGATACGGTGGAATCCATCCGGTTTTTCGATCCCATCAGCCAACGCTCATTATCAGAGGTGGAAGAAGCTGTTTTTCTTCCGGTAAGCGATACTCTTTACCCTGAAAAAAAGAGCGATTTCAATTTGCTGCTCAACAGATTTGACGCGCAGAGTCGTGCCGGTGGCTGGGACGCAGGCCCGGCAAACGAGATCAGAGAAAAAATCGCCAACCGTACACGTTTCCCAGGTATCGAATTCTTACTGCCCATTTTTTATGATTCCCTTTCCTCCCCTTGCGATGTGCTGCCGCAAAACACCATTGTTTTTTCCTTTGACCCCATCGAGTCGTCCCGCTCCATTAATTTGGTCTGGGAAAGGATTGAGCAGAATTATCAGGAACTTGGCAATCGTCATCACCCTGCCCTTGCGCCGGACTCTCTTTTTGTAACCCAGTCGGAGCTTGGTGCAAAACTCGATTCATTTGTCCATATCGGTTTGACTGATTTCGACTCTATGGATAACGCTGATCATGAATCAATTTCCATATCCTGCGGCAACCATCAGCTGCTGAAACAACAACTTGAGCTTGTCCGCAAAAAAGAGGGTTTCATAGCTCCTCTTGTCAGGCAGATAGAAAGCTGGCAGCAGCAGAATGAAAAGGTTGTCCTTGCCTGCCGTTCGGAAAGGCATGCCCGGCATATGCAGGAGATGTTCAACCTCCAAGGCTTAGAGGTTGAGCTGCAAAACAGCCCTTTTCAGCTTTCAGCAGTTTCATCATCTCGGATTACCTTGCTGACCTCGCCGCTCAGTGCCGGATTTGACCTGCCCGGTGAAGCACTCCACCTGCTTTCGGAGATTGAGCTTTTCGGTGTAAAAAGAATCGGATCCCGCAAAAAAACAAAACGGGAATCCACGGCAGAGCCGGTTCGTTTTGAAGAGCTGCGTCACCACGATATTGTTGTGCACTTCGAACATGGTATTGGACTTTTTGAGGGTATCATCAACATGGTCCTCAATGATGTTGCAAACGATTTTCTGCAGATTTCCTATGAAGGGAATGACAAACTCTATGTTCCCGTGGATCGTTTGAACACTATCAGTAAATATCAGGGGGTCTCCGACAAGGAGCCGAAACTATCGAAACTTGGCGGCAAGGTCTGGTCCAAAACAAAGAAAAAAGTCACCGAGGCGGTCTGGAAAGTGGCCCAGGAGCTACTCGATATTTATGCCGGAAGAGAGCTTACCCGGGGCAACAGCTTCAGCCGTCCTGATGCCCTGTACAGTGAGCTTGAAGAAACATTCCCTTTTGAAGAAACAACCGGGCAGCAGAAGGCGATAAATGATGTTATTGATGATCTCACCTCCACCCGTACCATGGACAGGCTGGTATGCGGCGATGTCGGCTATGGAAAGACCGAGGTGGCGGTGCGCGCCGCCTTTAAGGTCATAGAAGACGGATTTCAGGTGGCGCTTCTGGTGCCCACCACCATCCTTGCAGAACAGCATGCCGAGTCTTTCCGTGAACGTTTTTCCGGCTTCCCTGTTCAGGTTGAATGTCTCAATCGCTTTCATACGGCAAAAGAACAGAAGAGGATTGTTCAGGATCTTTCTGAAGGCCGTGTGGATATTGTTATAGGTACCCATCGCATTTTGTCAAAGGATATTGCCTTTAGAAAGCTTGGTCTTCTCATTATTGACGAAGAGCATCGCTTCGGTGTTACCCACAAGGAAAAATTAAAAAAACTGAAAATTAATGTTGATGTGCTGACCCTAACCGCCACGCCCATCCCGCGTACTCTGCAGCTTTCCCTGCTCGCTATCCGCGACCTTTCCGTTATCAGCACACCTCCACAACAACGACGGGCTGTGAAAACTTTTATTGCCAAGCATGATGATCTGGTGATCAAGGAAGCCGTTGTTAAAGAAATGCAGCGTAAAGGACAGGTCTTTCTTGTCCACAATCGAGTCCAATCCATTCATGAAGTTGCCCGAGGGGTGCAAAAACTTGTCCCCCAGGCAAGAATAGCTGTGGCACATGGACAGATGCCGGGTAAACAGCTTGAAGATATTATGGTTAAATTTGTCAGGCATGAAGTCGATGTCCTTGTCTGTACGACCATTATAGAATCAGGTCTTGATATCCCCAATGCCAACACTATTATCATATCCAGGGCTGACCGTTTCGGACTGGCGGAAATTTACCAGTTAAGGGGAAGGGTCGGGCGCAGTAAGGAACAGGCTTATGCGTATCTGCTGGTCCCGTCGCTTGATGGTATATCAAAAGACGCCAGGCAACGCTTACGGGCCTTGATGGATTATAATGAGCTTGGCGGCGGCTTTAAACTCGCCATGAGTGATCTGCAGATACGGGGAGGTGGCAGTATCCTGGGGAAATCCCAGAGTGGTAATATTGCGGCGGTGGGATATGATCTCTATCTCGATCTACTGCAGAAAACCGTTGAAGACCTCAAGAAACGAGGCAAGGACGGGGAACCATTCCAGCACATTGATATCGAACCGGAAATCAATCTTGGCCTTGCCGCGTATATTCCTGAGCATTACATGGCTGATTCCGATCAGAGATATATCGCCTATCGCAAAATAACCTGTATACATGATGAACTCGGGCTGGAAGATCTCAAAGACGAACTGCGTGACAGATATGGCAAAATCCCAGCTGAAACAAACAACCTGCTGCAGATTGTTGCCTTAAAAATGATACTGCGCAAGTTTCAGATAACCAAACTGGAACGAGGGGCTGGAGCACTTGTTCTTACCTTCAATTCGACAACTCCGGTGACGCCTGAAACAATACTTGGCCTTGTTCATCAGTCAAAAAAGAAATACCGCTTTACCCCCGAAGGAAAACTTATTGTTGCCATAAAAACAGACAATGATGAGTCCATCTTCAGGGAAGCTAAAAAAGTCTTGCAGGCACTTGGTTAGTGGCGTATTAATAACGGGTGTTTTCAGACCTCCTCGGAGATTTTTCAATTTTAAAATACGGTTTTTTTCATGTCACAAAAAATAATATCTTTTTTGATCTTTTTTCTTTTTATTTCTGCAATTGCATCCCAGGCACAGGAAAAGAACTGTGTTCTCATTGACCGCTGTGTCGCCGTGGTCAATGATGAAATAATCACCCTGACCGAGTTGGAAGAAGAAGCCGCTCCCACACTGGAAAAAATACGTGAGCATGCCCCTCCATCCCAGCTTGATGCGGCAATAGAAAAAGCCCGTAAAGACATACTTTCCGAGATGATAGACAGGAAACTGCTCACCCAGCGTGCTGAAAAACGGGGAGTGGATGTGTCTGATGGGGAAATCGATGCGGCCATTGACCGAATTCTGGAACAAAACAACCTGCCTATTGAAGAGTTTCGTTCGCAGCTTGCCTCCATGGGGACAACTGAGGGAAAATACCGGGTAAACCTGAAAAGTCAGATTATTCGATCGAAACTGATCAACTATGAAATTCGTTCAAAGGTTGTCATTACCAATGAACAGATTGAAACATATTATAGAAATATGGATCTACACAAAGATACTTCTGAAGGGTATCATATTCTTCAATTTGGCATTTCCTGGGGTTCCCAGGGCCGCTCAGCCTCACGTGAAGAGGCTGAAAAACGGGCGGAACAGTTGCGCGAGATGATCATTGCCGGAGAAAATTTCAACGAGCTGGCTAAAAATTATTCGGATCTGCCTTCTGCAGAGGATGGCGGCGATATCGGCATTTTCCGCAAGGATGAATTAGCCTCATACATGTGGGGTGCTATCAAGGATTTGCGCCCCGGAGATGTCAGTTCCGCCATAGAGACGCCTTCCGGGTTTCAGTTTTTCAAACTCATATCATCAAGCCAGGCTGGAGTCATTGCCCAGGCGCCTCTTGAAAATATGCGGGAAGAAATCAGGTCAACCCTTTACGAAAAAGAGCTGAAAAGCAAATTTGACGAATGGGTCAGGCTTCTTCGAGATAATTCCTACGTACAGGAACTGCTCTAAGGCCTGTTCTAAGGGTGCTTTTTTATGGGAAAGGATGCCAAGCATAACAAGTCTGTACGCCATGATCAGCTTGACGGAGACAACCGTCCGGGCGTGGGGACTTTTCTGCAAAAAGAACGCTTAAAAAAACAATTGAGCCTGGAAGATGTTGCCCAGCAAACCTGTATCCATATAACCACCCTTTGTAACATTGAAAACAATGTCTGGGAGAAAATGCCCGCCGAAGTTTTTGCCAGGGGATTTATAAAGCTCTACGCTGATTTGCTCGGACTTGACAAACATGATGTGCTGGAACAATATGATCGGGAAAAAAGTTGTGATGATGAAAACGAAGACGATAAAGACGATTTTTTCTACGGAGAAAAAATAACGGTTTCACGGCCTTTTTTTGATCTGCGTAAATGTCTTCTTTTTTTCTTTTTGCTGGTCCTTTTCGGGTTAGGATATTATTTCTTTCTGTCCCCGCCTTCTCCTGAACCTGAAACCCCTCCTTTTATCAACGGCTCTGTTCATGAGTAAGCCTGCCAGGCACGGTTCCTTTCCTTTTTAATGTCCCCATCCTTCCTGCAGACGACCGCTATTGTTGTAAAAGTAGTTGATTATGGCGAGTCGGATAAGATTGTTACCTTTTTCACTGAAACATTTGGGAAAATAACCGGTATTGCTAAAGGAGCCAAACGCAGCAAGAAGCGTTTTGTTAATAAACTGGAGTTTTTTACCCTTCTTGAAATCACTGTGATCCCTTCACGCCGTTCCAGCCTATGCCTCATTGATCAGGCAAATTTGCTCAATACGTTTCCTGGTTTACGTGAGCATTATCATCGGTATACCGGAGCCATGCTGATGTGTGAGATGATAGATCAGTGGACCCGTGAATATGACAGTGACGTTGAGCTTTTTTCTCTTCTGGCGAGCACCCTGGAAAAAATCTCCACCTGCAGAGTGAAGGAAAATGTCATTTTTTTTCTTATTAAGATGCTCGATATTCTCGGATTCGGCCTGCAACTGGATCACTGCATTGTCTGTGACAAATTCGAGACCAACGCCCTGCCCTATTCCTTTAGTCCGGCACGTAACGGCATCATCTGCGGTAAATGCAGGGGACAAAATGATATAGGGATGACCCGTCTTTCCATTTCGTCAATCAAAACCATGCAGATGTCCCGTACCCTTCCCATTGACAAGCTGAGCCGCCTCAAAATTTCTTCCCAGTCGTTACAGGAAGCTGCTGATATTCTTCGTCTCTATTGCCGTTTTCAACTACAGAGAGATATTAATTCATGGAAACAGTTTGAATTAAAGTAAGCCTGGGGACAGTGGTTAGAAGACAGAAGGCTGACATGTATGCCTGTTGCGATGCGGGGAGCCATTTTGCACAAATTTTTTTTACCTTGGGGACCTGAACGACAATACCCTGGAAAAACTTTTTACTAAAAATGAAACAAAGCCGTTGCACAACCTCATTAGAATCATGGGGATAACAAATATCGCATCATCTACCGGTATGAAGGCACGCGAGATCATCATCTATAGTAAATGCGAACTGTGCCGAAAACTATTTAACTCCCTGAAACGTTAACAAGGCTGCGGGCTGAAGTGTGCAACTAGAAACCTGGATTCGATAGTGATCTACTTCTTATTCACTATATACTTATCAAAATTCTCTTTGTAATCCGCGAAATGTTCTTCAAGCATTTTTTTGTATTCCGCCATGAAGTAGTCAAATGAATTTTCTTTGTTTGACGCAAAATCATTTGCCGAATCTGACCCCGAAGCAAAAATAAATGTATTAAATCGTGCAGCGGCATACAAAAATGTCGCACTGACCTTGCCCGGATCCGTATTCTTACTCTGTTTATTGGCTAAGGCGATAAAAGCGTCCGCCATCTCATAAAACTCTTTATCTTTGTCGGTATTACTCATTATTTGTCCTGTTGCTAAGAAATTAATATATGATGAACCCGTAAAAAGTACATTTTTGATTTTTTATGAGACCATCAATGTAAAGTTTCTTGATATCTACTATAATCAGATATGGTTGACAAGGGCAACTAATGGAACAAATGATTGACATGACATGTCTCAATGCATACTTATGTTCAATATTATACAACTAAGCAAAAGGAGAAATGCTTATGATTTGGAACAACGACACACTAAAAGCACTTGCTGAATCTCAGTCGTCCTGGGTTGTCGACGCAGAAGGAGACTGCCTCAAAATATCTAACGATGAGGGGATTGATGCCTTTATTTATGTAGGCGGCCTGCAGATTCTCGCTGAAACAGCACTATTCCCAGCTGCCAGGGTTACTGACAAGGCGACGCTGAACGACTTGATTCTCCGCACACACCACTTGCTGCCACTTACCACTATCTGTATCAATAAGATTGGCGGTGAAGATTACTACGCAGCCTTTGGGTCCCTATCCGTCGATAGCAAGGATCGTGTGATTGTCGAAGAAATTGAGACTCTATTTGCCAACGTTGATGAGTTTCTCGAATTGTATAACGAGTACTTGAATGAGGAGGCCGCAGTATGAGTCTGAAAAAACTTTGGACCGCTTTGCGCGGAGCAGCCAACGAAAGTATTGAAGCTGCCGCTGACACGCAGTCTATCCGAATCTTGGACCAAGAGCTACGTGAAGCTAAAAAAGAGCTACAGGTCTGTGATGAGAATCTGACTAAGATTATGGCCAAGCGCAAGATGGCAGAGAACAAGGTTAATGCATTGAAAGAGGATGTTGAAACCTATACCAATCACGCCATTTCTGCGAGTGAAAAGGGCGACGAGGCATTGGCAATCGAATGCGCTGAGCGCGTTGCAGATCATGAGGTAAATCTTGAAACGGAGCAAAGTCTACTCAATGGCTACCTGTCATCGGAAACATCCCTGAAAGCCAATATTGCCAAAGCTAAGACCAGTGTTCGCCGCATGGAGCAACAGATCGATCAGGTAAAGGCAACTGAATCTGTCCAGAAGGCTCAGGTCGCTGTTTCAACACGCCACATGGGTGCCAACAGTAAAGTAAAAACGGCTTTGGACAGCCTTGAGCGTATTAAAGCCAAACAGGAGCAACGCAACGCCGAGCTTGCGGCGGCAGAGGAGCTTGCCAATGAAGAAAACGATACCAGCCTCGATGTCAAACTGAGGGCTGCAGGCATTCAGCCCGGAGGCCAAGTGAGAGGCAACAATAAGCTAGCGCAGATTCTCGCTGCAAAAAAAGGTTAAACTGTGTTGCCGCTATGTTCGGAAAATTGTTTGGCAAAAAAATAGAAAAAAATCCCCTATCTGATGCACCATCCATCATGGGCCTACGATTACACGGGAGTTTTGAAATTGATCCACTCCTTCTCAAGCTCACGGAAAATGAATTAGTTATAGATGGTTGCGCTTCAACACACATCATCAAATCAGCCGGCATAGTTGATCTTGACGGTACCTGGGTATTTCGATTCTACACCGATGATGATGCGTTTTTGCAAGTGGTCGCTGATGGTGGAAGGTCGGACGAACATGTAGTTGACGTAAAGTTGTTTCACTTCTATGACACCCGGGATATCAGTTCTCAACCTATCTGGGACCGGCTTCTGAATGAGGAAATTGGCGCACCCACCTATGAACTTGAAGGGCACTCCTATAATCGCGTTTGGACTTCTGTTAGCGACTATCACAATCCGGTGCACATGGCGGAGAAAACGTATGATGATGACGGAGATTTCTCTGTAACAGATCAGTTTACGATGCTTTTTGAGCGCCCCATCTCCGGCGGTCAGACAGAATCTCTTTTACTAGCTGCGGAGGAGAAAGAAGAAGAGTCCGGTAATCTGAGTCGCTGTTTCGTTCTTAGCACTGGAATCACCTTAACCTCTGTTCAATTAACCATTCACGGGTAAAATTTGGATAAAATATGGAAAATAATGACTTACTGACAAGTATTCTTCATTTCAGTTCCTATTTTGGTATATCACTGCTCTTTCTGGTGATATTTAAGTATGTTTATAAATTTATCACCCCCCACGATGAGTGGAAGCTGATCAAGGAAGAGCAAAACACAGCAGCTGCCATCGGTTTTGGTGGTGCAGTGGTCGGTTTTGCCATCGCTCTGAGTGGCGCCGCCAGCAATTCAGTGTCACTGGTTGATTTTGCTACCTGGGGCGCGGTTGCTTTGGTTGCCCAATCACTGGCCTTTGGCCTCGTCCGCTTCGGCTTCATGCATCGTATCGCTCATCGCATCGAAGCAAATGAAATCAGCGCCGGTATTATGTTGGCCGCAACCAATATCGCCGTCGGCTTGCTAAACGCAGCCTGCATGACCTATTGAAGGAGGCGATCATGAAGCGAACCAAGCATATCAACCTGGACATAATGAGGAAGGGTTCGAAAAAAGGGTTTCTCCAGCGCCCCCTGGCAATTGGTCTTGCTGTAGCCACATTGACCGCATGTGGTAACCAGGAAGAGGTTCAGGTTGTCAATTCGGTTGAAGAGTGTGCCTCCAAAACCGAGCTTAACCGTGCGGAGTGCGAAGCTGCTTACCAAAAGGCGCAGGCTGAGGCGGAGCGTACCGGCCCGAAATACAATTCCAACGCGCAGTGTGAAGAAGAATTTGGCCCTGGACAGTGTAGGCAAAGTCGCAGTGGCGGCATCTTTATGCCGATGATGGCCGGATTTATGGTTGGCCAGATGTTATCCGGCAATAACCGCTACGGTGGTTCTGGATACAACCCGGTCTACCGATACAACCGCCCAAATTCTTCGATGCATAATCGCATTATGACTGCAGATGGAACCGTTATTGGGAAACCGGGGCAACGCTCTTACCGGGTAAATAAATCCAGTATGAAATCCAAACCAACAGCCACAAGAACGGTTTCTCGTGGAGGCTTTGGCTCTGTTGCTTCAGCAAAATCCAGCTGGGGTGGAGGAAGGTCCGGTGGCTGGGGAGGATAGATATGCTGCGCATGCCCATCAAGGAACGGCCAGACTGGGAAGCTAAGGCCGATGAGTTTGGTTTTATGTTTCACTCCATGCACGGAGAGCGTTATTGGGATGAACGAGCCTATTATCAATTTTCTTTGCAGCAAATAGAAAATGATATTGAAGCGCCAACCGAGGACGTTCACCAGATGTGTTTGGCTGTCGTTGAGACGGTTATAGCGGATGACGAGCTCATGCGCCGATTCTGTATTCCGGAAAACCACTGGGATTTTGTCCGTAATTCCTTGATTAACGGTGATCCAAGCCTGTATTCCCGCCTTGATTTTGCCTACTCGGGCAAGGGGCACGCGAAGCTTTATGAAAACAATGCAGACACCCCCACCAGTACTTATGAGAGTGGCTTCTGGCAGTGGCTATGGCTGCAGGAGAATGTTGACTCCGGCGTCCTGCCAAGGCGTTCAGATCAATTCAATAGCCTGCAGGAAAAGCTTATTAATCGATTCAAAGACCTACAGCACCTGACGCCTGATCGCGAACTGCATTTTAGCTGTTGCAAAGATACCGAAGAGGATCGTGGTACCGTCCAATATCTTGAGGATTGTGCCAAAGCTGCCGGTGTCAA
>DAOUUW010000125.1 GCA_030667965.1 Deltaproteobacteria bacterium
AAAAAGGTGTGGTGAAAAAGACGGTACTGTCTGAATTTGCCAGGCCCATGCGCAAGGGAAAAATAGCTTTAAATATCAGGGAGGATGATGAGATAATCAGTGTTGCACTTACCAATGGTATGAGTAAAATACTCCTTGTCTCCCATAAAGGTATGGCCGTTCGTTTTAACGAAGAAGATGTACGCAGCATGGGCAGAACCGCCACAGGCGTTCGCGGTATCAATTTGAAGGAGGATGACCATGTGGTTTCCTCGGTTGTCATTGATACGGATGATTCCATTTTAGTGGTTACGGAAAACGGCTTTGGTAAAAGAAGCGCTGTGGAAGAGTACAGGCTGACAAAACGAGGCGGTAAAGGTGTCTATGCCATTAAGCCCAGTGAGAGAAACGGTAATATAGTAGGTGCCTGCCAGATTACCGGCGACGATGAAATTATGCTCATAACAAACGGCGGAAAGATCATCAGGATGGATATGAGCAATATACGGGTGATAGGACGCGCCACCCAGGGAGTTAAGCTTATTAATCTGGATGAGGATGAAAAGGTAGTTGCCATGGATATGGTGCCTGTTTCCGATGATGATGAAGAAGATGAGGCAATTGAAAATTGACAATGGATAATTGATAATGAAAAATCATATATCCATAGCAGTTATCGGGGCGGGAAGCTGGGGAACAGCACTGGCTAAACTGCTCAGTGACAAGGGGCATGTTGTTCACCTCTGGGCCCATCGACAGGAACATGTTGACAGTATTAACAGGGAGGGGCAAAACAGAAAATATCTGTCCGGATTTTCTTTAAATAAGAATGTAACGGCTTTTTCCGACCTGAAGGATGTTGTCGGTGGCAAAAAAATCATCCTCATGGTTGTTCCTTCGCATGTTTTTCGGGAGGTTTTCAAGCAGGTTGCTGCTCTTCTTGACGAGGACAGTATCGTGGTTTCCGCCACCAAGGGTATTGAAAATGAGACATTGATGACCATGAGTCAGGTGATGGAAGATGTCTTGAATGATGCGGGAAAAAAAGCAGAAACAGGCGTACTCACCGGACCTTCCTTTGCCAAAGAGGTTGCTGCGTCCATACCAACGGCGGTTACTGTTGCCGCCCAAAAAAAACAGACAGCCGAAATTATTCAGAATGTGTTTTTTACTGAGCGATTCAGGGTCTATACCAGTACCGACCTCATCGGCCAGGAGCTTGGAGCGGCGCTGAAAAATATTGTCGCCATTGCTGCCGGCATAAGCGACGGACTTGGTTACGGCACCAATACCAGGGCGGCTCTCATTACCAGGGGACTGGCTGAAATAACGCGCCTTGGTGTGAAAATGGGAGCAAATCCTCTGACATTTTCCGGCCTTGGCGGTATGGGGGATCTTGTTCTCACCTGCACCGGAGATCTTAGCCGCAACAGGACGGTTGGTCTGAAACTGGGGCAGGGTAAAAAAATAGAGGCAATTCTCGAAGAAATGGAGATGGTGGCTGAAGGTGTGAAAACAAGTAAATCAGCCTGGAAACTTGCCCAGCGGGAAGGAGTGGAAATGCCCATCCTTGAGCAGATTTATCAGGTTCTCTATGAGAGTAAACCGTGTCAAGAGGCGGTTCTTTCCTTGCTTACACGTGATCAGAAAGTTGAGATGGAGTTTTAGCAGCAAATTTATTAAACCGGAGGAGTATCGATGAAAGACATAAACAAAATTTTGTTGCCTGTTGATTTCTCGGAAGCCTCACCACCACTTCTCCAATACGGACTTTATTACGCAAAAAAACTAAAAGCAAAACTCTTTATTTTATTTGTCGCCGAAGATCCATACACCTATACCGGACTTCCCGCCCAAACACAGTTTGATTCGTATGGAGAGGGATTAGTGGAACATTCCCGCAAGAGAATGGAAAGTTTTCTTCATGAAAATTTAGGCCAGGGGGACGTTGATTATGAAAGTGAGGTTCTTTCCGGTCATCCGGCTGAAGAGATCATCAGCTATTGCTCGGAAAAAGATATTGATTTAATAATAATAGGCACCCATGGATACAGGGGACTTGACAGGATGCTGTTTGGCAGCGTTGCTGAAAAAGTCGTTAAAATGGCCCCATGTCCCGTTTTGACAATTAATACCTATGAAGAAAAAGCATAGAGCTTTCCCGCAATCATGAAAACCAAGCTTATCTCCATTTTTTGATAAAAAGAACAATAAAATAAATCGCTCCCGCCAGAATGACTATGGTGGCTCCGGTGGGAAAATCAGGCTGATAGCTAATGGCAAGACCTCCTGTTGTACAGACCAGGCAAAGCAGTATTGCCGCTGCCATCATCTGCCAGAGCTGTTTGACAAGCTTGCCGGCTGCCGCCGCCGGCAGAGTCAGCATGGCAACAACCATGACAATACCCACCACCTGGACGAGAAGCACCACGGTCATAGCTATCAGGAGCAAAAGAAGCAGTTCAAAAAGATCAACCTTGACCCCGCTTATCCTGGCGAACTCCTCATCAAAACAAACAGCGATAAGCTGATTATAAAAGATAAGCACCATGCCGACAACAAAGACATCGAGTATTGCAATGAGAATGAGATCGTTTTTGCTGACCATGAGAATATCGCCAAAAAGATAACTCATCAAATCCTCGTTATATCCCCCTGTTTTACTAATAAAAAAGATGCCGATTGCCATACCGATGGACCATATGGCACTGAGAACCGTATCCTGCCTCTGGCCGCCTTTTTTCCTGAACCAGGCAATGATACATGCGGCCAGAAGAGCGGCTGCAACCGCGCCCTGCAGCGGGGTGACCGGAAAAGCGTGCTCTTTTTGCAGAAAACGGGCTGCCCCCATGCCTCCCAAGGTGCAATGGGCGATTGCTCCGGCAATATAGGTAATGCGCCGTACCGTGACATAAGAGCCGATAATACCGCAGGAAATTGAGGAGAGACCTCCTGCAAGAAGGGCGTATTGCAGGAAGGTGTATGTTTGCAGGTCTCTTAAGAATTCACCCATGTATGACCTTTTTCGGAACAGCAGTGGTTGTGGCGCACAATGGCCAGTTCCTTGCCGTAAATATTCTGAATGGTTTGACCATCCAGTTCGCTGGTGGGATGGATAAGAACGGAGCGGTTGACGCAGACAACTGTACTGACGTATTTTGACACAAATCCCACATCATGGGAGACAATGAGAATGGTCAGATCTTCGTTTAACTTACTGAGCAGTTTATAGAGGTTACGTTCGGCGGATGAATCCACGTTTGCCGTGGGTTCGTCAAAAAAAAGAAGTTCCGCCGAAGAGGCAAGGGCGCGGGCAATCAGGGTGCGTTGGCGTTGTCCGCCTGATAACTCGGCAAAGGCTGAGTTTCTCCTGTCGTATAAATCTACATCATGTAATGCCTGCAGGGCGGTTTGTTTGTCATCTCTGGAAAAAAAACCGCCCCATTTTTTTCCCACCCTTCCCATGAGCACCACATCAAGAACGGAAACTGGAAAAAGAGGATCAAACTCCCTGTGCTGTGGTACATAGCCTACGCGGCTGGAGGCCTGCTCCGGATTTTTTCCTATAACTTTGATGGTGCCGCTGTCAGGCTGCAAAAGCCCCAGCATGAGTCGCAGCAGGGTTGTTTTCCCACCTCCGTTTGGCCCTACGATACCAACCATTTCTTTTTCTTTAATGGAGACATTGACATCTTCCAGGATGGTATGCGAACCATAGGAAAAACACATGTTTTTTATTTGAATGACCGTTTTGCTCATAGGGATTAATTGTACTCACAAACTCCTTCAGACACAAAGAAATTTGTTGTTGTGAAAGTTTCATTAGTCTGGTTATGATGGAAAGTATGGCTACTTCAAAAAAAATAAAACTGACAAGTACGGTCAAGGCGGCAGGCTGAGCGGCGAAACTGAGTCCGGGGGACCTGGACCAGATACTCTGCGGGCTGACTTTTCCCACCCATCCCGATTTAATCGTTGGTACGGACTGCTGCGATGATGCAGGAGTTTATCGTTTAAACGATGAGACCGCCCTGGTCCAGACCGTTGATTTCTTTACCCCCATCGTCGATGATCCATACCGGTTCGGCCAGATCACTGCAGCAAACGCATTAAGCGACGTTTACGCCATGGGCGGAAAACCTCTGCTGGCTATGAATATCGTCTGTTTTCCCCTGGAAGACATGGATAAATCCGTCTTAACGGATATTCTGCGCGGCGGACTGGACAAAATAACAGAGGCCGGTGCCTTACTTGTGGGTGGCCACAGTATTGAGGACAAAGAGCTTAAATACGGTCTTTCCGTTACAGGTCTCGTTCATCCGGATAAGGTTATGCTCAACTCCGGAGCCCGCCCCGGTGATCTGCTTCTTATCACCAAACCCCTGGGAACCGGTATTTTGTCCACCGCCATCAAGGGCGGACTGGCCGGGGAAGATCTCGAGAAAGAGATTACCAAGTGTATGACAACCTTGAACCGTATTGCCGGAGAGGCCATGGCTGAAGTTGGAGCTCACGGCTGTACGGATATCACCGGTTTTGGTCTCATTGGTCATGCTTTTGAAATGGCGCATGCTTCAAAGGTGGCCATTGTCATAGACATTGCAAAGATTCCTTTGCTTCCCGAAACCTACAACTATGCCTCCATGGGTATTATTCCGGAAGGGGCATATAAGAACAAAAAATTCTACCAGAAATGGGTAACAGCGAATCTGGCCGAACTGGATCCGTTGGAGATGATATTATATGACCCGCAGACATCAGGCGGACTGCTTGTGTCCGGCTCAGCGGACCAGATTGAAAAAATAGAGAAAAAAATAAAATCTCTTTGTTCTCTGGACTGCGCCGTTATTGGTCATGTGGAAAAGGGCAAAGCCGGAACAATTATTTTACGGTAGTTTTTTTGCTATTTCGCTTTGGCGGTAAGAACAATATCAATCAGCATATCAAGAAAAAAGTAACGGCCGATCAGAAAAAAGATAATACTCAGGATGGCGGCAGCCGGCACGGTAATAAACCAGGAGCTGAAAATTTTCTTGCTGACATCCTTGTTGATGCCACCAAGTCCACGGGCCAGCCCTATACCCATTATAGCCCCGACAAGCGTGTGGGTTGTTGAGACGGGCAGGCTGAGTCGTGTACAGATTAATACCGTGGCCGATGCGGCAATATCCGCCGCCACCCCTCTGGATGGGGTAATTTCAGTAATCTTCGTACCCACCGTTGTCATGACCCTGTGGCCATAGGTAGCGAGGCCGATGACTATTCCCGTACCACCCAGCATGAGAACAGCAATAGGCACACCCACCTTCATTTCAACGGTTCCGGTCTGCAGAATGTGAACAATGGCGGCAAAAGGGCCGACAGCATTTGCCACATCATTGGCCCCGTGGGCAAAGGCCACAGCGCAGGAGCTGACAATAACCAGGGGCACAAAGACCTTTTCCACCTCTTCAAGCTGTTTGGGGATGGGAAGAGAGTCCTTGTTTGTCAGGCGTTTGCTTATCCATACCCGGGAAAGTACGGCACAGACAAGAGCAAAAGCAATGGAAATAAGGATGGAGTTGGTGCCTGTCAGCCAGTCCAGTCCACCGATAACATGCTTGAGTCCTTTGTAAATTGTCGCCAGCGTTACGACTACAACCAGCAAAAAAACAATGGGAGGGGCATAGGTTTTAGCCGATAGCGCCGGTTTCTCCTGGCCAAGAATAAAGGTACTGATAAATTTAAAAAGGATGAAAGCAAGCAGGCCGCCGGCAACCGGTGATATAAACCAGCTGGCAACAATCTGGCTCATTTTTCCCCAGTTGACAGCCTGCCAGCCTGCTGCAACAACTCCGAACCCTGCCACGGCGCCGACAATGGAATGGGTGGTTGAAACCGGCATACCTGTCATGGAAGAGAGATTAAGCCAGACAGCGGCGCAGAGAAGAGCGGCGGTCATGCCGATAATAAGCAGGGCAGCCGCTTCACCATCCCGCAAACCCGGCAAAGAGGCAATCATTCTCGGATCGACAATTCCCTTACGAACGGTGTCTGTTACACTGGATCCGACCAGAACGGCACCGGCAAATTCACAGATACCGGCGGCAATGACCGCCTGTTTCACTGTCAGGGCTTTGGAGCCGACAGCATCGGCCATGGAATTTGCCACATCGTTGGCGCCGATATTCCAGGCCATGTAAAAACCGATACAGCCGGTTATGATTAAGATTAAAAGATCCATATGAAAACCTTTATAAACCCGTGCCGCTGCAGGGAGTGTCTAAGGGAACAGGGAGAGGATCGTTATCTGATGATCATTGCCCGGAGAAAATCACCGGCGTTTTCAGCTTCATTGGCTATGTCGCTTATTTTAAGCAGCATTTTTTCATAAAACATGATGTCTATGGGGCTGACTTCATTTTCCAGCTTGTAGATGTCTATACTTAAATCCCGCGCCATTCGATCAGCTTTCCATTCTTCCTCTCCAAGGTTCTTGATGAGTTCGAGCACTTTCCTGGCCTCTGCACCGCTGAAGGAGACTTCGGCCAGGTTTTTCATCTCCACCGCAGCGGTGAGCAGGGTGCCGCTGACCTGAAACATTTGATCGACAAAGGCAAAAAATTTGTCTTGAATATGAGGATGCAGTTTTGTTTTGCGGATCATGAGAATAACGGAGAAATCTTCAGCATAATCAGCCATTTTTTCCTGGCACTGGAGAAATCCGTCCAGTTCTTCCCGAGCAACGGGCAGAAAAAAACGGCGGGGCAGATTTACGCGTATTTCATGTTTGAAATTGTCTGCTTCGTATTCAAGTCTGGAAACCTTGTCCTGCAGTTCCCGGATGAGTACATGGTTTTCATAGACCAGGGCCTCCATGAGGGGCTTAATCATTTCCACACATTCATGGACCTTTTTGGCATGCTCAACCATGGGGCCGAATGGTGATTTTTTAAAAAGATCAGCGATAATTGCCATGTTTTTGCTCCTCTTGAATTTGCAGATGACCTTGCCAATTAAAGGTAGTCAGATTATAGATAATAATAGATGGTCGGGTGTTTTTTATTGACAGGGAATTCCTTTCGAGTTGCCCGACAATAATGAATCCAAGACTCTAAGTCAAGACTTGCCGCTTTGATATGCAGTATTTACTATTATAGTGTTTTAATCCATCATGAGCAGTTTGAAAATATCACCACAGGAAATGCCGTTTTCTCTTCCCTCGTTCGCCGGTTTTCTCCAGATCGATGTTCAGCAGGGGGCGGCTGAGAAAAATTTCAGCAAGATACAGGATTTTCTCTCTCGTCTTTCCCCTCCGGCAGGGGCAATTGTGGCTTTGCCGGAACTCTGGTCAGACGGTTTTTTCTATGAAACGCTTCATAGTCAGGCCGAGAGGACCGATGAGGTGCTTGCTGACATAGCGAAGCTTGCCGCTGCTTATCAGATATGTCTGGCAGGCTCACTGCCGGAAAAAGTAAAGCAGCATGGGGACATGTATTACAATACTCTTTATTTTACCGGCCCTGATGGAGTTCTTGGCTCCTGTCGCAAACAGCGGCTCTTTGCACCCATGGAAGAGGACCGTTATTTTTCATGCGGAGATTCCCCGCGACCGATCAAAACTCCCTGGGGGATGATGGCCGGTCTTGTCTGCTTTGATCTGCGATTTCCCGAACTTGCTGCAAGCCAGGTTGCCCAGGGAGCAACAGTTCTTGTGATAAGCGCCCAGTGGCCGTTGGCCAGGAAGGAGCACTGGCGTATTCTCATCCAGGCGAGGGCTATTGAAAATCAGGCCTATGTGGTTGCCTGCAACCGCTGCGGACGGACAGGCGAAACGGGTTTTGCCGGCCATTCCATGATTGTCGGGCCGGACGGGACAATACTTGCCGAGGCCAAGGGGGAAGAAGTCTGTGCTGGAGCCCCTCTTGACGGAGCTCATTTAACAAGGGTCAGGACTCGTTTCCATACTGCCGGGAAAACTCCCTATCTTTTTTCCGATCAGGATAAAAT
The DNA here is from genome assembly GCA_030667965.1 of Deltaproteobacteria bacterium. Taxonomy (GTDB): domain Bacteria; phylum Desulfobacterota; class Desulfobulbia; order Desulfobulbales; family SURF-16; genus JAHLLM01. Next base: position 7,969 of record DAOUUW010000125.1, read on the forward strand.
CTGCGATCCGGCAACCCTGCAGGAGAAAATATCCTGCTATAAAAATACAGGTCGAAAAATGGTTTTTACCAATGGTTGTTTTGATATCCTCCACGAGGGACATGTCACCTATCTGGAAGCTGCCCGCAAGGAAGGGGATTATCTCGTGGTCGGCCTGAACAGCGATGCGTCAATACGTGCCATTAAAGGACCGGATCGGCCGGTTAACCATGAAATGAGCCGGGCCCGGCTGCTTGCCTCCCTCGGCTGTGTCGATCATGTGGTGCTTTTTGGCGAGGAGACGCCCCAGCGGCTTATCACCACCCTCATGCCTGATGTGTTAGTTAAGGGGGCTGATTGGCCGGTGGGAAAAATTGTTGGTGCCAAAGAGGTGCTGGCAAACGGTGGAGAAGTGAAAACCATCGAGCTTGTCGGTGATTTTTCAACAACCGGACTCCTTAAAAAGATTCGCAGCAAATAGTAGTTCAGTTGCGCTGAAGGCTTTTAGGTTGAAGGTTCACTCTTAGACCAAAGAAGTAAGAAGCTAACGTTATTTGCAGCAAATATCCTGCCAGCCACAGCCCAGCTCATCTGAAGAAAGCCCAAGTTCCCCGGCAAATTCATCCAGAGTCTGTTGATTACAGTTAGGGCATGATGCCTCTCCCCCCTTTTTTACATAGCAAACCTCGTCTTTAAC
>DAOUUW010000043.1 GCA_030667965.1 Deltaproteobacteria bacterium
CAATTCACCTATGTGCCGATAATTGGAAAAATCATGGGATTCATTGGTCTCATTTTCAACTTGACCCATGGTTCGGTGGGTTATTTCTGTCTGGTAGGAAGCGGAATAATTGATCCGAGCGTCTTGATTTCAGCCTCACAACTTGTCATGATTAACGTTGTTAATGCGGCCCTTTTTTCCTTCGCTTACGGCATGATCGGATACTCCGTTGACAGGAAAATCGAGGAGACAAGCCCTGCACCGAGTTACAGCACTGTTAATCGTTAATCTTCCTAAATAAACAAAAAATTATACAAGCAAGCACCATTGTCGATGGTGCTTGCTTTTTTTTTGCGACCATAACAGCAACCAGACGGTAATCAAGGCAGACACCCTGCTCGTCAGGGACGGTGTCATCCTTAATACTAACGGGACAAAAGGGTTTCATTAAGAATGGGAGGGAGGGTTGTGGAGTAAAGATACACAATCCCCGGATGCGGGAAAAAGTTTCTGTTCAAGGCCTAAAGGATTGCCCGCAGAAGAAAAGAGATGGGGCAAGCACCACAACGTCATCATTGTTTAAGCCGCATTGCCTGAAGAAGTCTTGCCAATTTTTGGTGCTGGCCTGTAGTTTTTTAATTATATCGGCTGCAGCATCTGGTGACAATCCGAACCTGGCGGAGTAACTCATGGCGTTATCAAGATTTGCTTCCCGCCCCTGGATGCCAACTGACATGGCAATCCTGAAGCTGGTTCCAATTCCCGACCGAGTAATTGAAGGCACAATATCATAAGCTGGAGAAAGGGTCATGTTGTCTCCATCAATAAGCATTCCATGGTTCCTGGGATGGTCATCCGTGTTCCGCACCAGGATATTGAAAATCATGCGGCGGAAAAGCTCATGGATCCGGGTCGGAGCCATGTGGCGGCGCATGTTGTCAGCTATGGACGCATAATTCCAGAGAAGACGATCCCTTTCGTCCCACTGCATGAGCGACAATGAGCTTATGAATCCTTTTCTTTTCCAACCATTTTCTGACTTTTCTCTGTCAAATCTTCGAGTAAGAAAAATATCTTTATCGCCATTTTGAATAAGACGTACTTCAGGAATTTGTATCCCGCATTTTTCAGCAAGCTTCATTGTCGCATACTCAATGCGTGGAATATTCAACGTGTCGTCTTTGGCCGGGAACTTGGCAATCCACAAGGCATCTTCCCATTCAACAGTACATTTCGGGCGAGCACCACCCATACTGGTTCCTTGGCGCAGAAGCTGTAAGAGATGATTCTCTGCTTCTTCTCCCGCCTCTATCTTGCCGGCAACTTCTATAATTCTGTCTAACTGGTTAAAATGCGGGGGAACAAGGCTGGGTTCAGGGGTTTCGGGAGAAATGCGAAAATCAAGGTTGCCAACTCGTGTGGCATTGCCTGCCAAAAGAAAATAAATTTCCGAGAGAGCCTCTGGATGCAGTTTGGCTTCTGCCGCTATTACAAGTCTGCCCCAGTAGTCTGGGGCGGCGTCACGAAATGCCCCATACAGGCCACCATTGGTTGACACTGCAATGGGAGTATCTCCCAAAGGCAAAGCAACAGGGTCCACAGGAAGAGCGTTTTCTCTCTCGATGTATTTGTGGCCATATGCAAAGGATCCGATCCCGGCATCACTGTCATGAGTGAAAATACCGGCAGGGACGGCAACGGTTTCACCTGGCAGGTAGATAAAAACAACAATCTTTTTTTCTGCCATAATTAAAAATCCAAATCGTCAGAGGTGGATGGACGAACCCGTTCAGGTAAACGTTTTCTCTCGTGAAAGATGCCAATTTCATCCTGTTCGGGGATCGCGATTTTCAAGAGGTCTTTGTCAAGGCCCAAAACCCAGAGAGCAGAAGCAAAGACGGCAAATGATACGCCAGGATCGCCTTTTTCCAGCCTTGCCAGGGTTTTGCGGGTTATGAACATGCGTGAGGCCATATCTTCCATGGTTATTGACCGCCTCTTTCTGGCAATTCTTATACGTTCACCCAATTGACCAAGGGATTGTAGGACTGCCGGTGGAAGACTTTGTTGTGTAAGGTTCCTTCGTGTCATATTTTACTCATTAATTGAATTTATGAGTATTTTATGACCCAAACACGTAAAAGTCAAACTGTTTTACAGATAGAGCAATAAAGAAAATGGGTTTAGGGTGGGCTACCGGGTATGGGGGCAATCAAAAAAGAGACAGCGCGGTTACCGACTGTCCACCTTGATCCCCTCACCGCGTAGTGAGATAAAGCAACATTTATTCTGTAAAAGTTGAAAACTAATTCATCTTATTGGCACATCCGAAGTAACTTGGTTCGACTACGACCGTCAATGACAAGCCTTCGGTGATGTTGCCCCTGACTTATGTAGCTCAGGCAAGAGTAACACTCCGATGGAGCCTTGTCGGTTGAGCCGCCTCCTGAAAGGGGCAACATCATCATTGACCGCCTTGCTCCCCAAGTTGAACCTATAAGTGTCGATGGCGAAGGGACGCCGACTTTTTTGCATCAGGCAAAAGGATTTATTGGGGGAATACTCTTTAACAACTCTTGTCCTGGTCATAGACGGAATCATTGTCCCAGTCATCCTCATCCTCTTCATCTTCGTCCTCATCTGCTTCAGAGGGAAGTGAGGGTTGTTGAGGCAAAGTTTCGTTTTCCGGCAGGGTAAGGTTGTCCGGGGCATCGTTTTGATCAGAAGTATAAATATAGTTATTTACTTCTCCATGCACGGATGCAGCCCACAACAGGGACAGCAAAAGAAAAACAAGTCTTTTCATAGTGCGCCACCAAACTGATAAATTTTATGTACTCTCTTTAAGTCGCTCACAAGATAACTAAATTTGTCAGGCGTCAATCTTGGAGTGTTTTGTCAGGTGTGTCTTCACTGAGACCCTTTTTAAAAGAGCGTATGCAGCCTCCTACCCCTGCTCCAATCTCCGGTAGTTTTTTGCCACCGAAAATGAGAAAGGCAATTGCCAAGACAACAAGCAGTTCACGTGTTCCCAAGCCAAACATTTTTTCCTCCGGTAAACTGCCTGCGGTGGAGCAATGTCCATCGCAGGTATGGTATTATTGAATTATAAAGGAACTCAGGTGCTTTAAGTGAGACAATTGTTTTCCCGTCAACTGTAGTATCTGAAGCGCCGTAGCCCCAGTGACCAAATCCCCAGCTTACGGAGATCACATCCGGACGGATTCCTTCAATCACTTTCAATTTACCGACCATTGCCATGTTATCCCGATTTGGAAGTTCCCAGACCCCTTCAGGTATGACCGGCTGAGTTTCAGTGGTAATCACATTTTATTTTGGATGAATTTAACAGATTGGAACAACATTTTCATTGAACGACCTGTCGGAATTTGTCAGCCAGGCTCTGCAATCCACGGAGCATCAAGGAATGTTGAAAATTCAAATTTCAGTGCCAAATCATGGCAAGAAAATTGTTCCCCGTGATACTCCTTGACATGTTAGAAGATGAATACTACATGTTTGTAATGTGCATATGCATATAACATAACATGCTCGGAATGGGGACTTGAGGCAAATTGCTTCAGGGGCTGGTTTGCAAAGGGGGTTCCTGTTGAAGAGGCCATGTCGCAGGTTTTTACATTGGAGGCCGGTGCAATTGAAAGCTGTACCAAATAAATAAACAGACTCATAAATGTATTACAGTGAGAACATAGATGTTTGATTGGATTCTTCTACATTCCCACGGCTTGCTTGATTGGCTGCTTGTTTATTTTGTTGTCTTTCTCTTTGTTTTTGGTATTCAGGGTATGATCAATTTTTATACTGACAAAGATGAGAGTGACGATGAGTGAGCAGACTGAAAGTGCAGAGCTGGAGTTGAAATGTCAACCCAAAGACCCAAGGGAAGATTTATGACACAGAATATGAATGGTTTGTCCGGGCTTGATTTTTCCTTGCCTGTGCTCAAGAACAGGTTGGGCGCTACTCCGAGTCTTCTCTTACTCCTTTCCATGATGACCTTTTGAAGACTTTTTTTGATCTGGCTCAGCAATTCAACGACCTGGAAAGTTTTTATCAGATATGTGTCGTTATTCCGCTTCCTGAAAAATCTGGGCATGGATATTGGCCATAATGTCATTACGCCGAATATGCATTTTAAATATTTGTTCAGGCAACTTGAAAAAAAGATAGCTGCAATTGATATTGAAATGCGGTCAGCATCAGAAATGCCGCTAAAAAATCAGTTAGCAGTCATCGATAGATGCACTGAAATACGCCACGATCTGGAAAAATGTCATCGTAAATTGCTTAAACATTATAACCGTACCAGTCTTTTCCTGGAAAGTTTGTTGCGGGAAGAACATTTTGCCAAGGGACATCTGGTGCTTAAGGCGAGAGAATGTCTGGTTGAAAGAGAAATTGTCCTCCCCGAGTTGGAGATTTATGGAAACCGTTTTGCCCAGAGAGGCATTGCTGTTGAGCAGCCGAAGAATATGGAGAACTTGATCTTGCCGGTGCCGGATTTGGCGACTGATGATCATTATGCCTGATTTGTATTGAGTGTTTGTGGAGGGCTTGGTTTGTAGCTGTAAGGCATTCGTGTTTTTTTGTAGCATTTATGCCGATTGGTAGTTTGGTTGATTTGTTTGCCTGGAAAGAGCATTGCCGGCTATGTTTATTGGTTTGAAAATGCTCTGGAAATGACAACCGAAAAAGGTAAATCTCGTGCTGATGCAAAGAAAAAGTATAGGTACTTTTGCCTATAAATCAAATAACGGTTTTTAGCCGTGGACCTTCCGTCGTAATTTTTCTAATTCTTCCAATAAATCCAAAGCAAGAGCAGCACCGGCCATGTTGACCTGAATCTCACTAATCAAACGATGATGGGCAGTCTGCACCCGATGAATCTCCCTCAAACCGAATCGCCACTGGCTAGGTGAGGAGCCTGACGGAATAATTATGCCCTCGTCAATCATTTCCAGGATCAGTTCTGTGCGCCGGCTGCAGAAATCACTTAATTCCTGCAAAGTGCAACAGGTATTTTCATCAAGCAGGATGGAAGTGGATATACATATTTGCTTTTTCATTTTAGTACCCCTTCATGGACTGGCCTGGGTTCATCGGCGGGTTTGTGCCATATTTCGGTACACCTGTTTTTCCCTATCCGTTTTCGCTTCAGGTACAACTATTTGCAGGGTGACCATACCCCGGAATCCAAACTCGACACTTTCGAGGGATTGGTGCTTGAGGGTGGTGAAGTTGTAGCATACGGGTTGCGAGATCGAATAACGGCTTCTTTTCTTTCAGCAGGAGCGCTACCAGGAAGCGGTTGATTGTTTTTCGTATGCTGTTGCCGGAGTACGCAAATATACCTGTTTTTCTTGCAAATGTTTTTGAGTTCGTTATAAATTAAGAAAAGCCATAAATGATAAAAGGAGTCATTTGTCAACCTATGCCTGAAAGCAGTCCGAATTATCAGGGAAAACTTGCTGAAATTTTTTCCAGAATAAATATGAGCGAATTGCCTGCCATGTCTGTACATGTGCAGGAGCTTCTTGCCATCACCAGTGGCAACAAAAGCGCCAACTATGATGACTTGGCCAAGATTATTCTCAATGATTATTCTCTTACCAACAAGGTTTTACAGTCGGCCAATTCAGCCTATTACTCCCTGGGACAGAAAGTTTCCACCGTGTCAATGGCGGTGGCTGTTTTGGGATTTGACAGCGTCCGTGACATGGCCATCGGTATTGCCCTGTATGATGATTTTATTCAGGCAGGTGTCGATGAGGAAAGGATAAGTACCTTTTTGGCCCGGTCTTTCCTGGCCGGGTTGCTGGCCAGGCGTATTGCGGAATCGCGTTACCTGCAGGTCCTGCCCGAAGAGGCCTTTATCTGTAGTCTCATGCGTAATCTCGGTAAGATGATCGCCAATATTTATTTGCCTGCTGCCTGTAAGGCCATTGAAGATGAGATGCGGCAAGGGCGTACAGAGGATGAGGCTTCCGAGACGGTGCTAGGCGGTATCACCTATGCCGAACTTGGCAGGGAAGTGGCGACATTCTGGAATATGACAGACTGCGTCATCAACACCATGGCGCCTGATCCTGATTTGGCGGAAGAAGGCGATGATGCCGGAAAATATCTGCATAATATTGTTGATTTCAGTAACAGGTACGTAGAGGCCCTCTGGTTTTTACAGGATATTGAGTCGTTAATGGCAAAATACAGCGAAGTTCTTTCCATTGACAGGCAAGAGGCGGTGGGAATGCTTTGTGACAGTGTTGCCCGCTCAGGATCTGTTTTTGAATCCATCTATCCGGGCGTTAAGGAGTTTGATTTTCGCCGGAGGCTTGAGCAGATCACACCGGAAAGTGGGGAGGCTTCTTCCGGGACGGAAGAAAAAAGGATAGAAGATTTTTGGATAGAAATGAAAAAGATGGTAAAGGGGCCTTTTCGTCTTAATGATTTTTTTTCCTTTCTTCTTGATGCCCTTTACAGAGGAATAGGGTTTGACCGGGTTATCCTTTCCATGCTGCAGGTGCGTGATGGCGGGAAAAAACTAGCAGGCCAGATGGGATATGGTGATATTACTGTGCAACAGATACAGAATTTTCAGGTATCCCTGTCGGAGACAAAGTTTATTCTGGTGGAATCTTTGACAATGTGTAAGGATATGGCTATGAACGAGGAAAGGAAAGATGCTTTTCCGGAACATCTTCAGTATCTTCTCAAAAATCGTGTCGTCTATCTCTTCCCGATTTGTTTAGGTAAAAGAGGTGTTGCACTTCTTTATCTCGATAGAAAAAATATAAAGCCAAAGTTGGATAAAGCCCAGGTTCAGTATGTGAGGAAGTTCCGTGATATTGCAGAGAAGGTAATAAAAATGAAACGTAAATGAGAATAAGACAAAAGGCAGGCTAAAATGATGTATATCGGCTGGACTACATTATCTTCCCGTGAGGATGCGGAAAAGATTGCCCGAGAGGCAGTTAGTGAGCGGCTGGCAACCTGTGCCCAGGTGGACGGGCCGATCCGTTCTTTTTATCTGTGGCAGGAAGAATTGGAGGATGAAGAGGAGTATCGGATCACCTTTAAATTTCTGCCGCGAAATGCCGGAAAGCTGGAGGTGTGGCTGAAGGAAAATCATCCTTACGATGTGCCGGAGTGGTTGTCCGTGCAGGCTGAGCATGTGCTGCCGGAATATTTACGCTGGGCAAAGGGGAATATCCAGTCTGACCATAAGAAGGCCATTGCACTGTCTCGTCAGGGATCTGATTGTTTGAAAAAAAGACGGTGGAGCGAAGCGGAATCCGCCTTTCTTGAAGCCCTTGAGATTGATAATGAAAATTCGTATGTGCTGGTCGGCCTCGGAGACCTGCACCGTGAGACAAGGAAATTTCATAAATCCATCAGTTATTATGAAAGAACCCTGGAAGTTGATCCCATGAATATGTTTGCTTTGCGGGGGATCGGCGATTCCTATCGTGGCCTTGGGCAGGCCGCTAAGTCAATTTCATATTGGCAGCGCTATCTGGAACAGAACCAGGACGATATTCATGTGTTGACGCGATTGGCTGACTCCTTTGTTAAGACAGGAAATTTTTCCGAATCGGAGAAACTCTACGTGAAAGCCCTTTCCCTGGACGGAAAGGATAAATATGCACTGCGAGGAATCGGTAATCTCTATTACAAACTGGCTGACCATGATAAGGCTTTGGCCTATTTTGAAAAGTTCATCGAGCTTGATGACGGGTATATTGCCGTGCTGACAATGACCGGCAACATTTACCGTCGCCGTAAAGAATATATGAAGGCTGCCCAGCTTTATGAAAAGGCCCTGAAGAAAGAGCCGTGGAATATTTTTGCTCTCTACGGAATGGGTGATGCTCAGCGGGGAATGCAAAATTACGAAGAAGCCGTTAAAAATTGGCTGAAGATTCTTGAAAAAGAACCGCAAAACCAGAACCTGCATTCCAGGGTCGGGGATGCTCTGCTGGTGCTGGAGAAATTTGATGAGGCTGAAGACCATTATCTGCAAAGTCTACAGATAGGGTTTGACAACTTTGCCATGCTTGGTCTTGCCAGAGTGGCCACTGCCAGGAAAGATTTTGAGGCTGTCGATCAGTGGTGCGGGAAGATACTTGAGGAAAAGGATAATCCTCGTCTGTTAGAGGAGGTGGCTCTGCTTTATGAAGAGATTGGTAACAGGGATAAAGCAATGGAAATCAGGAGCAGGGTGTCCTGACCTCTGTTGTTAAGTAGAAAAAAAGGCACTGAGAAGAAGGGCGATTCCCTTTTTCCCGGTGCCTTTTTTTGTTTGAGCCAAAAGAAGCAAACAGATTTTCAGGACATCATTGTTTGCTGAAAATTATAATTTGCCGCACTTTTTTAAAACGATCACAGCACCCTGGTATGAAACAACCATCATGCCGATCCAGGCCAATATAAGTATTGTTGTCATGGTAAGACCTCTCATTTGTATTAATACAGTTCGTCTTCCTCACGGAGTTCCGCGATGGTGAGCTGTTTGTTGTTCATCTGTTTCCATACATAGGCGATATAGGCGAGAACAAACGGTATGCCTAAGGCCACATACGTCATGGCGGTCAGGGTATAGTGACTGCTTGAAGCATTGTAAATTGTCAGACTGCTTTGCAGGGCATAGCTTGATGGATAAAATGCCGTGTTGTTGAACCCGGCCAGGAAAAAAACAGCAAGCCCGACAAGGACAGTGCCGACACCACCAAACCAGATGCCATTGTTTTTTCCTTTAAAACAGGTGAGGGTCACGCCGTAAATGACCAGGATCAGGCCGCCGAATAGAAAGAGACCGGGTGCCGGGCAGGCAAAGAGGTTCTGCAAGTATTTGCCCTTTTGCAGGAAAACTTCCCCGCTTTCCGGATTGACCGCATAGCCGGTCATGGATAGTAAATTGACCAGTACATAGCCAAGGAAGGGCAGGGACCAGAGAAAACTGATCCATGCTGATTTGCGGCATCGATCCGTCAGCGGCTTGTGGTCGATGTTGTTCACCAGGTACATGGCGCCGAGCACCCGTGCATTAAACACCAGAAAAAGGCCCATGGAGAGGTTGAAAAAATTTCTCGCAGCTTCAAGACCCCGGTAGGGAGTCTGCCAGGTGACCTGGTTGTAATCATTTAGAGAAAAGCTTGATCCAGTAAAGAAAGTCCCCACAGCCGTACCGATCAGTAGAATACCGATACTGCCGTTAATAAAGAGAAAAGCCTCATAGGTTCCGGCGCCGAGAAAATTACACTCTTTTTTGCGGTATTCATAACTGACTGCCTGGATAATGAAGGTAAAGAGGATCAGCATCCACACCCAGTAGGCTCCACCAAAGCTGGTGGCGTAAAATTTGGGGAAGGCGGCAAAAAGGGCTCCGCCGAAAAGAACCAGTGTGGTAAATGTCAATTCCCATTTGCGTCCAAGGGAGTTGATGATCAGGGTTTTTTCCTCCTCTCCCTTTGGTACGGTGAACAGCAATGTCTGACCGCCCTGGACAAAGTTGAGAAAAAGAAAAAGTGATCCAACCACCGAGGCAATAATCCACCAGATAATCTGCAATATTGAATAGTCAAGATTTCCAATCATTATTCTTCCTCCGGTCCGATTTTAATTTGTTTCACCATGATACTGATTTCGGCAATTATCAACAGGGTGAAGAGGCCGAGAAAGATAAAAAATGTTGTCTGCACCGTACCGGTGGTGAGATTGGAATTGGCAACTGTGACCGGAAGAAGCCCTTGGATGGCCCAGGGTTGACGACCCACCTCGGCGACAATCCAGCCGGTCTGCTGGGCGATATAGCCAAGTGGAACACTGAGTATTCCTAGATAGAGCAGCCACTGCTGGTAAAGAAGCTCCCCTTTAAAACTAAAAAAGAGAAAGAGCAGGAAAACAAGGGGAAAGATGCTTCCGAGAATGACCATGATATGGAAGGCATAAAAAGTCAGTCCGATGGGCGGAACCGCTTCGGCAGGATTGTTCAGATACCCGTAGCCCATATCGTCTTTATATTCGTGAAAGGCAATGAGGGCTGCCTCTGCAGTTGCTGTATCGCCATTTTTACCGGCTTCTTTATAGGTCTTGAGCTGATGAATGGCGATTTTGCCTCGTTCCATCCTTTCACTTGCTCCGACAATATTATGTTCTTTGTTGCCATAGACAAGATCATCGACGCCGGGAACAAAAGAGCCGAATTCTCTGTTGGCCAGCAATGAAAGAAGACCTGGTATTTTTATCTCAGCAAAAAACGGTTTCTGAGTGTCTGCTGGCTCTTTGGCACTGTTTATCAGGCCAGCGACAACAAGAGGGGCATTCGTTTCGCCCTGGAAGAGCCCTTCCATGACCGCCAGTTTCATGGGCTGTTTCTGGGCAACGGTATATGCCGCCTCGTCACCTGTAAAGCCGACATAGGCCGAAGAGAGCAAGCCGAAAACCGACGCAACAATGATACTTCTTTTTGCCATGAGCTGGTGCTTTCCTTTAAGAAGGAACCAGGATGAAACGCCGACAACGAAAAGAGATGCGAGCAGGAATCCTGAGCTTGTGGTGTGGCAGAATTTGCTGATGGCCACAGGCGACAAAATAACCTCCAGAATGTTCTGCATTTCAAAGCGGACTGTGTCGGGATTAAAGGCCATACCGGTGGGGAACTGCATCCATGCGTTGGCAACAAGAATCCACATGGCAGATAAACTCGAGCCGACAGCCACCATCCATGTGGAGAAGAGATGAAAGCCCTTGGAGACTTTGTTCCAGCCAAAGAACATGACGGCAAAGAAAGTGGCTTCCAGGAAAAAGGCAAAAATACCCTCAATGGCCAGTGGCGCTCCAAAAATATCTCCCACCATCCAGGAGTAATTTGACCAGTTGGTGCCGAACTCAAATTCGAGGATGATACCCGTGGCAACGCCGATGGCAAAGTTGATGCCGAAGAGGGTCATCCAGAATTTTGTCAGCCGTTTCCATTCTTCATTTCCCGTGCGCACATATATGCTTTCAAAAAATGCCAACAGAAAAGATAGTCCCAGGGTGAGTGGGACAAAAATCCAATGGTACATGGCTGTGAGAGCAAATTGTGCCCGAGCCCAGTTGACCTGGGTCAGATCGATTTGTTCAACCATTTCAACCTCCTTGTTTTTTAGTTGTTCCTGAGCCGGGTAATGTTATGCATAACATGCTCAGCTCTTTCTTTATCATTTGCAAAATTGGTGTTTAAGAAGTTGGGGAAGAAATAGACTTTCAGGATGGCAAACATGATAAAAAGCTTTATGAAAATAATCGCCCAGAGTTTGCGGCCGGTTTTCATGGACCTGAATCCATCTATATAAAAGAAGATAATTTTTTTGAGCATCGCGATAATTTTTTCAGAATGGTTATTATTGCGAGAAGCTATTGGAAATCGGATTTCTTGTCAAGTAGAATCCTATGTCACGGGTGGAAAAGTCAAGAAAAAAAATAAGTTAATTGTTACGGAAGAAAATAAAAAAAGATATTCTTCAAGGGGTTTGAAGGAACTTTATTGCCCTACCTGATATTCTTTAATTTTGTAAAGAAGGGCCGGTAGGCTGATTTCAAGAAGACCGGAAGCTTTTGTCTTGTTGCCCTTTGTTTCGGACAAGGCTTTGGTGATAAGCTGTTTTTCCAGTTTTTTGGAGTTGGTTTTAATGGAAAATTCATCCCAGAAAAAGAGATCTTCGTTAGATGCTGCTGTGTGCCGCAGCAGTTCCGGAGGGAGAATTTCGGTTGTCAGTACATCATGTTCTGAAAGCACCATGCTCCTTTCGATGACGTTTTCCAGTTCCCTGACGTTGCCGGGCCAATTGTAATTGATGAGTCGTTGCAGGCAGTCTTCGCTGACTTCTTTGGTGTTGAGCTTCAGGCGGTTATTGTATTTTTGCACAAAATGCTCGGCCAGAAGCGGAATATCCTCCCTTCTTTCACGCAGAGGGGGGACTTCAATGGTCAGGACATTAATGCGATAATAGAGGTCTTCACGGAAAAGCCCCCTGTTAACCATTTCGCCGAGATTTTTGGCTGTCGCTGTGATGATGCGTACATCGACCTGTACGGTCTTGCTGTCACCTAAAGGCCGGATTTCATCTTCCTGCAGGGCGCGCAGAAGTTTCACCTGCAGGGAAAGAGGCAGCTCTCCCATTTCGTCGAGAAAGAGCGTGCCTTCGTCAGCCTCTTCAAAAAGTCCTTTTTTAACCTTGTGTGCATCGGTAAAGGCGCCTTTGGCATGACCGAACAGTTCGCTTTCCAAAAGCGTTTCCGGTATTCCTCCGCAGTTGACGGCAATCATCGGTTTGTCGCGGCGAAGACTGCTGTCGTGGATGGATTTAGCGATCAGTTCCTTGCCGGTACCGGATTCGCCGGTAATGAGGATGGAGGTTTTGAAATTGGCAATTTTTTGAATAGTTTTGAAAATTGCCAGCATTTTGTTGCTTCTGGCAATGATCTTTGAAAAGTTGTAAAGAGGGGACGATTCCATAAAAGTTCCTCATGCGCAAAAAATGTTGCAAAGCCCATTTTCATGGTACGACGTATAAACATACATAATCCGGCAAAGATTCTTATTAGAATACCATAAGCTATTGCTGGAGTAAAAGGGATCGTATATAAAATTGAATATATCGTTCAAAAAAAAGAAATAAAAGGGCTCCGACAGCCAGGAATGGACCATAGGGGATAACGGTTTTCCCACCTTTTTTCTGTTTAATCATTGCCGCTATCCCGCCAATCGTTCCTAATAGAGAACTGCTGAAAATGACAAAAGGAAGGGATTGATAGCCGAGAAAAGCACCGATCATGGCCAGTAGTTTGATGTCTCCTCCCCCCATGCCGACCCGTTTGGTGAAAAAATAATAGCCATAGGCGATGGTAAAGAGTATTCCTCCTCCAAAGAGGATGCCGAGCCCGGAGTCGACCCAGGAGAGGCCGGGGTTGATAAATGAAAAGGCAAATCCGAGCAGGATGCCCGGCAGGCTGATGACGTCAGGGATGATCTGGTGGCGAAAGTCAGTCATGATGATAACGAGTAGGGAGGCTGCAAAAAGAAAAAAGCCGATAAAAGGCCAGGGGAAGTGAAAAGTAAGCACAAGGGCAAGGGACAAAAGTCCCATTGCCAGTTCAACGAGAGGATATTGCCAGGAGATTGTGTTTTTACAGAAACGGCATTTCCGTCCCAGGAGAATAAAACTCAGCAGGGGGATGTTGTCATACCATTTGAGGGTGTTTTTGCATTTTGGGCAGTGTGAGGCCGGAAAAACCACAGACTGGTCCGGCTGGGGAATGCGGAGAATGACCACGTTTAAAAAACTGCCGATAATTGTGCCGAAGAGAAAGGCGGTGAATGCTGCAAAAGTTACGTTCATATTTTGTTATGGCTGGTATATTAGGAAGATTAACGGCAAGGACACATGCTTGCATCGTAAAAAAAATATTGTTAAGAATACCATAAAATTGATTTAATTACATGGTGGTCAATGTCATTAACTTAAGCCATCCTTTAAAGTCCTCGCCCCTTTGGGAGGTAAGCGACCGGAGAGAGACTCCGGGAGGATTTAGGTGAGGGGAAAAATAAATTGATAGCTTAAGTTAATGGCATTGACATGGTGGTGTGAAAAGATGTGAGTGCTCTGAAGGTGTTTAGCTGTTATTTGCCTTTGTTTGAAAAAGAGGCAAATGTCGCAAGGTGTCATCCTGAATACTATTGCAATGGGAAGGCGCATATCCAGTTCGGCTGTTCCGGGAGAACAACGTGATTCAACTGTCTATTGACGATTCCATTAAGCGGCTCAAAACAGAAGTTATAGCCCAGGACTGGGGGCTGAGTACAAAAAGGATTGAGCTGCTTGATGCTGCTTTTTTCTGCTTGAAGCAGCGTTTTAAAAACCGTAAGGCGGCCCATGCTATTCTGATCATGGCCGGCAGCGTCCTTGAGTATGTCAAAAGAAAGGGAGAAAATACTCCTGCTGATTCCATTGATTTTTTGAAAGAGTCCATGGCCCATGTGGTCAACCTGTATGAATCGGAAGAGTTTGATCCGGAAGAGGATGAAAAGCTTTTTAAAGGCCTTTATTATCGGTTTAATAATTTAAAAGAAAAAATAAAAACCGCAAAAACCGGAAAACAAAGTGCTGATACCACTTCAGTTCAGGATACCAGGGAAGGCCGCAATGAGGTGGAGGTTGACCGAGACACCTTGGTTCCCGAGAGCATTGAGCAACTGCGTAAAAAGGTTGCCGACCTGCGCCAATCTGATCTGGATCTTGAAAAGGGGGAGGTTGAACGGCTTGTTTATGATCTGCAGGCTTCCCTTGAGCGGGCGGAATATGTGGGTGATACGATTAGCCGCCTTTTAACGGAGCTTCTTGCATCCCGCGATCGAGATAAAAGAAATGATGAGCAAGAGCAAGAGCAAGATGACGAACTGTCCTCTTTTGATGAAAAAACACTGCTGAAACGCATTGTCGGAAAAAATCCACCGCCAGTTGAAGAGGTTGTCCGTCCAAGTCTCATTAATAAATGCCCGCCTACGCAGTTGAGAAAAATTGTACTGGCAGGAACATCCGTCTATATCCAGGAAAATGCCATATCTCTGATCCGCCAGGTGTCGCCGGAAAAACTGAAGGGATATATAAAAAACAGCAATGTTCCCCTGAAGGATTTCGGCGGTTTTTTTCACAGCCTGTCCAGGCAGTTCAAGGGGTTGTTGTCTCAGATACCGGATAAAAAACTCAAAAAACTTTCCTTGCCTATCGTGGTCCCTTCAGGATTCAATCTGCCTGATATGCCCGATGAAAACGGCAGTCATCTTGTTTTTGTCGTCAATGCCCATTGGAACGGAGTGCTTGTCTGTGCCGAGGTCGATGCGGAAACGGTAACAATGGTAAAATTTCAAAAAGCACCCAATGGCGATGTGGCTGGGATTGGTTTTTCCGAAGAAGATCATGACTACCCCCTGCTTCACGTTGTTTCGGTGTTACGCAGGGAAGGTTTTTTGACAATGGTTTAAGGGGGGTGTGTGATGGCGCTTTTGCAGCTGACAATTATTCCAATGGGTACTGCAAGTCCGGGGGTCGGTGAGTATGTGGCGGATGTGCAGAAGGCTCTGGAAAAGGAAAAGGTTCGTTTTCAGTTGAATGATATGGGAACCCTGATTGAGGGGGAGGCAAAGGACCTTTTGGCCCTGGTCTCGAAAATTTATGAGCTTCCTTTTGCAAGGGGAGCTCAGCGGGTTGTCACCCATATGGTGATTGATGACCGACGGGATAAGTCGGTTTCTATCGGCGATAAGATAGAGACCGTCAAGAAAATGCTGTAGTTTGCGGACAGGGGAACAGGTGATGAAAAAAAGGGAAATGCGTAAACTCCCATTTGTTGTGCTTTTATTTTTTCTTTTGCTCTTTATGGCAGGAGTTATGAGTGGAGAACCGTCCCGCGTCCTGGAGCAATCATGGCAGATTTGCCTCAGCTGCATTGGGATCGGTTGAAATGGAACTGGCAAGAAAGTGGGTTCAGCTGGTTATCGCTCTTTTGACAAACGGTTACTGGGGCTTCCCGGCAACGAAGACCATATATCAGGGGCCGCTGAAGGTGGTCTGTTCGCCGGGGCTTAACTGTTACTCGTGCCCGGCAGCGACGACTTATTGCCCCATCGGGGCAATTCAGCAGCTCATGCTTTCCTTGCGTTTTAATCTTGAAAATGCCCAGTATTATCTGGGTTGGTATGTGCTGGGTTGCATCGGGGTGGTGGGCAGTTTTCTCGGAAGAATGGTGTGCGGCTGGGCATGTCCATTTGGTTTTATTCAGGAACTGCTGTACAAGATTCCCTCCAGGAAGTTTTCGGTTCCCCGTCCGCTGCGCTATGTTAAATATGCTGTATTGCTGCTGATGGTTTTTTTGCTGCCTCTTCTGCTGGTGAATGATTTCGGTATGGGCGATCCCTGGTTCTGTAAATATCTCTGCCCTGCCGGCACACTGGAGGCGGGTATCCCCATGTTGCTTCTGCGGCCAGGCTTGCGGGCAACTATCGGTCTTCTTTTTTACAGTAAGCTGGTCATTCTCATTCTTTTTATTTTTTGGAGTATGGTGGCCAGTCGTCCTTTCTGCAGGGTGGCCTGTCCCCTTGGAGCATTTTATGCGTTGTTTAGCCGGGTACGCCTGGTGAAGCTTACGCTTGACAAAGAAAAATGCACCGATTGCAAGGCGTGTCATAGTGTCTGCCCAATGGGAGTGAAATTCAATGAGTCGCCGGATGACGCGGAATGTATCACCTGTCTGGCCTGCATGAACCAGGCCTGCCGTTATGATGCCATATCCTTGACAGTCGGCGGCATACCTCTGCGTACCCGGGAGTTAAGTAGAGCGGGGGATGGGAAGGTGAGACCCGTTGTTGGAGCGGATTAAAAAAAACAGAAGCTCTTTTAGTCATTTTGCTTTCCTGTGTGACTGGCAATCACAAAAGAGCATAGTCCTGTTTTTCTGGAGATGAAAATGAAACGTTTTGTGTGGGGAATTGTTTTTTTGTTGTGCTTGGCTGGTCCGGTCCATGCGCAAATGGTCAGTATTGTCGGAGAGCTGGTCAATATGCGCTCCGGACCGGGTAATAATTACGCTGTACTCTGGGAACTTGGCCAGGGCTACCCTCTTAAAGTGCTTGAAGATAAAGGGGAGTGGTTGAATGTGACGGATTTTGAAAACGATTCAGGCTGGGTCCATAAGGATATGGTGAGCCGCAAAGCCTATATGGTGGTGAAAAAAAGAATTATCAATGTTCGCAGCGGCCCAGGTGAAAATTACCCTATTATCCGTCAGGCCCAGAAGGGGGTAGTCTTCCGTACCCTTGAGCGCCAAGACAGCTGGGTAAAAGTCCGGCATGAAGAGGAAAACATAACAGGATGGGTATCGCGCAGTCTGCTGTGGGGCTGGTAGGAGATGATGGAAGAAGGACAAAAAAAACGAGCGTCATTGACGTTCGGTTTTTTTGTAAGTGGCGGAGAGAGAGGCTATCGAATATAGTAAATAACTAACTGATATTAAACAAAATTCAATAACACAAAAAAATCTATTACCCCCAAAGTTACCCCCATTTTTCGATGACTACTTTGCGTGTGCATAGGTTTTATTTAGTTTTTTAAATCGGAAAATTTTTAAGTGCCAACATTTGTACCAACATTTTTCCATACTGGCATTACCTGGTAATGTTTTATTCAAATTAAGCTGGGCAACAATCAGGAAGGCAATTCAGCCATTCTTGAGGGTTAATGTCGATTTTTTTAGGCTGCTCAATTTTTTTCCGCTTTGCAGGCAACTCTTTAAACATATTGAGGACACCGCCGCAAACCATATGATTTGCCTGCTCTGAGGCATACATCATGTAAATTGACCGTAAAAGCCGGTCATGCGCCTCGCCAATCTCTTTTTTCCCGTTCTCCCACCTTGAAATAGTGGAAGTGGTAATGCCCAGCAGAGCGGCCAGCTCTTTCGCCTTCAGATGCAAATCTTTTCTGAGAAATTTTATTTCTGCAGGTTTCAACAGCGCTTTCCGTTTCTGGCAGATATGCGCGCCGATAAACCTGTGAAGCTTTTGCATGTTTGGGATAGAAGCATATTCCTCCCCACATGATGGGCAAGCGTATTGAGTGATGCCATGCAAAACGACATCAAGCCCACACTCGTTGTAGTTGTATGGCTTGTCTTTTATTACTTGGATGTCTGCACCGCATGAATAGCATTTATTCATTATGTTCACCTTTTCAGCCTAAAACCGTTATTATTACACAAGTTTGACGGCTGATAATTACAGTAACAACGCCGCCTTCATCGCCTTCAAGGTCGTCGCCTTTTATTGTGTAAGCCCAGCTCTGTGTTTTATCCTTGAATTCTTTATTCGTAATTTCGCCACGGAGCAAAATGTGTTCAACGTCCTGCATTGAATAGCCCCGTTCATGCATTCGCCCTTTTGCGTGCTTACTGATAATTATTTCCCCGCCTGCCACAATATCGCGTATTATGAAGTGAGCTTTTTCATTATCAATTTCTTTAGACGGGTCAAATTTCATATTATTTACTATAAGACAAAAGTTGATCTTAGCGCAACTTTTTTGTTTTTTTGTGTGTGCGAAACAAGCCAGAATCTATTTATGGTTAAACAAAATAGTGACAGCGTTTCTTAATGATCACTGAACACTATCATTCAGGTATGCCCGCCACAAATCGCTTGGATGAAATGAAACCGCCCATTGCCATTTGCCAAAACCGCCGTAATTGTTGACGGTCTTCACCCATTTATCCAGAAATACCCGCTTTGTCTTGTTCTGCTGGCTATTTTTGCCCTTGGGTCCGTCTGTGGGGAATTTTTGCTTTTTTGCTAATTGTGTTGAATAATTATTTTTAACCATGTTATGAAAAGTTTAATCTATCAAAGTGTTGCCCTTGATAAAGTTGCATGGGTTTAGGCTTTCTCGTGGCAAGGTTTTTCAACCGGAAAAAGTAAATCGAACGAGGGTGCTATGCGTCAAATACCAATTGTTCTGCTGGCGGTGGTTTTAGCTGGATTCTATAGTTTTTATAATCCCGCCAACGTATATGCCGATGATCCAACTGAGAATATTGAACAATCGCCGGTAACCCACCAATTCAACCTTGGGGTCATGTATGCCAATGGTGAAGGCGTGCTCTCTTCCTCCCTCTTGTCATCTCCTCGACCTGAGTAATATTTTACTCATCACCACGATTTTAGCTCAAATTCCTCCGTACCAAAGACCAAAACTTCAATTCTTCATCCCATGGTTCGAATACGCAAAGGAAAACTTTAACCAAAGCGCAACTGAAAATTAATTTTATATATCCGTTATTATGCTAAGCCCGAGAAAGCGTTGCAACCATGAAACGGTATGCATTTACCTCAGTTTGTTAATGGATATTTCGTTGTCAAGAATGTTAGGTTGGAGTAGATATCAAGAAACTTGATACTGACTTGTTAGCCCATCTTTTTGAGTCTTGCTTACAATAACAGTTAAAAGATGTGAAATTGATACGATCTGAAAAAAATAATTTCTTTAACTACGCATAGTTACAAACAAAAGGTGTTTGAATTTTTAATTGTAGTGCCATAAAATACACAGGGTGGGTTGACTGCTGATAATGTTCGGTATATAATGCGTATATGTATATCCGAAGAACAACCATCAAAAGCAGAAAAGACGGCAAGCAATACTTCGCCTATCGACTTGTTGAATCACAGCGGG
>DAOUUW010000217.1 GCA_030667965.1 Deltaproteobacteria bacterium
CTACGGCTATAAAGGCGGCCGAATGGTGGAAAATCTCAATGACAGGGACGGCACCATGGTGATTAACGGGGTGCCCGTCAAAGTTCTGCGCCAGTCTCGCAACCCCAAGGATATTGCCTGGAAAGAAAACGGTGTGAAGCTGGTGGTAGACACCACCGGGGTTTTCAATGATCCCACCGCCGATGCCGATGCCAAGTGGGGATCTTTCCGCGGACATATGGCTGCCGGTGCGGAAAAGGTAATCCTGTCCGCACCCTTTAAAATTAAGGACACGGGCTTGAACATGCCTGAAGATGCCGTGACAACCGTTATGGGCATCAATGACGACGACTATATTCCTTCAAAACACAATTTAATATCAGCGGCTTCCTGCACCACCACATGCCTTTCATATATGATTAAGCCGTTGCTTGACCAAATTGGCGCCGCAAATTTTCTCAGCGCCTCCATGGTGACCATCCATGCCGCCACCGGCAGCCAGAAGGTCCTGGACAGCCTGGCCAAAACCGGGGCCACTGACCTGCGCAAGAACCGCAGCATTCTAAACAATATCATCCTGACCTCAACCGGTGCTGCCAAAGCCCTGCGCCTGGTCATTCCGGAAATGAAGAACATTGGCTTTATAGCTGAATCGGTACGCATCCCCACCTCATCCGGTTCTCTCATTGTTCTTGTTGTCAATATCCAGGACGACCTTGACGATCCAATTAAACGGGACAGAATCAACAACATTTACCGGGAATTTGCCAAGACATCACCATATCTTGTGCATTCAGAGGAACAAAATGTCTCCTCGGATATTATCGGCGCCCCTTTTGCCGCTGCCATAATCGAGGGAACGGAAATTCATACCCGCACCGCCTCAATCAGGGTCAATCTGGCCAAAATTCCGGGCTGCGTCGCCCCGGAACCTATAATTGATATACCTGTCACCCAGGCAGTTATTTACGGCTGGTACGACAATGAACTGGGCAGCTATACAAATATGCTGGCTGACCGCACTGTGTCAATTGCCGAGCAGATGGTTTAATCTAATGAAAAACATCAAAGACATTGACCTTCAGGGGAAAAAAGTCCTGATCAGGGTGGACTTTAACGTCCCCCTGAATAAGGACGGCAACATCACGGACGACACCCGTATCCGCGAAGCCCTGCCTTCAATCAATCATGCTCTGCAGCAAAACGCCAGGGTCATCATCTGCTCACATCTTGGCAGGCCAAAAGGGCAGAAACTGCCGGAATTCAGTCTTGCTCCGACGGCAGAACGGCTTGCCCGGCATATCCAACGGGAGGTCAAACTTGCCCCGGATTGCGTCGGTGATGAAGTTAAATCCATGGTTGAGGCAATGGAACCGGGTGACGTATTAATGCTGGAAAATCTGCGCTATCATGAAGAAGAAGAGAAAAACGATGAAGAATTTTCCAGGAACCTCGCCTCCCTGGCCGATGTGTACATCAGTGATGCCTTTGCCGTGGCACACCGAGCCCATGCATCGGTTGTCGGAGTTACCCACTTCTGCAACCAATGTGCTGCCGGCTTTCTGCTGCAAAAGGAGATGGATTTTTTTCATCGCTCGGTCAGTGATCCGATTCGTCCCCTGCTGGCCATTGTCGGCGGCGCGAAGGTCTCAAGTAAACTGACCGCCCTTGAAAACATGATGGACAAGGTCGACATCTTGATCATAGGCGGCGCCATGGCTAATACTTTCTTAAAAAGCCAGGGAGTAGAGGTTGGCAAATCACTGGTAGAAGATGATCTTCTTGAAACAGCCGCCGGATTGATCTATGATTCCAGGAAAAAAGGAGTCAAACTGTATTTGCCGGTGGATTGCGTGGTGGCTGAAGACTTTTCTGCTGAATCGCCGTCAAAAATTGTACCTGTACAGGATATACCGAAGAAATGGCTGGCCCTTGATATTGGTCCGGCTTCAACCCTGCTGTTCAGCGAGGTAGTGGAGTCCGCCAAGACAATCATCTGGAACGGTCCCATGGGTGCCTTTGAGATGGACGCTTACAGCCGCGGCACCATGGCACTCGTACAGCGTGTTGCCACCTCCCACGCCTTGAGCATTGTCGGCGGCGGAGATACCAATGCAGCAGTGCATAAGGCCGGTTGGGCTAATGATGTCTCATATATGTCCACCGGCGGCGGCGCCTTCCTCATGCTCATGGAAGGCAAGGAACTGCCCGGCGTAGCCGCCCTGGATGCAAAAGAAAGCTAAAGGGCACAACTAACCCGAATGTCATTCGGAGTCTAAGCTTTCCTCGACCAGCGGGAGAAATCTTTAAACATGTAACATTCTCAGATATTAGCAATTTCTCCAGTTGATCGAGATGTGTTTTTTTTGTGTATTTCATGTTTTTCGTGTATTTCGTGACTAATAATTTAAGGAGGAATCCATGCAGCGCAGACCGTTACTTGCAGGAAACTGGAAAATGCATACCACCATTGCTGAGGCTGAAAAGCTGGCCGCAGCCATTCTTCAAAGTCCAATCCCAACCGACCGCGACGTGATGCTGGCCCCGCCGTTTACAGCACTTAATGCAGTTTCACGAACTCTTTCCGGCTCCTCGGTTATTCTAGGGGCACAAAATGTCTGCTGGGAGGTAAAAGGAGCATTCACCGGTGAAATTTCTCCACCCATGCTGAAAGATGCCGGCTGCAGCATGGTCATTATCGGTCATTCCGAGCGGCGCCACATTTTTGCAGAAAATGACGAAATGATCAACAAGCGGGTGAATGGTGCGTTGCATCACGGCCTGATACCAGTGCTCTGTATCGGTGAAACCCTGGATGAACGACAGGCTGACCAAACTTTCAAGGTGCTTGAAAAACAGTTGCGAAACGGGTTGAACGGCATCTCGCTGGAGAATGGCGAACAATTAATAGTTGCTTATGAACCGGTCTGGGCCATCGGCACAGGCAAAACAGCCACGGTTGAACAGGCACAAGAGGTGCATCTCTTTCTGCGTGACCTGCTTGCTGTTATATACGAAAAAAATATTGCTAGCCAAATAAGAATATTGTATGGTGGCTCGGTTACTCCCGATAACGTCGATGAACTCATGTCGCAGAACGATGTTGACGGGGCCTTGGTTGGAGGCGCCGCCCTGAAAGCTGAATCCTTCAACCTGATCATAAATTTCAAAAAATAATGACAACAATACTTACTATAGTCCATATCCTTGTCTGCTTTTTCCTGGTGATCATCGTTCTTCTTCAGCAGGGCAAAGGCGCCAGTATGGGTGCTACATTCGGTGGTTCCAGCCAGACCGTTTTCGGCAGCGAAGGTCCCCTGCCCTTACTGAACAAGGTGACAACTGCCGCTGCGGTTATTTTCATGGTTACGTCCATATCTCTGGCCTATATGTCAGCCAATAGAAGTACACATTCTCTTATGAAAAATATTGACGTGCAACCTCAGCAGGAAAATGCTATAGAAAGAGCCCCTGAACCCTTGCCTGAGACTGACATGCCCCTTAGTGCGGTAGAAGAAATACCAATGGCGGTCAGCGTAGAGCCGGTTACTGAAGTTCCAGCTACTCTTGAGCCAATGACACAACCTGCCGAAGCAGTTCCGGCATTGATTGAACAGACTGTTCAAGAAACTGCTCCTCTAACCGAGAAAAACACAGAAAAAAACCTCATTAAATAAAATTTTGCCGAAGTGGTGGAACTGGTAGACACGCTATCTTGAGGGGGTAGTGGCCAACGGTCGTGCGAGTTCGATTCTCGCCTTCGGCACCATACAAAAAAAGGGCTGAATTCTTTAGAAATAAAGGATTCGGCCCTTTTTGCTTTTATGTTCATGTTGAGCTATAGTTAGCACTGATTATCACAAAAAAGCACCAAATAGCAGAAAATTGCGACCAAAATTGCGACCAAGAATTTTGGCAAGACACGCTATTCTTTCTAGAGTGTTCAATCATGGCAACTGTAAAAGCAAGGAAAAGAAAAAAGGGCCCGGTTTATTGCGCTGAGGTGAGAGTTAAGGGACACCCAAGCTTATCACAAACCTTTGACCAACAATCAGAAGCTATGCGCTGGGCCGAGGACACGGGAAAAGCCCTTCGAGATGGCGGATATGTTGGTAACGTTTTTTTTACTTTTGGCTGTAAGGCTTCTTATGGGCGTTGATACTGAAAGTTATCTGATCATCGATGAACTCGCATTAGTCGCATTAGGGGACGTTGTTGTTTAGTATGCAAAAAAATATTGACATATCAATGAGACCCCTGCATAAATGCATATTATGCCACGCCGTCCACGATTAGATATACCAGGTGCCTTGCACCACATTATGATACGAGGAAATGAC
>DAOUUW010000240.1 GCA_030667965.1 Deltaproteobacteria bacterium
GACTTTAACTGTTCAGATGTGCTTTAGATGTGCACCCTCAAGGGGCATAAACTCCAGCAGGCTGGCGCAGCATACTGGTGCTATGTAAGACAGCCTGATCGCGTGCATATGAAGTGCAGCTGAATAGTTACGATTTTTTTATCGTGTGCTTGCCCATTTTATAGCGCAGAACGCGCTCACTGATACCCAGTGAATCAGCTGCGCGGGTCTGCACCCAGTCATGTTTGTCAAGGGCTTCAAGTATCATTTCCCGCTCCACAGCCTCCAGCTGATCCGACAAAGCGCCCTGTCCGCTTGCCTTGTGAAACCGCATCTCCGCAGGTAGATCAGCCGGCCGGACAAGGGATCCTCGCACCATGGTCACTACTCGCTGAATAACATGCTCAAGCTCACGCACATTGCCCGGAAATGGGAACTTCACCAGGTTTGACATTGACTCCGGACTAAAACGTATGGGACGGGGACTATAGCGCTCAAGAAAAAAATCGACAAGAAGCGGGATATCCTCTTTTCTGTCTCGCAGGGGTGGTATTTCGATGTCCAGCACATTAAGCCTGTAATACAAGTCCTCCCGAAAACGGCCGTCAGCTACCAATTGTTTCAGATCACGATTTGTGGCGACCAAAACACGGACATCAACATCAAGATCTTTCTCACTGCCAACCCTGCTTATTTTCTTTTCCTGCAGGGCGCGAAGAAGTTTGGACTGCAGGTTAAGGGGTAACTCCCCAACCTCATCAAGAAATAAACTTCCTGCACAGGCAAGCTCAAAACGTCCCTTTCTTTGCTGGGTCGCGCCGGTGAACGCGCCCCTCTCATGACCGAACAACTCGGATTCAAAGAGATTCTCTGGAACAGCGGCGCAGTTTACTTCAATAAACGGAGCCTCGCTTCGTGGACTGAGTTGATGGATAAGTCGAGCTATGAGCTCTTTACCGGTCCCTGTCTCCCCGTGAATCAGTACGGTCCATGGCGTTTGCGCAATTCTCTGCACAGAGGACAGTAACCTGCGCATGGCAGGGCTGTCTCCGATGATATGAAGAGGGAGATCCCTGACGTGGAGCGTATCATTAACTTCGGATACATCTTCTTCCTCGGCAACCAAATGCTCAATCTTTTCAAGTTTGGCAAGAAGATCGACAAGGTCCACAGGCTTCTCCAGAAAATCATCGGCACCGAGCTGCATGACCTTGACGGCGGTATCGACTGAACCATAGGCCGTTATCATGATGGCGTGGACAAAGGGATTAATCTGCTTCATACGGGCGAGCAACTCATCACCATTCATACCGGGCATATTGTGGTCAAGGAGCACAAGCTGGACCGGGTAACTATTAAAAAGCTGCAAGGCCTCCTCGCCACCGGAAGCAGACAAGGCATCGTATCCCCTTTTCTGCAAAAAACCAGTAAGCGTATCACGCTGCATTTCTTCATCATCAACAACAAGTATTTTCATAAATCGTCCTAACAAGGCATTGAAAATCAACCAAAGGGTTGTGAAGGGATCCAATTACAATCAATAAAAAGACACGGAAATCTTTTTGATGCAATCAGATTCATCGCTAACATGGGCAATTTACCACAACACGGAAAACATCCTTTGCCGGTAATTCAATTTGTAAAGCGCCACCGTGGGCCTGGGCGATGCGGCGGGCAAAAGGAAGACCAAGCCCGGTCCCCCTCGATTTTGTCGTAAAATACGGTTCAACAAAAGCTGTCGGATCTTCAGGCATGACAGCAACTTTGTTCTCGATTTGAATGGAAACATGTTTTTTCCCCAAAGTGGTAGAGATGGAGATAAAACCGCCATCAGGCTGGGCCTCAACTGCGTTTTTTACCAGATTTTCAAAAAGCTGATTCAGCAGCTGATCGTCACCCTTTAAGGTAATATCCAGAGGTGTTTCATTGCGGACATTAATCTTCTTTTTATCACATTCGTTCCTGTAAAGAAGAAGAATACCATCAATGAGCCTGCAAAGGTTCACCTCTTCAAGCCGGGGAGAAATCGGCCTGCTGTAACGGAGAAGATCGCTGATGATCGTATTGGTGCGTTTAACCGCTTGACGCATGTTTGCAGCGAGCTGCATATGTTCCGGATTCAATTCGCCGGCCTCAAGCTCTATGCGCTGCAGCCCCATACTGATGGCATTCAGGGGATTACGTATTTCATGGGTTATTGTTGCAGTTGCCCGGCCCAGGGCAGCAGCCTCTCTCTCCCGGGCCAATTTACGCTCAAAACCCGTCATTTTATTGAGATAATAAGACTGGTATCGATACAGCAGCCAGGAAAAAAAGAAACCGAGGCAAACCGGAAGAATAGAAAAAATAAGAACATTACGCCAAATCTGACGCACGCGCATGGTATAACGATCAGTACCAAAGCCCACACGCAAAACAATGTTCCCTGCTTTGATACGCTGCTCGGCAACCGAGGTATCCAAAGGGGGACTTGTCTGATCATCAGGAATGACATACTTTATCCCGGGAAGCGCTGAAAGGGATTCAAGCAGGGCCGGCAACCGCAACTGCCGGTGCAGTTCCTCTATTTGCGAGGCGGAAAAGCCAAGAACAATGCATCCATCATCCAGACGAGGCCACGTCAGGATGTACAGTTCTTTTTCAGGAAAATAGGTGACTGATTCCTGCCGGCATGCAGGAGATGACGGCAAAAAAGCACCGCTGTCAACAGAAACTCCTTCACCATCCCTGTCAAGTATGCTTATGGCAGTCAACCCGGTTTCACCGGCAAAAGCCTGAAGCTCATCAACGGAAAAAGGCTCAACCGAATGAAGATAATCAATAAAACGAGCCGTGTTACCCAAAAATGTCTGTATGGTCTGACGCAGCGCATCCTCAGCTAGGACGGCAGTACGGGTATTTTGCTCGATGACGCCGCTGACTACTCGGGCATGCTCTTGTGAATAATTATGAAAATTTTTGCGCAAATGGGCTATCTGCCATAAAGAATACGTAAGAACAACCACAAGCAGTCCGCCGATCACCAGCAGATTTATTTTCCAGGAAGGGCCGAAGGAAGCTGCATCATCAACTGAGCTCTTTTCCGGGTCGGAACGAAGTGGAGAGACGGTCATGGTCCACCGGCTTTCGGATGATGCTTGTCTTTAATGAAGCATCGTTTGCGCAAACGGGAGCGTACTCCGGTTGAGTCCTGTTCGGCATGCAGGTAACCGGGACCGGCAATGCGCTGCGCCAGAAAACGATTATCACCGTCAAATTTCCCCCAGACCCGAACTATGGAATGGGGTTTAGCAAAACAGGGAATCGGCCCGGAAAAAGAAACAACAGCCCGTTTAAAATCCTGCCGCATTTGCATATCAGTCTTTTCGCCGCAGGGGCAAGGCGTGGAC
>DAOUUW010000093.1 GCA_030667965.1 Deltaproteobacteria bacterium
CAGAACAAAGACGCCGGAAGACATTGTCGAAATTCTGGTGGACCTGTCGGTCAAATCAAAATTCGAGGGACTGCTTTCTCTGCAGGAGGACGAGGAGGAGACAAGCATCCTTTTTCTGCGCCGGTCCCTGGGACTGCTTGTTGACGGCTACC
The DNA here is from genome assembly GCA_030667965.1 of Deltaproteobacteria bacterium. Classification (GTDB taxonomy): domain Bacteria; phylum Desulfobacterota; class Desulfobulbia; order Desulfobulbales; family SURF-16; genus JAHLLM01. The sequence continues at coordinate 153 of DAOUUW010000093.1, forward strand.
GGGGAGAGATGATCCGCGATATTCTCAACACGGAAATGTATTTCTTTAAACTGCGCCGGGAGGATTGCGAGCGCGTCATCCGCACCATGGGCGAGCTTTTTCCTTCATTCGGCCTGGTGGGAAGCGTGGTCGGCCTTATCGGCATGCTGGCCGGGGTCGGCGACAGTAAGGTCATTCTCGCCACCGTGCCCATCGCCCTGACATCCACCCTCTACGGTGTCATTCTGTCCAATTTTTTCTGCGTACCCTTTGCCGGTAATCTGCGGGAGAGAACAGACCAGGAGCTTCTGCTGCAAAAGATCATCATGGAGGGAGTGATCGCCATAGAAAGTGAAATGGACCCGCGTAGCCTGGAGCGTAAACTTCAGTCGTTTATCACCCCTTCATCCCGCAACATGCAGCTTGTTTCCCTGAAGCGTATCCAGGAACGGTTTAATATCGAACCTGTTTCGGAAGAAAAGAAGGCTGAAGACTGAAGGGATGTGGTAATAACAATTTAGCACTGACTAAGAAGATTCCCCTGTCCTTTATTGGTAATGGCTTGATTTTTTAAGTGAAATTTGCGTAACATGAAATTGATGGTGGGAACATTGGCTTGGAAGGTAAGCATTTATCTGTTTTAAACAGATCTTCTTGTGGCAAATTTTCGATAGCGTGGGGATGTGGAGCAAATGAAAACAACAGCTGAACGGCGCAAATATGACAGACTGGAGAAGGAGCTTGTTCTCAGATATGCTCATTTTGATGATTTACCCCATACGGACTTTTCTAAAGAGGGGCTTGTTCTTGATATTGGCGGTGGCGGGCTTCGTTTTCTTTCCTCTGAAAAATGGATGAAAAATGATCAGTTATTGATGGAGCTTGATTTTGATAAATGGCAGCTGGATGGTCTGGATGAAGTTTTTATTGAGGAAAACGAGGGAAGCCGCTGCCTGAAGGTTGTCGGGACGGTCATGTGGACGGTGGAAACTCTTTATGACGGGCAGTATGAAGTAGGGTTGCGTTTTACCGCCGCGATGAAAACGGAAAAATCATGATTTTTATACAAAAAAACACACTTTTATCTTAAAGTTTACCTAAAGAGCAAAACTATGGCTACCAGCAATAAACCAGAAATTTATTTTGAAATCGGCACCGGATTTTTCAGGATTCCCACTTCCGAGGCAAATTATAATATCACCGTGCTCGACTCCGGGCAAAGTGCGGTCACTCGGGTTGTGGAAAAAATTGTTGAAACCGAAAGAAATGGTGCTTCACCGGAAGAGGTCATGGAGGCTGTGTCCGAAGGTTTTGCTGCAGCTGGAGATGATGACTTTTATAAAAATGTTTCAAGTGAACTGTATAAAGATATAGGTCAGCTGGCCAAAAATCTCAGTTCCACCATTATGGATATTCCGGCTGAAGACCGTATGGGTAAGCGGGCGGAACTGGACGAGGCGGGGGAGAAGATTGAACAGGCCAAGAGCCAGTTAAAAGATATTGTCGAGATGACGGAAAAGGCGGCCATGGAGATAATGGACAATGTGGAAAATGTTCAGGCCGGTTCCAATGATGCCAGGGAGTTGCTCCTTTCCCTGAAAAATCACAGGGCTTTTTCCCAGTCTGAGGCGGAGGCGGAAAATAATGCTGATGCAGAGAGCGGATCCCTTAGGGATGAAACGGAAATTCTGCAATCGCGCATGAATGAAGCGCTGGAGCTGCTGTCTGCCATGCAGGGAGAGGGAGGACGACAGGAGGTCGCTGCAGTCAGTGAGGTGCAAAAGGAAACAAAGACCCGCTATCTTTTTGACCTTGATGTCGTTTTTCAAACCCTCTATGAATTATGCACCAACGAAACGGTGAAAGAGCACATTACCTCAGCTCGGCAGAGTGCAGCGAAATTTTTTGTGCTTGATAGTTTTTATGACGCCATTGCCCCCAAAGCGGCAACCTATGAAGCCGACAGTGATAATTTCTACACAGTCCCCATGTCGGATGTCTTCACATCACTGATGGCGGGTTGCACAGATAAAGGCACCAGTAATCTTCTGAAAAAAATGGATGCGGGGCAGAGTTCGATTTTTCTGGATCAGAGCATTCCCCTTGAGGTTCCTCCTACAGAAGAGATAGAGGTTGAAATTGATGCCCCAGTTGATGTGCCTCCTGCTGAGCCGGTCGCCGAAGCGGATCCACGGATTGATAAGGTGAAGGAGCTTCTCGTCGATGCTTTGCAGACGGTCGATTCCCTGCCGGACAGGGCGGCGAAAGGCTGTTCGACAGGCAACATCATGACCTTTGAAGATCGTGATGATATTTTTGAAAAGATTGAAGCTTCGTTTGGGGTTGCCTCAACCATCAGCGCTGATGTTGCCAAAATTGCCGTTGCTCTCAGCTTTCAGGATCTCTCGGGCCAGCAGATTATGAAAATTATTAAGCTGCTCAGTGATTTTCAGATACAACTTCTTGCCTTGGTCGTTTCCTTTGGTTCTCAGTTAAAACAGCGAGAGAAAAATGCCTCAATCTCGGTGGAGGAAAGTAAAAAACTGGCCCAGGAAGATGTTGACGGCTATATTGCCAAGATTACCTCCGGCGCTGAGGAAGAAGGGGGGGTGCTTGATCAGGACAACGTCAATAAGATGCTGGAGGACATGGGCTTTTAGGGAAATTAGCAAACATAAAAGCAGGAAACAAAAAAAAAGGGTTGACCGGAAACGGTCAACCCTTTGAATTTACTGGAGGCGGCGAGCGGATTTGAACCGCTGAATAATGGTTTTGCAGACCACTGCCTTAGCCACTTGGCTACGCCGCCATCTTGTTGCTGAGCGACAGATAATAAACAGAGAAGACTTTTTTGACAAGATAAATGTTTTTTTTTGTCAAAAGAGTTTTTTTTGAGGGGCAGGAAAGCGAGACTCCAAAGGGGCAAAGGGGCAGGAAAGCGAGCCTGCGAGACTCCGAAGGGGTAAAGGGAAAGGAAGGTGGGGCATCAAGGTTATGAAGAGATAAAGTGATGGTGATACACGGAGCTTTTTATGTTACAAAGATGTTTTGTTTTTTGGGGGGGCCATGCTCCTTATGCTGTTGCCTCTGCCCCTCAGCCCCTTTGCCCCTATAAAAAACAATGACTATACTGGAATCACTTGTCATACGAAATAAAGAACAGCTCAACCTTTTCGCTGAAAGGCTGGGTCATCGTTTTACTGATTTGGCCCTGCTGCAGAAAGCGTTTATTCATAGTTCCTATGCCTTTGAACAGGGGAAAGACCTTCAGGATGACTATGAGACATTGGAGTTTCTCGGTGATGCCGTCCTTGACCTGACCGTGGGGTATGTTCTGATAAAGCGCTTCCCAACCATGAGGGAAGGAGATTTGACCCGTCTTAGGGCAGCTCTTGTCCAGGAAGGTCATCTGGCTGTTATGGCCAGGGATATCGAGCTGGGTGATCATATCCTGTTGGGTAAAGGGGAGGATGCATCAAAGGGGCGCGAAAAACCGTCAATCCTTTCCTGTGTCTTTGAAGCGGTGATGGGGGCTGTTTTCTTCGATGGCGGCTATGAGGCGGCCCGTCTGGTGGTGGATAAGCTTGTCGTTCCTTATATTGATGAACGAAAGGAAGCCATGTATCTGGCGGATTCAAAAAGCAGCTTGCAGGAAATGATCCAGAAACATCATAACGAAGGTCCTGTTTATACACTTGAAAAGGAAGAGGGGCCGGATCATGCCAAGATTTTTCATGTTGCCGTTCTCTTTAAAGACAAAGTTCTGGCCAGGGGCTACGCTCGCAGTAAGAAGGAAGCCGAGCAGCGGGCAGCGGCTGAGGCCATTAAGAATTTTGATACTTTTGATCTATAACAGGGGTTTAGAGTTTCATCATTGCTGGTGCGCGGTGCGCACCCTACGGTTGCTAACACGCTGATTTTATGTAGGGTGCGCACCGCGCACCTTTAAAGAAGATTTTTCATATGCAAGACCTCCCAGACTATTTACCCCTGTTGCCGAATGCCCTCCATGCAGAAATTCTGGCGCTTCGGGAGCAAAACAGCAGAAAATTAAACAGCAACAAAAAAGGCTTTCTCTCCTACCGGTTGCCCTATGAGTCAGTCAGTCATCTGCGTGCCTCGTCCCTGGAATTGAATGGGGATGTTGTCCGTATCGGCATGCGTGATGACATCAGTCCGCAAGACCATCAGCAGGTTCATGCGGTCCTGCGGGGTTTCATGCCTTGGCGTAAAGGCCCTTTTCAGGTTTTCGGCATCGACATTGACGCGGAATGGCGCAGCAACCGGAAATGGGAGCGGATTATGCCCCATCTTCCTGATCTTTCAGGAAAAATTATTGCAGATATCGGTTGCAACAATGGCTACTACATGTTCCGCATGGCTGGCCATAACCCCCTTGCGGTCATCGGTTTTGAGCCCTATCACCACCATTATTTCACCTTTAAAACCTTAAACAGCTTTGCCGGACAGGCAAACCTTCACCTGGAGCTTTTAGGGGTGGAGCATATGCCTCTTTATGAAACATGCTTTGACGTGGTGTTTCTCATGGGAATTATCTATCATCGTATTTCTCCGCTTGAGATGCTGAAAGATGTGAAAAAAAGCATGAAGCCGGGAGGCACGCTTATTGTGGAATCCCAGGCAATCCCCGGTGAGGAGCCTATGGCTCTTTTCCCGGCAGAGCGATATGCCAAGGTGCCGGGTACATATTTTGTTCCCACGGCGGCTTGTGTAAAAAACTGGCTGACACGGGTTGGTTTTGACAAGGTGGAGGTGTTCTGCTCTCACAGGATGAGCAATACCGAGCAGCGGCGTACGGAGTGGATGGAGTTTGAGTCCTATGACGATTTTATTGATCCGGAAAATCTCGAACTGACTGTGGAAGGGTATCCCGCCCCGCTGCGTGTCTTTTTAAAGGCCATGGTTTAAATAGAAAGTCAGATTGCGTCAGCCCCTCAGGCAAGTAGTTGTTTAATTTTATTTTGAAGTTTTAACGCCCCGAAAGGCTTAACAACAAAATCCACCTTTCCATGCAGGTGCTCGTATTTTTCCGTTGCCGGCTGCAGGTATGCCGACATGAACAGCACATGGGAAAACGGGTGGTATTTTTTGAACTTGAGGGCCACCTCTTCACCGTCCATGCCGGGCATCACCACATCGGTCAAAAGCAGATGAACAGAACCATACGAAGGGTCTGCCATCTCCAGCGCCTCTTTCCCGTTCGGGGCAAATTGCAGTTGGTAGCCGATGGGTGTAAGGAATCTATCAATGATTCTCAGGATGAACGGATCATCGTCAACGACAAGAATATTATAGCTGTTTTGTTTTAAGTCCATTTCTTCAGTACATTCCTTCTTTCACCCGCAATTATCTTTTTTGAGAGAATGAAGGCTGACACGTTCAACAACCTTGTGATAATAATCCTCCTGGGTTGCCAGGTTGGTTGGGATTTTACGTCCGGCGTCGACTTTCATGATCAGGAGGTTCAGTTTTTTCATTTGCTTGAGGCGCACATGCGCATCTTCCGTGCCGGCAATCAGGTCTTCAATGCGCTTTATTTCTTTTTTCGCCTCAATTTCCGGCGGCAGATACCCTGCGTTTTTCAGCATCTTGTATGCCATTTTCAGGTCAGCAGGTACAAAATGGTCATCTTCAAGAGGAAGGGGTTTATTTTTCCATTTTTCAAAGGAAAGAGAGCCATCTTCGATGGCCTGGCTGATCTTACGTTCCGCTATGCGTATAAGAGGATTCATGGGATAATTTCGTGTTTTATGGTGCCGCGCGGCTGGCGTTGTTGAAAAACAGAATCCACCCCATTAAACAGGCCAAGGAACTTCAGGCGATTCGCGGAGCATTTTTTCTGCCCCTGCAGGATGGATTGGTCCCTTGATGAAAGATACAGTTTAATTGTACCTGTGCTTCGTTGCTTTTGCAAGGATGTCAGCAGGCTTCTCATCTTTTTGAAAAAAAGACGGGAAAGGACCAGTTCTCCAAAGGCCGGATGATATGGCCCGGCAATCAGATCCCGTTCAAGAGACTCGGACGGCTGTAAGCCCATACGGACAACAGGGATATTTTTATGGGCAAAAATGTTTTGCAAGCGGCAGCAGAGACTGACCGCCTTTCCAAGGGATAGGGCTATGTATTCTCCCGTGTCAAAAAGATGGGCCAGAGGGCTGCCACGCAGGACAAGGGTGGGATAGATTCTTACCATGTCAGGCTGAAGATCTGCCAGGCGGTGTGCTCCGTTCAGGACCTTACAGGTTGTTTCACCGGGCAGTCCCACCATGAGCTGTCCGCCCACGGACAGGTCAGCCCTGCGTAGACAGGCAAAGGCCTTTTCAACATCATCTGCCGAGTGTCCACGCCTGCATTTTTCAAGGATCTTCCGGTCAAAAGACTGGATGCCCAGCTCGACAATGCCCACGCCGCGTTCTTTTAAAAAAAAGGCTCTGTCGGAATCAATATAATCAGGCCGGGTGGACAGGCGCACCGTGTCCACCTCCCCGTGTTCAAGAAAGGGCTGTACGGCGGACAGCAGTTCATGCTGCCGTGACCGGTCAAGCCCCGTGAAGCTGCCGCCGTAAAAGGCTACCTGCACCTCCCGCGCTTCATTTCTCGGGCGGGCAAGCCATTCTTTGATGCCCATGGCAACTTTTTCCCCTGACAACCATTGGCTTTGGCCTGTAATAACATGCTGGTTGCAGAAAATGCATTGATGAGGGCAGCCCTGGTGGGCAATAAAAAAAGGAATAATAAACGGAGTTGCTGCCACAGGTTTATCCGATGGTGTCAATGGACGCAAATTCCGGTTCGTGCAGCGGTAGCAGGATGTCCGCCATATCACGAACCTTTATCATCATGTCATAGGCATCGTACGTGTTGATGCAGGAACCGGGAGGGATTACCTCCATTTCCATGGCCCTTACAGTTATCGGCGGGTCGAAATTTTCCTTTATGACGCAAAATCCGGTTATGGCTGCCCGTCCCTGTTCCGTATCCACAAGAATTGTCATGCCCCCCGGCGTATGGGCCGGGGTATGGAGCACGGAAATACCCGGCACGATCTCCCTGTCACTACTGATTGTCCTGATTTGTTCGGCCTGTTCAATTTCATAGATATAGTCCTCCACGTAGCGGAAATCCAGTGGGTGGGGATTATGAATGGTCTCAATTTCTTTTTCGTGAATATAAAAGACGGCATTGCTGCATTTATAGTCATTTTCGCAGTGATCGGCATGGAGATGAGTGTGAATGACAATATCAATATCTTCAGGAGCAAGACCCCATTTTGATAATCCTTCTTCAAAGGTATAAATCGGCCCGCCTATATTGTTTGCCCTGTCTTCGGACTGGATGGGACGCAACTCGCCGGTATCAACCAGGATTTTTTTGTCACCACCTTCGAGATACCAGCAGTAGATGGGGATGGTGTATGGTTTTCCGTAATCATGCTGATACGTCATCATACCCTTATCAAAAAATTTGGTTCCCATGACGATTGGATGGATTTTGTAGGTGCTCATTAGTTATTTTCCTAACTTTATTTTGTCTCGTTGCTGAAAAAAAATGCTATAATAAACGTGAATTTCAATTAAAAAAAATCCAGGGACTCATATGGATAGCAGATGGAAAGCAATTTGTACAGTTGGACTGATACTTATCTTATTATCGTCCTTCAATCTGTTTCAGATGATCAGGTTCCAGCAGAATCATCTGCAGGAATTTATTGATCTGCAGGTGGATGATCGCAACCGGTTGGCCAACTTCATCCAGACGCAGCTTTTTACCCGCTATTCAACAAGGATTAAAGGTTTTGTCGAATACCGGGAAAATATCATAGCAGCTTTTGCTCAAAGGGACAGAGAAAAGCTGCTGGAATTGACCAAGCCATATTATGATCTTTTTAAAAAGGAAAACGAGTTCTTTTTTGTTCTTCACTTCATTCTGCCTGATGACATCAGTTTTCTCCGGATCCATCAGCCGGAAATGTATGGCGACGATCTTACACAAATCAGGCCAATTGTTCATGCGGTAAATGTCGAGCGTAAACAAATGGTAGGGTTTGAGGTCGGCAGAATGGGGCTGTTTTATCGGGTGATCCAGCCTGTTTTTGTGGGCGATGAATATATTGGAGGCGTTGAGTTCGGTGTACACGTTAATCAGCTTCTTAAAACGCTGCACATGAATACTGATAATGAAGAAATTGCCCTGCTGGTAAATAAAGAGGAGTACGGGAAAACTTCATTGCTTGAAGAAGGGAAACGCGACTGCGGCCCATTTGTTCTCTTGCCCGGACACAATCTTTTTTTCCGTGACATCAGTGACCTAACATGCGAATCACAACCAGTCCGGATCATAAAGAATGGACGTGTTTTTCACCTTACCAATGATATTGATATTAATGATTTTCAAGGCAATTCCATCGGCAAAATTATCCTTGCCAAGGACATTACCAGCCACATGGATGAAATGCGGCGCACCATTAAGGTACATGTCATCACATCTCTTGCTGTCCTCGTTTTTGCCCTGCTTTTTCTCTATTTCAGTTTCGACGCATTGATAAAAAAAGTATTCAACCTGAATAAATCCCTTAAAAAAAGCAATGAAAATCTTGAGCTTGAGGTCAGGCAGCGTACCGAAGAGCTTGAAATCAAGATCAGGGAAAGAGAAGAGGTATTTAATGGTTTGCAGGAGGAAATAAAGCAGCGGCATGCAGTGGAAAAAAAACTGGTAGAAGAAAAAGAACTGCTTTCCATCACGCTGCGCAGTATTGGTGACGGAATCATCAGCACCAACATAAACGGCAGGATTGTTATCATGAACAATGTTGCTGAAAAACTGACGGGTTGGAGCCATGAGGAAGCTTTGGGCCGTGAGCTTGATGAGGTTTTTCGGGTTTGTAACGAACAAACTATGCAGGTATGTGAAAATATTGTCTCGCAGATTCTCCAGAATGGTAAAATGTTAACGCTTCATAGCTGCCAATGCACCCTGCTTGTTGCCAGGGACGGGACAAGGAAGAACATCATTGACAGTGGCGCCCCTATTCGTAACAAACAGGGAGAAATTATCGGCGCTATCATTGTTTTTCGTGATGTGACTGAACAAAAACAGATGGAGGAAGAGCTTCTCAAGACAAAACAGCTCGAATCCGTGGCCACCCTGGCCGGAGGCATTGCCCATGATTACAACAACATCCTCACTGCGATTCTGGGCAATATTAATCTGGCGGCAATGATAACCGGTCCTGATCATGAAGTCCATGACATGCTGAAGACGGCGGAAACAGCATCACATAGAGCCAGGGATCTGACAAAACAGCTCCTGACTTTTGCCAGAGGAGGGTCTCCGGTAAAGCAAACTGTTTCCCTTGAAGAATTCATTCCAAAGGTGATTGATTTTACCATTTCCGGTACTGAAATAGAGAGCGTTTACAAATTTGCAGATGATCTCCGGCCGATTGATGCCGACAGGGGGCAAATCAGCCAGGTTATTCAGAACATTGTTATGAATGCCCGTCTGGCAATGGATGAAAGCGGTACACTGACAGTCACTTGTGAAAATGTTGACAGGGAGGCAAGCAGGGCTTTGTCTCTGCCTGAGGCGAGATACATTAAAATTGCAATTCATGACACAGGTAAGGGTATTGATCCCAAAAATATTGACCATATTTTTGATCCATATTTTTCCACCCAGGAAAGAAGCAGCCATAAGGGAAGGGGCCTGGGCCTGGCCATTGCCCATTCAATCATTATTCAGCATGGAGGATTTATCAGGGTTGAGTCGGAATTGGGCAAAGGAACGACCTTGACCATCTTTTTACAGGCCGGTGTCATTGAGACTGACGAGAAAGAGACAGGGGACGGGTTCGATGGTCAATTCAAGGGAAAAATTTTGATAATGGATGACGAGGAGCTTGTGCTTGATGTAGCAAAAATGATGCTCAAACATATGGGTTATGAGGTTGTTACCTGCCTGGATGGGCGACAGATGCTGGATCTTTACCAAAAAGAAATGGACAGCGGCCGAAAATTCATCGCTGTTATTCTTGATTTGATCATTCCCGGCGGCATGGGTGGGGAAAAGGCTGCCAGGGAGCTTCTAGAGATCGATCCCCAGGCAAAGGCCATCGTTTCAAGCGGCTATTCCAATGATCCGATCATGGCCAATTATACAGACTACGGCTTTAGCGGAGTTTTGAGCAAGCCGTTCCAGCTTGATGAACTGTGGAGGGCATTGAAGATGCTGGATGAGAGTTGAAGGGCAAAGGGGCTATTCAGCGACACCAAGGGCTCGGCCACAATTTAAAAGTAATTTTAGAACGACCTGAAATCAAAAATGATAAAGCAAAAATCAAAAAGCAAAAATAAGGATGTAATTGAAAATACCTTATTTAAAATTTTTGCCTTTTGCTTTTTGATTTTTTTTTTACTCAGAAGCTTTTCAATGCCACAAAAGAGGTAAAATTAAACCATTGGAAAAAGGGTTCCACATGACAAAAACCGGCCTTTTTCAGTAAGTCGATATTTTCATTGATGGAAAAGGGGACGAGGATATTTTCCAGGGCCTCACGTTTTCTGGCGATCTCTGTCTCTGTGTATCCCTGGCTTCGTTTGAAATCGTGGTAAAAATCTATAAATGCGCGGTTGATTTCCGAATCATGGCAAATGACTTTCTCGCTGATGATAATAATGCCGCCCGGACGCAGGGCATGATGGAGCCTGCTTAGAAAGGTTTGACGCATCAGGGGACGGATGAATTGCAGGGTGTAGTTGAGGATGCAGGCACAGCACGGCTCTAATTCTATGTCGGCAATGTCTCCGTAAATAAAACGGACCCTGTCTTTTCGAGAGAACATCTCAGCCTTCAAAACCGCTTTTTTAATCATGGGGCTGGAATTATCTATACCGATGTAGGAGAGATCGAGCTGTTCCAGTTTCCTTGACAGCTCAAGGAGTGTGGTGCCCGTGGAGCAACCCAGGTCGTATATCAGTCCTCCATTGTTGCAGAATCGTGCCAGCCATGTGGCGGTCATGTCAATGACTTGGTCGTAACATGGCACGGAGCGTTTCAGCATGTCGTCAAATACTTCGGCAACATTTGCGTTGAAAGTAAAATCAGCCGGGGAATTATTTGTTCGGTAGAGTTTGTCTTTTGCCATGGATATATGAAAGTCTTTTGCTCTACGAATCAGGAGTTGTACCTGAAAAACAGCAAAGAAGTTTATATGAAAGTCTCTCACAGAGGCACAGAGTTCACAGAGTTTTTTTCTCCGTGTCTCCGTGTCTCCGTGTCTCTGTGAGAAATTAACGTAACCATTCAGCGTAGGCTGAAAATTACCCTTTACTCCAGACTTTAACTGTTCAGATGTGCTTTGATGTGCACCCTCAAGGGGCATAAACTCCAGCAG
>DAOUUW010000033.1 GCA_030667965.1 Deltaproteobacteria bacterium
GACGGATTTTCAAAATGGCAGCGTGCCAGCGGATTGGTGACGATGAGATGCACCTCCTCTCCGTTCGGATGGTTCCAGTAGGTATGGCAGGGGACGGGTGTCAGCGCGTACACATATTGCATGCTGCCGGAGATCCATTGTCTGACCTTGAAGTAGAGATCGGGCTGCTCGGGTTTGCGGAAAAAAATGATTGTTTTGTTGAAGTGGCCGTTGCTGTCGGTGGAAGTGGTGCCGAGCAGAGTTTTTGGATACAGCCCTGCCAGGTAGAGACAGATGTATGGCTTCAATACAGCTATATTATCCACAATATATTTACGGAAGCTCGTTGTGGGAAGTTTTTTTATGGCAGTGACGTTCAACTCGGCCGAGGCGGCCGATGAAATCGATTCGGCTGCCTTCATTGTTTTGCTGATCCGGGGAACAAGTGAAGTACGCATTACTTTCTCACGAAGCGGTTCCAGCACGTTTCCTGTCAGCCGTTTTTTAATAAACGGCCAAGGAGGATCAGGGAAGGGTTTCGGCGGAACTTCTATCTCCTCCGGTATCCTCAGCAGGTCATCGCGGAATTTTTCAAGACGGTAGTCCGGCAGTTTCATCATAAAGCCGATATAATCTACCTCATAGATTTCCACAAAGGATGTGCATACCGGTGCGTAAATGGTGGTGTCCGCATCCGGCTTGATTCTTTTTTTGACGTCACCGGCTACTTCGTATCGATAGCCGAACCAGCACTCCCAGTCCGGTCTGTGGAGATCAATTCCCACTTCAACAGCCTTGCCGATAGAAGCCATGATAGTCTTACTGCGGGCATTTGCTTTTTTAAGTTCCCTTATGTTTTCCAGCTCCGGGCCGACCGTAATCTTGTATTTTCCCTGCTCACCAAAACCGTAGTCGGTTTTCAGTGTGGCCGTTCCTTTATCAGTCATCATCTGGGCATCAAGCAGTTCGCCGGAGGAGCTAAAGAGATAGGCTTTTACCGGAGGCGTTTTTTCATTGTTTTCCGCTCCCAGCAGATCAACTTTCAGGTGGAATGCTGTTTCTCTGTTACCGGTAGTTCTTTTTTTCTCAGCCATCATCTTTCCTCCTCAATTTTTTTATTCATTTTAACTATACAGGACAGTCAGGTTCCACATATTCAAAATGCCTGTATCCTCGTCGGCTGAATCTGTAACCCTAAGTGTCCACTCTCCTTTTGTTGCCGTCCCAATAAGTGGACGGAGCATGTCGTCCGTCCGGCTGCTGTACGTTTTTTTTATGTCATGACGGCTTTTGCCTGTGTTGTTGTGCAGGATAACCTCTTCACCTGAAGGGCTGATCAGGGCCACCTGCAGGTCGCCTATCCATGTATGGGAAATATCAACCTCCACATCAAGATGAAGGATGGCACCGTCTTCCTCCAGAGTCATCCGGCTTATAACGCCGGCGGGGTCATTGTCGGGGATGGTCAGATCGGCGGTTACTTCTTTGCCGGTTGTTTTCTGCTCGATTTTTTCCACAGCCATGGTAAAGCCCCAGCTGTCAAGGGTTCCCTCATCGGCTCGGGCGTGATCAGAAACAACAAGCTGCCACTCGCCCTGCACCGTGTCACCCATAAAGGTCAGCAGGGCAGGGGTGTCTTCGGGGGTGTACTCTTCAATAATGTCATCCTCCGGTCCTCCGCTTCGTTGATGGAGAACGGCTTCTTCGCCGGCCGGAGATACCAGCTTGATGGTCAGGTCGTTAATATAGGAATGAGTGATCATGACAAAGACGGAAAAATTCTTGAGAATTCCCTGTTCTTCCACCTGTAGCGGGCTGCTGACACCGGCAGGATCGTTATCGGGAATGAGCAGAGCGGGGTTTGTTTCCTTCTCAATGATGACGAATTGTTCTGCCGGTTCACCAATTCCTACGGCCGCCCAGGCATTTTTGACGGAGGCATACTCTTCTCCGTCGTCGCCAAAAAGTTGCCGGCAGGCATTGAGCACGGCGTAGCGGGCTTGCATAAAGGTCCAGCGGCTTCGTCCGGCGCTGCGCAGGTATTCGGTCAGGCCGAGATAATAGATCTGTTCTGTCTTTTCTCTGCCGATTCCTTGGACACGGATACCGTGGTGGCTGCTGCCGCTGATGTTTAGATAGGCAGCTTTACTGGGGATACCGCAGTTAAAATGAAGCCAGCCAAGATCATTTTTCACTGCGTCCGGCAGTTCGTCGGGACGCAGATGCATGAAATTATCCATGTGATCCGGCAGCCCGAAGCGGGTGGGGTTTGACAGGTCGCGCAAGGCGTCACCGCTGCGAAGAGGCGTATAAACCCCTTCACCCATCAGCCAGTCGTTGATTTCACCATCGTTTGAAATCATGACACCGAAAAAATCGGCAAAGAATTCATCTAGGGCGCCGGATTGTTCCGCATAGATAAAGCGCGCGGTCTGTGAGGTGACGGCATGGGTGAATTCGTGGCCGACAATATCCAGCGCATAGGCCAATGGACTGAAATCAACGCCGTCTCCGTCTCCATAGACCATTTGCCGGTAGTAACTGCTCCAGTAGGCGTTATTATATTGTCGTTTGAAATGAACGGTGGAGACAATGGGTGCTCCACGATTGTCATAACTGTCGCGACCGAATGTTCCGAGGTAATATTGGTGGACTTCTTTGGCGTTGTCGTGGGCCGCTTGAATAACATCATCAGTAGAACTCTGATTTCCATCCAGAACAAGGGCGCCGGGTAGTTCATCTCCGTTGTCTGCTGAATAGGTTTGACGCTGCATAACGCCTCTGCTCTCGGAAAATCTGTAGAGTATCGAGCCGTCATGGGCATCGATAAAATAACATCGTGGGCCGGGCTCACCAATAACCTCAACATCAATATCCCAGGCAAGATGAATAGTGTTGTCAGAGTGTCGGTAAATGCATAACGAGCTTTTCTGCTGCCCGCATTCCAGGGCAATATCGTTCACAATGGTCTTCAGGGCTGCCTTCCCACTTATGTCGGGCTGCAGGTTGATGTTCACCCCGGGAAGACGGTTGTCTTTATAAGCGGTAACAACGCCTTCCTGGTTGATGTGTATCTGGATGGACCCTTCATGAACGGGGATATCCCTGATGTATTGGGCAAGACAAACGTGATAATGTCCCTGTTTGTCCTGTTCAATAGATGCTGTTTCAAGTCGCTGGGAAGCTTGATCGTCGAGGGAAAAGAGATCCTGATTATCTGATATAAACGTCAGGGCGACAGTTTCTGCATTGTTTTGCGAGGGGGATGAGAGCTTACCTTTGATGAATTTGGCTATTTTGCCGTCATCGCTCCAGAAAATTTTGTTTTTGGCATCAAAATGAAAAAGACGCCGGGATGCTTCATTTTGTTTTGTCGTTAAGTGAGTCACGCGATTCTCCATTTTGTCTTTTTATTTTTGTCAGGTGTTGTTGTGTTATATGCGAAAATACTGTTCAAAATTTGGGCCATGGGGTTGTGGAAATAAAAAAAACTGTAAAATCAATATGTTATTTGTTTTACGATTGGGGGAAGTATGGGGATGAAAGGATGATTCTGTAACAGGTGTCAGTGCATATATGGGTGTGGTTGGAGCGGCAAAGAGAGGTATTTCGTTGTAATATGGGCGTTAACAGATCTTTTGGACTGTCCTGGGGGTGTATTGTGAAGTTGTCACAGGACCATGTGACAGATATGATGAAAAGGTGTCGGGAGTATGAAAGAGACTGTTTTATTCTCTAAGAGCCAGTTGAATCTCTTCTTTTAATTTTTTGGCTTCTTTGCAATCTGAAAAAAGGCGGAGAACTTTGTTTACGTAGGACAAAGCAGCGTCAAAATTTTTTTCAGAGGTTAAAAGGTGGGCGAGATTGAGGTTGGTTTGTTTGTCCTGGGGAAAATATTTCAGGGCGCTTATATAAAAATGTCTCGCTTTATTGAAAGCCCCCTCTTTTCTGAGACAAGTTCCAAGGCGGTTCCAGAAGGAAGCAATTGGAGCTTTGTCTTCTTCTTCATATTGGTTCAGGAAAAGATAGTCGGCTTCATCATACAAACCTGCACTGATAAAATCTTCAACGATTTTAGCCAGAAAAATTTTGTCTCCCCTTTTGAATTTTACCGCATTTTGCAGGTGCAGAGCAGCTTTTTCTTTATTGTTGAGATGGCCGTAAGCAACTCCGAGATTTCTCTGTACATCAGCATCGTCAGGCAGGAGCTGAATGACCCGCTGCAGGACACTTATGATGAGTTTGTCGTCTTTTCTTCTGGAGTAGATATCCGCCAGTTCAAAAAGGGCGTTGATATACAGGCCGGAAAGGCTGATACATTTATTGAAATTTGTTATGGCAAGATCATCCTTGCGATTTTTTTTGAATATTTTTCCCATATAAAAAAAGGGTACAGGGGAGTCCGGCTGGAAGCGGGCGGCAGCTTCAAAAAATTGCAATGCCTTTGGCATGTTTTTGTTAAGATAAAAATATTTTCCTGCAGAAACTGCCTGGTAATATTTAGACGGGTTTTCTTTTTGTTGGGTGACAAGCTTTAAGAGTTTATCAAGCTTGTCAACAGTGGGAGGTTTTATCATGTAATGATCAACCTCTGCCTGAAGAGTGTGCATGATTTTGCTCTGATTGTCCGTCCCGGTAATCATAATAAAGGGTACGTTGTAAAATTGTTTGGAGCTTCTTAATTTGTTAAGCAGTTCAAGTCCGTTCATAACAGGCATAGCAAGGTCGCAGAGTATGACGTTAATTTCCTCCTCTTCAATAACCGTCCAGGCTGCAGCACCGTTCTCGGCGGATAGAATGTTGGTATAGCCCAGACCGGAAACCATTGATTCAAGCAATCTCCGCATGGCATAATTGTCTTCAACTATGAGTATGGTAAAATTTTTTTTCAACATGATGTCAGTTAAGTGTTTCTTTATAAGTCTCTGGTTTTTATAACGTATAACAAACAGTTTGTCTCCTGATATTCGATGATTTTAATTCCTATCAAGAGAGAAGGAGGAGGTTTTTATATTATGCTGCATTTTATAAAAAAAGTGTGAATTTATCGCAACTATTCAGGTAGATAGACTGAAGGCCGAAGGCCGATAAGCGCAGGCATCCGATAAGCACAGACATTGAGAGGTTAAAACAATGAAACTGGAGCCGGTTTGAGCTGTTTGGGTAAAATTCAACAATTATATCCATTGGAGATTGTTGGGTTTTTCCTCTCGATGTCTCGCAAGCTCGCTTATCGGCCTTCAGCCTTTTACCTGACCCCCCCTGAACAGTTACAAATTATCTATTTATAAAATTTGAAAAATTCAGATTTAATTTGTGCATATGTCCAATTCAGTTGTTGCGTTATTGAGAAATTCGAGTTAAAAATATTAATTTTATTATTGCAGTAAAAGTGTGGAGTTGATACGTTTTGCTGCCTTATGGTGAGTTCAATTCAGATCCTAGAATATTACATTCATAATTTCAATATAGAAAAGGGGTAAAGCTATCTATGAAAATCGTAGCATTAAAAGAGACTTTTCCTGGAGAGAAGCGGGTTCCCCTGATTCCGGCTTCAGTCGATAAGCTCGTCAAAAGCGGCGCAGAAATTGTTGTTGAATCAGGAATCGGTGAGACATGCCGTTTTACGGACGATGATTACAAAAATGCCGGAGCAAGTATTGAAAGTGATAGACAGGCGCTTATTTCATCAGCCGACATGGTGCTTCGATTGCTAAAGCCGCCTATTGAAGAAATTGATCTCATGAAAAAAGGGGCCTACCATGTCAGCTATCTTGATCCATTCAATGAAAAAGAACTTGTGGAAAAATTTGCCTCAGCCGGTGTTGAGGCTGTCAGCCTTGAGATGATTCCCCGCTCAACCATTGCCCAGAAAATGGATGTGCTCAGCTCCCAGGCAAATCTTGGCGGCTATGTAGCCGTTATTCTTGCAGCGGAAAAACAGGATTTGATTTTTCCTATGATGACAACTCCTTCCGGAACAATCAAGCCGGCCAGGGTTTTTATTATCGGTGTCGGTGTTGCGGGACTTCAGGCCATTGCTACAGCGAAACGTCTGGGCGCCAGGGTGGAGGCCTTTGATACTCGTCCTGTTGTTGAAGAGCAGGTAAAATCACTTGGAGCAAAATTTGTTAAGATTGATCTTGGAGAAACAGGCCAGACCAAGGACGGATATGCCAAGGCACTGACGCCGGAGCAGATTAAGCTGCAGCAGGCTGGTATGGCTAAGGCATGCGCCATGGCTGATGTGGTTATCACAACGGCTCAGCTTTTTGGTCGTCCTGCTCCACGGATCGTCACCGCTGAAATGGTCAGGCAAATGCGTCCGGGCAGTGTCATTGTTGATATGGCAATAGAGTCGGGGGGCAATGTCGAAGGCGCCGAATTGAACAAAACAGTTGACGTAGGTGGTGTATTGATTATCGGTATGGGGAACCTGCCCGGCCATGTAGCTATTCCGGCCAGTCAGATGTACTCAGCGAATCTGGCCAATTTTATTGGGCATTTCTGGGACAAGGAGTCAAAAACTTTCAACCCGAAATTTGAAGATGAAATTATGAAAGGTTGTCTTATTACCCATAATGGCCGGATATACAGTGAAACTTATAAAAGTATAGTTAAGTAAGTGAGGATGATATGACACCGGTATTTTTGACATTTGTATTAGTCCTGTCGATTTTTCTTGGATTTGAACTGATCTCCAAGGTTCCTTCAACTCTGCATACCCCGCTTATGTCCGGTTCCAATGCGATTTCCGGAGTTACACTTGTTGGAGCAATTGCCTCTTTTCATCTCAACCAGAGTGCGTTTGGTATTATTCTGGGGACTGCTGCAGTTTGCCTTGCCACGATCAATGTTGTGGGGGGCTATGTGGTAACTGATCGTATGCTGGGCATGTTCAAGAAAAAAGTTGGAGGTGAGAAGTGATGGATCTCAGTATCATTATAAATTTTAGCTATATTATCTCGGCCGCCTTGTTTATTTTCGGTCTGAAGATGCTGAGCTCGCCTGCGACTGCCCGTAAAGGAAATACACTTTCGGCAATTGGTATGCTCCTTGCCATTATTGCCGCTCTTGTTTCCCAGGGTATTGATTATAAATGGATTGCCCTTGGTATGGCGGCAGGCGGTGTGATTGGTTTTTTTGCCGCCCGACTCGTCGCCATGACAGCCATGCCGGAAATGGTTGCCATTTTCAACGGTTTTGGTGGTGCTGCCAGTCTTCTTCTGGCCTGGTTTGAATACAGCGGGAAATACCAGGGAAATGATCTTGCTCCTGTGTTTACGGCAATCGTGCTTGTTCTGTCGATTTTTATCGGCGGTATGACTTTTTCCGGGAGTATGATCGCCTGGGGAAAACTCAGTGAAAAAATTTCAGGTAAACCCTATCTTTTTTCCGGCCAGCATATAGTTAATATCATTATTATTGCCACAGCCCTTGGCCTTTCTGTGCTTTTTGCCATGAATCCAGGCGAAGGTAATTTCTATCTGCTGATTCTCATAGCTGTAGCTCTTGTCTTTGGTGTCATGTCTGTTATCCCCATTGGTGGTGCCGACATGCCGGTTGTTATTGCGCTTCTTAACAGCTACTCCGGCATTGCCGCCTGCGCAGCAGGTTTTGTCATTCATAACAATATTCTTATTGTTGCCGGTGCACTGGTTGGAGCAAGTGGAATCATCCTTACCAACATCATGTGCAAGGCCATGAACCGTTCCCTGGCAAATGTTCTTTTCAGTGGTTTTGGTGCTGTTACGGTATCTGGTGCTGGAGGTCAGGTCGATCAGGGCGAGGTGCGACCTGCCACGGCTGAAGACGTTTACTATATTCTCGAAGCCGCTGATTCCGTCGCTTTTGTTCCCGGATATGGTCTTGCGGTTGCTCAGGCCCAGCACCAGGTAAGGGAACTTGGTGAAATTCTCGAAAAAAACGGAACCGATGTTCAATACGCCATTCATCCGGTTGCAGGTCGTATGCCTGGTCATATGAATGTTCTTCTGGCTGAAGCCAATGTGCCCTATGATCAGCTCATCGAGATGGATGACATCAATCCGAACATGGAGACTGTTGATGTGGTAGTTGTCATCGGTGCCAATGATGTTGTTAATCCGGCAGCCCTTGAAGATGAGTCAAGTCCGATTTACGGAATGCCTATTATTGAAGTGCATCGGGCAAAAACGGTTATTGTCTTAAAAAGGTCAATGAGTCCTGGTTTTGCAGGAATTCAGAATGCGCTTTTCTTCAATGATAACACAAGAATGTTTTTCGGTGATGCCAAGGCCTCAATAACCGGTCTCATAGCCGAGTTCAAGGGGAGTTGATGCTTCTTTGATAGTATAACGCGCGGAACGAACATCTATATTCCAGGCGGTCTGACGGAGTTCTCCGTCAGACCGCTTTTTTTGGTGCTGAAGGTGTGCTCTGCATGCAGGCAGCCTTCTTTCTTGCGTCTTGACAATTGGACATAATCATTGTAGAAAAAGACGATTTTCTTCTGAAAAACTGAATACACACTTTGTGGGGAAAAATTCTTGTCTTTATAGGAATTACTGGAAGTTACTTTTTACGCGATACTGCTTCATACCTCAAAAAAAACACGATTTTTTGTCTTTGGGCCTCTTTTGAATGGAGCGTTCATTTTATTCAGTTTAAATTTTTCTTCCACGATAATCTGAAGTTTTTTATCATTCAACCAAGGAGTAGTTGATGTGCCGTTTAGCTTTAAAAACAGCCTCTGCGCCTTTTTCTCCGTTTTCTGTGTTGCTGGCCATGGAGGCAATGCAGGAGGGATATGATGGCAGCGGTTTGGGTCTTCTCTTGCGGGGCCTGACGTTTACCGATTATACATATCATGCAGATGATTTAATTTTGTCAGGGATTGCCCATAGTGAGCCGGCTCTGCACCGGTTGAATGCCTTTATGCAGGATCGCGGTTTTGAGCTGAGATATGATCATGAGTTTGAGGTTGACCTGAGTATGATTGAGGCCACTGACAGGTTCAAATATATTCTGCGGGTTTATATAAAGCCTCAAATATGGGCGAATTTCATCCAGGAGGAGGTCGAGCATGAGTTGATGTTGACCCGACTGTCTTTGAGAAAAGATGGTGAAGAGAACGGGGGTGATCTGACGGTTTTTTCCCTCTGGCCTGATGTTGCCATCATCAAAGAAGTTGGATGGCCACTTGGAGTTGGTGAGTGTTTAGGGCTTGACACTAACCGTATCATGTCACGGGTCTGCATGGCCCAGGGGCGTCAGAATACCAACTGGGGTATCAATCTTTATGCCTGCCATCCTTTCTTTCTTCAGGGTATTGCCACCATGACCAATGGTGAGAATACAGCGTTCATCCCGATCAAAGACTGGTTAACCGGCAGGAATTTTCCTGGATATATAGGGTATCAGTCAGACAGCGAGGTTTTTGCTCACATTCTTCATTATGTGACAAAGCAGTTGAAGTTGCCTCTTGAGGCATATAAGCATGTTATAACACCGCTTAAATCCAATGAGTTGCTTGAGCATCCCCAGGGAGATTTCCTGCGTGGACTGCGGGATGTGTGCCGCCGTTTGATAATAGATGGACCTAATGCGGTTATCGGCACCTTGCCCGATGAAACATGCATGCTTGCCATGGATGCCAAAAAAATGCGTCCGGCAACCATTGGCGGCAAACCAGGTGAATGGGCCATTGCCTCTGAAATGTGTGGGGTTGATGCCATGATCCCTGATCGCGATGAATCACTTGATTTCCAACCCATGCGTCAACATACAATAATTGTTCCTCCAGATAGACAGGAGTATAAGATATGGTCTCAATTCGATCAATTCCCGCTACCCCAGGCAGCTTAACCCCAGGGGACCTTCCCTGGGTTATTGAACACCGGGAAGACAGGTGCACCCTCTGTGGCCGCTGTACAGCAGTGTGTCCGGTGGGTGCCATTAAACTGACATATATGCGTCAGCGCATGCCCAAGCTGGTGCTTTCATCATCTGAGCGTGGCAGTTCCTTCCGTACTTTTGTTGGTATCCGTCAGAAAACAGAAATAAAAAATCGCTGTATCGGCTGTGGAACCTGTGAAATGGTTTGTCCCAACGCAGCTATTAAACCCGTGCCAAACACCATGAGTGACCGTTTCAAATTTCAGAGTACGGTGGGTGGTGAGGCGGAAAAACGCGGTGGTCGCAGGAATGTTCCCGGGCCAAATCTGCTTGATAAAATTATCTTTAATCGCATTTCCATGCTCACTGACCCGGCCCTTGATGCCGGTCGACATGAGTTTGACCTGAACACTTTGCTTGGGCGTGTGCTTGCACCTGAAGAATATATTCGTCGTAAAACCAGAGGAGAATGGATTCCTCCGGTTCGGGAGATATTTCCTTTTATCATTGGTTCCATGTCTTTTGGTGCCTTGTCTCCGAACATGTGGCTTGGTTTGCTCCAGGGTGTGGCCTATTGTAATGAGGTTCTCGGTATTCCGGTGGTTATGGCTACCGGTGAGGGCGGCTGTCCTCCCTGGGTTTTGAGGAGCCCTTTTCTGAAATATATTATTCTTCAGATCGCTTCCGGTTATTTTGGCTGGGATGAAATCATCAGGGCGATTCCGGACATGCAGTGTGATCCTGCCGCCATTGAGATTAAGTATGGTCAGGGAGCAAAACCAGGTGACGGCGGCCTCTTGATGTGGTTCAAGGTCAGCAAGCTCATTGCTCGTCTGCGTGGTGTTCCGGAAGGGGTGGATCTGCCCTCTCCTCCGGTGCATCA
Organism: Deltaproteobacteria bacterium; assembly: GCA_030667965.1. GTDB lineage: Bacteria > Desulfobacterota > Desulfobulbia > Desulfobulbales > SURF-16 > JAHLLM01. The sequence continues at coordinate 10,739 of DAOUUW010000033.1, forward strand.
GACTCTCTACTCCATTGAAGAGTCGGTTATGAAGATGATACAGACCATGTCCATGGCCTGGAATTTCCGTGTACCCGTTTATCCGAAAATTTCCGGTTCCAACTCGGCGAAATCTGTTTTGAATAACCTGGTACGAAATCCATATGCATCGGCATTGCTTATCGATGGGATTGATGGTGGGACCGGAGCGGCATACAATGTCAGTATGAATAATATGGGGCATCCAATCGCATCCAACGTCAGGGATTGTTATCTAGATCTCTGCGCCCAGGGTAAGCAGAATGAGATTCCGATTTTTGTAGCCGGCGGTGTTGGTAAAAACGGCAATGTCACTCAGAATGGTATGGGGCTTATCATGCTCGGCGCCAGTGGCGTCCATATGGGTAAATACATCATGCAGGCTGCTGCCGGTTGTCTGGGTAGTGAACAGAACCGTTGTAATGTCTGTAACCTTGGTATTTGTCCTAAAGGCATTACCAGTCAGAATCCAAAACTCTATCGTCGTCTTGATCCGGATCAGGTGGCCCAGCGGGTGGTGGATACCTTTATGTCCATCCGTACGGAGATGAAGAAAATTATGGCTCCACTTGGACGATCCCAGAGTCTACCCATTGGTATGTCTGATGCCATCGGTATTACTGATGAGTCTGCGGCAAAACGGCTGAAGATTAAATACGTCTGCTAAATCAGGCTGAAGGCTGAAATTGGCAGGATTTGCATTGAGCACGTTGCAAAACAACTGAAGGAAAAGGCACTGCCTTTTTTCTATCCTCCCGGAGGAAAAGAAGTGACTGAAGCAATTATCATCAAAGGACTGGATGAGAATGGAAACCGGATAAGTTCCCAGAAATTTGAGGAACTGGTGCAGAAGGGTTTCACAAAATCCCAAAATCTCATTCTGGAAACATATGGCCAGCATAATGTTGGCGGTCGATTAAATTCCAATGGCGAGCCCATCATTATTAATACTTATGGGCCGGCCGGGCAGCGGCTTGGCTGTATGGGTATGCCCGGCACTACCATAACTTGTCACGGATCTGCCTCGGATGATCTGGGGTATTTGAATATCGGGGCGGATGTCACCGTGCTGGGTGATGCAACAAACGGTGTCTGTAATGCCATGGCCGGCGGCAGGGTAATGATCAAAGGCTCCATTGGTTCCCGTGGTCTTACCATGACTAAGTGGAACCCACAATACAGCGTTCCTGAACTTTGGGTGCTGGGTTCAGTTGGTGATACCTTTGCCGAATTCAACTGCGGCGGCACTGCCATAGTCTGTGGTGTTGATCCTAAATCATCTGAGAATGTACTTGGATATCGCCCATGCGTGGGTATGGTTGGCGGCACGATTTATTATCGTGGAAAAACCGATAATTCCTATTCTCGTACAAACGTAAAAGCTATTCTGCCTGATGACGAGCAATGGCAATGGCTCATTGTCCGTCTGCCCGTTTATCTCGAAACCATTGGCCGTAGTGATTTGCTGGACACCCTTTCTAATCGTGGCGAGTGGAAAATGCTGGTTGCTATTCCTCCCCAGGAACGTGCACTCATGTTCTCCGGCCCCATGTCTATGCAGGAGTTCAGGCAGAATGTCTGGGATAAGGCTTTTGGTGGTGGTGATCCTATCCGGGATCTTGCCCCTGGGCTGGATCGTTCACCTATCGGTCTCATCGAGACCGGTGATCTCAGGCGGAAAAAATCTTTCTGGGCCAACCAGGAATCAGCAGCACCTTGCGCCTATTACTGTCCTGTTCATATTCCGACAATTGACCGGCTTCGCCTTATGCGTGAAGGCAAGCAGAATGAGGCATATGAACTGGTTCTTGAATATACTCCTTTTCCTGCTTCCATTTGTGGTTCAATTTGCCCGAATCTTTGTATGCAGAGCTGTAGTCGTCAGGTTGTTGATCAAAGTATTGATGTCGCCATGCTTGGTCGCGCTGTGAAAGATTTTCCAGCTCCCAATGTTGCAGAGCCAATTGGCAAAAAGGTTGCCATTATAGGTGGTGGGCCTGGAGGAATGAACGCGGCCTGGCAGCTTGCCCTGCGCGGTGTCGAGGCACATATCTTTGAACGGGATGAAAAGCTTGGCGGAAAGCTTGCCCAGGTTATTCCCTGGGAAAGGCTGCCCAAAGCGATCTGGGATGCTGAAATGGATCGTTTTTTACATACTCCCAATATTTATGTTAATTTCAATGTGAATATGACCAAGGATAAATTTGCAGAATTGCAGAGAGACTATGATTATGTGGTCGTTGCTGTTGGTACCCATGAGCCGCGCCGTATTCCATTCCCTGGTCATGAGCGTGTTCTGACAGCTCTTGATTTCCTGAAAGATGCAAAAAGTGACAATCCGCCGACAGTTGGCAAACAGGTGGTTATCATTGGTGCCGGTAATGTGGGATGTGACGTCGCATGTGAGTGTTATCGTCTTGGCGCCCAGGAAGTGACGCTTGTAGACATCCAGAAACCCCTTGCTTTTGGTGAAGAGAGAAAAGCGGCCGAGGCCCTGGGAGCAAAATTTAAATGGCCGGTGAGCACCAAAGAGGTCACCGAAGAGGGTTTGATTGATGCCGCTGATGAGCTTCTACCTGCTCAGACCGTCATCATCTCCATTGGTGATGTCCCTGCCTTGAAGTTTCTGCCCGACACTGTTGAAGTGATCACTGTGGGTGGAGCCGGCTGGATTAAGACAAACGAAGCATGTCGCACCTCTGATCCTAAAATATATGCGGTTGGAGATGTTGAGCGTCCCGGTCTTGCCACAAACGCACTTGGACATGGGAAAAATGCCGCCCATGCCATTGTTGCCGACATCAAGGGCGAGGAGTGGAAGCCTTACACCAAGCAGGTCATCAATATCAAGCATCTTACCCCTGCTCATTATGAGCCTGAAAGATGCCCAAGCGAACATACGGACATGCATGAGGCTGACCGCTGCATGAGTTGCGGCTCTTGCCGCGATTGCCACATGTGCGAGACCATATGTCCCACCGGGGCTATTTCCCGAGAGAAGCTCAGCGAAGACAAAAAGGATTTTCGCTATGTCTCCGATGACGACAAATGTATTGCCTGTGGTTTCTGCGCCGACACCTGCCCCTGCGGCGTTTGGCTGATGCAGCCGTTTTAACGGATTCGATAGACGTTGCGGCTGATCAAAAAAGCCGGGTCCACATGGGCTCGGCTTTTTTTTAGTGTCAGGGTGAAAACAATAGCATCAGATTTGACTAATACTCATCAAACTGAGACCATGTCTCATATTTTTCCCGGTGGGGGGGAATAACTACAGTATTTTCTCGCATAGGTTGAAAATCAAGGGAAGGATCCCTGTCTGGAATCATGGCATCGACTCCGCATATTTCAGAGGCCATGGCCCATTCACCTGGTTTGCCTCCGATACAACCCGGGCGCATTTTTTTATGGTCCATGACCATAAAGGTTGTTTCATCCGGTAGTGTCCCTATTACGCAATTGGGACCGTCTATAATGAGACTTCTACAGACATTTCTGAGGCCCTTGAGGAAATCACCTTGGGGGTGGATATCTAGTTCAGAAGTGTTAAGGGGGGTGATAACATGTTTGAATGTCGCCAGGGGAAGTTTTAATTGTTGCATAATATAGTGCAGGGTATGGGTAAATACCTCGCTGTCACTCTGGTAGCCGATATATCCGGGGAAATTCCTGCCTTCCAGCCATTCCTTGTTTTCCTGAAAGGCTGTATTTTCGCCGTTTGTCATAGTGGCGATACCCTGGAGGAAAAATGGATGGCAGGCATGGAGGTTGATGCCCCAGTTGGTATTTTGCCTTCCCTGGGCCATGACTACACGCGCCTTGATCCTGTCGTCATTCAGGGAAAGTGCTTTTCCAACTGCAAGGGGCCATCCTATTTCTTTGATCATGACCACATCAGGCCAAACGGAAAATACGGAGAGATCGCCTCCATGGTTTTCTCCATCCTGTCTTAAATAAAGCCGGATCATCATCAGTTTCTCTCCTATTTGTGCCTGGGTGTAACTATCCCAATGCTTCGGTTTCCGGTAAACGCGCACAAAATATTTGTGGCGGCCGGTCACTTCTAAACTGGAGATATCAGTATCGAATTCGTGATCGTATTTTTTTGTAAAACCTCTTCCCTGCATATATTCAGAGAGGCGGTTTAATGCATCTTGCGTTTGTGCGACACCTGACACTATAGGGTCAGGCATTTGATAGTTGAAATCGGTGAATTCAATACCTCGAAGCAGCAGGCCCAGTCCGCTGCCGTCATATCCTTCCTGCATGGACTCCATTGCCTGCAGGATACTGTATGGTGAAAAAGGGGAGGATGCTGATTTTAAAGCTAAGCGGCACATATTGTTCACTCCATCAATTTATGATACGTAACGTATTTTCACGCCGGTAATTGTTTTTTTCCGTGGAACTTCAGCGCCACCCCACCCAACCCTTCCCGTCTCCTGAGGAGGGTAAAGTGTTGCTTTAAAAACAAAGGCTGAGCGTGGCCCGGATTTTGACGCTGAATAGGTACCTTTCCGGCTGTTTAGATTTTTTGCAGATTTTATCTGAGAGCGTATCTCTTTGATTTATAAATCATTGAATTTACCAAATGACAATTTCCTGTCAAGAACCTTATGTTCCTAAAGGTGGTACTGAAATAAACCCAGCTTTACAGTGCTATTTTTTTACCTGGAAAACAATTCCTTCCTGATTAAGTGTATTGGCGTAGACAAATACGCTTGTCAGCGCGTTATCGATATCTATAACATGTATTGCTTCGGCGATACGATCTTCTTTCTCATATACTGTAGACAGGGAATTAGGCCTCTGCAGGAGCATTTTTTCATTCAGCGTATATCCGTCCTCGCCCGGGTAGATACCCATATAGACAATTTCCATTTCGACAATGTCATTAAAGAAATGTGTGCCAAGAGAAATATCGGGGGTCAGTTTTTCATGCATGATGACGAGTTCGCAGAGAACAGAAACATTCCTGATATCACTGAAGGAAACAGGCACGCCCAGTTCCGGCATTTTGCTGCCCCAGCGTCCCGGCCCGACCATCATGGTGTTTTTGTCGCTAGGCAGCTCATTGGTTAAATCTCCGAGCAGTCTTGCGACTGAAAAACGTTCTGAAGGTGTCAGTATACTGTATTTTGACGGTATGACGTAAATAATTCTGTCGATTCTTTTTGCAATTGCCTCTCCGATGATAGGCCCTGAGGTTTTGAGGAAAGTGTCTTTTTTCTTGATGTTTTCAGGTAGTTTCGTGTCGCCGGTTTCCACGTTGACCTGAAAAGGCCTGCATTGGAGAAGGTTGATCCTGTATGAGTTATCATCGGAAAAGTTTACGGCAAACTCTATATCAACCGGATAATCATAGGCCTTGGCAATAGTGCTGAGCATGTCTCTCATGTCGTCAACAAATGATGTTTTGGTGAAAACATTTTTGAATGTCAGCACCCAGGAAAATACATTTTTTATATTATGTTTCCTGGCACGCATTTCCATTTCTTTATCACGTACCGCAAAGAGTTCAAGGGGTAGTCCGAGAGTAGATTTGGCAAGAGTTTCAAAATCCGAACTTTTATGTGTGTTGTTTTTCAGATCAAGAGAATCGACAATATGCTGACTGTACCTGTGGATTTCATCCGTACTGACTTGCGGGCGTTTTAAAGGAGCGTTGAGCGCTACAATGCGGGTGTAATCGTTATCGTGCCTGTCCACAGCACGAGTACCCAGACCGAATACCAGTCGCAGTACCCCTGCTGATGGATCAATTTCCGGATCCCATACAAAAGGATTGAATGAGTATCCCACCCCGGCGAGTTGCGGCAGGTAGTAGTTTCCGTAAAAGGCGCCGGACACTCTCTGCACAAGCAGGGCCATCTCCTCGTATCGGTTCCATAATCCCCGATGGGAGCGGTACGTCAGAACATCATGGCTCATCGAACTGGCGTAGACAGTGCGTACCGCGTCCTTGAACTGTTCCAGCCGTTCTTGGGGTGTCCCCTGGTTCACGCAGAAAACACTTTCGTATTTACCGGAAAATGCATTGCCGTAGGCATCTTCCAACAGGCTGCTTGAGCGCACGATTATCGGTGATTGCCCGAAATAGTTCAGTATTTCCTTGAACTGGGCAACTATATCCCGCGGGAATTTACCCTTCATGAGTTTCTTCCTGACCTTTTCAGCTTCGCCGTAAGGGTCATCAGACATTTTCATCTGGTGTCGTTCCCACCAGCATTTGTTATTGATGACAAAGGTATAGAAGACATCGGAGCCGATAAAAAAAGAATCGTGAATCTCCAGGCGTTCTTGCCATTTAGGATCTGCATTTTTCAGGATAGCTCGGGAAAGCAGCATTCCTGTGGATTTTCCGCCGATGTACCCTGTGCCGATCATGCGTTTACCGATTGAGACAAGATCAGATAGCTCAAAATGATCTTCGCATAGCTTTGAGACTGTTTTGTTACGGGTGATCATCATGCCGATCAGCTGTTTGCGAAGAGACGTATGCTTTTTGACCGAACTGCGTTTGCCATGGGTTTCGCAAAGTGCCTGTGCTTTATTCAGTGTTTGTGTCCATGTGTCGTGGTGGGCAAGACTGCTGTCAACCCATGCCTGGGGTATATGGGATAGTATTTCAGAAACCTGGGTGCTATTGGTTACCGGATTGAGATTGTAACCTTCCATTGTGTGGAACATGTACATGGTGGGTGTATGACGCCCTTTAACTTTCAATGGCAGGATGTAGTCTTTGCCGTTAATTCTGTACAGGTCGAGTATGATCTGGGCGGTGGCGTGGATAGCATTAATTGACAGAGGGGTATGTGAATTTCGTAACAGGGAAAAAAATGCAACTGTATCTGATGCGTACAGGTAGGGACATGCCAGTTTGAAAAAATTACCAAGGAGCCTGTCGCTGTACCAGTCCACCGCCAGCACGGACAGGCAGTCAAATACATAGCAAACACCGCTTTTACCGCTCTCCTTGACTACGTTCAGGATTTTAGTGATAAATTGTTCGAATCCTGCCTTGGGATTCAGGGTGTGCACTTCAGGTTCAAATTCATCCGGCACGAGGGGCTCATGGGATGCGAATCTGAAATATACCAGTCTTTTCCCGTCAATATGCGCACATCTGCAGAACGAATAGACGAATGGAATCTGGTCTTTAATGTCATCCACCTGCCAGACAACATTGTCACCGGCGATTACCCCCTGTAAAATTTCGTCAAGGGGTTCGATTCCGGAACTGAATAATGGTTTTGATTTTATTTTGGCCATGGTTTTAACTGGTCGTCATTAGATGTCATTAATTAAAGAAAAGTACACGGGAACTTAATTATTTTACCACGAAGGACACGAAAAGCACGAAGTTAAAAGAGAGGGAATTTCGCGCTCATCGTGGGGATAATTGTTATTGTTTGGATGTAACGTGATTGGGGTCGTCACTGAAAACGATCACCCTGCCGCGGAGCGGACAGGGTAATCGTATCAACATGTTCAACACAAAGTTTCAGCAGGTGATTATACGACACCCTGATCAAGCATCGCGTCCGCCACCTTCACAAAACCTGCTATATTGGCGCCGGCTACATAATTGATGTAGCCGTCTTTTTGTTTACCGTACTGCACGCAACTCTCGTGTATATTTATTTTAATCTGGCGGAGTTTCCGGTCAACTTCTTCGCGCGTCCAGGCAGTTCTAATGCTGTTCTGGCTCATCTCAAGCCCGGATGTTGAAACGCCGCCGGCATTGGCGGCCTTGCCCGGAGCGTATAGAATTCTGGCTTCCTGGAATACTTTAACAGCATCTGGGATTGTCGGCATGTTTGCACCTTCACCGATGGCAAAACAGCCGTTCTTGACAAGTGTTTTTGCATCTTTTTCGTCAATTTCATTCTGGGTGGCGCTGGGAAAGGCGATATCGCAGGGAACTGCCCAGGGTCTTTTGCCTTTATAGTATTTACAGCCTTTGAGAGCCTTGGCGCAATCACTGATCCGGCCTCGTTTAATGTTTTTGAGTTCCATTACAAACCGGAGGTCTTCGACGGTCAGGCCTTCAGGTTTATGGATGAAGCCGTTGGAGTCTGACAGCGTTACCACCTTGGCGCCGAGTTCCAGGAGTTTTTCAAAGGTATACTGGGCCACATTGCCGGCACCGGACACTGTGCAGATTTTTCCACCAAAGTCTTCGCCTCTGGTTTTCAGCATTTCATGGACAAAATAAACGCAGCCGTAACCGGTTGCTTCGGGACGGATCAGGCTGCCGCCCCAGTTGACGCCCTTGCCTGTGAGTACGCCGGTAAACTCGTTTTTAAGTCTTTTGTATTGGCCGAACATGTAGCCTATCTCGCGGGATCCCACACCGATATCACCGGCTGGTACATCTGTGTTCTCGCCGATATGCCTGAAAAGTTCGGACATGAAACTCTGACAGAATTTCATGACTTCCATATCGGATTTTCCCTTAGGGTCGAAATCAGAACCTCCTTTTCCGCCGCCCAGGGGCAAAGTGGTCAGGCTGTTTTTGAATACCTGCTCAAAGGCCAGGAATTTAAGGATGCCAAGATTGACGCTGGGGTGGAACCGCAGCCCGCCTTTATAGGGGCCGATGGCGCTACTCATCTCGATTCGGTACCCTACGTTTATCTGGATTTTTTGGTTGTCATCAATCCAGGGGACCCTGAAAATTACAACTCTTTCCGGGACAATCATTCTTTCTATAATGTTTGCTTCGTTGTATTGCGGATTTTTTTTCAAAAACGGGGCAATGGATTCAGCCACCTCTTCAACAGCCTGGTGAAATTCCAATTCTCCAGGATTTTTGCGAACAACCTCCGCCATAAACTCTTTTACGCTCTCCATGGTTTTCTCCTTTTAATGGTGAATGTTTTTATGCTGCCCTTGTTCATTATCGTTTATGAAAAACAGTTCGTGAGATTTAAAACAGTCGAGATCGGCATTCTGTTGCCGTTTCTTCATTTCTTGCATTTTCTATCGGGGAATTAGCCTGTTTAGGTTATTCGGGATTGCTTTACTGTTATTCTTATATCTGTTAAATTAATATTTCGGCAATCAATTGCCAGAATAACATGAATAAATGTTTTTTCAATCGCTAAAAGCACTCGATACTTGGTCGTTAAGGTAGAGGCCTTGTTTGTGAATCCCCTATTGTCGGCAAATTTGCCGAGTCTTTTTGTTGAAAGATGGAGGTGTGGTAATATTTTGCGCGGCTTTTCCGGTTGAATCGGCAAATTTGCCGTATTTTGTTTGCTAATAATCATTACGTTCGGTAAATTAAATTTTATGAGTGAAAAAACGGAAAGAAAAGAACTTGCTATACTGCGCATCCTGAAAAATGCGGAAACCCCTTTGTCCAGTTCCAAATTATTAGAGAATCTCCATGCCATGGGCCAGGAGTTCAGCGAGCGGACGGTCAGGTATTATTTTCAGGTACTTGATGAAAAAGGGTTGACTGAAAACCATGGCAAAAAGGGACGGGTAATCACTGAACTTGGCATAAGGGAGCTTGCCAGAGCCAAGGTTTTTGACAAGGTCGGTTTTTTAGGTGCAAAGATTGACCAATTGACCTACCGAATGACTTTTGACCTCAATAAAAAGAGCGGCACGGTCATAACTAATATCAGTTTTATTGAGACCGAAATGTTGTCTCGAGCCGCCCCTATGATTTGCCAGGTGTATGAAGCTGGTTATTCAATGGGCACTTTGATGGCTCTTTTCAAGTCCGGCGAGAGGGTGGGGGGTACAATAGTTCCGGCCGGCATGACGGGGTTCGGCACGGTATGTGCTATTACCCTGAACGGAGTTTTGCTTGCCCATGGCATTCCTACCCATTCGAGCTTCGGCGGCCTCCTGGAACTTCGAAATCACAAGCCGTCACGATTTGTCGAAATTATCAGGTATGACGGGACCAGTCTTGATCCATTAGAGGTGTTTATCAGGAGTGGCATGACAGACTATGCCGGAGCGATTAAAAATGGTAATGGCCGGATCGGAGTCGGTTTCAGGGAAGTACCGACCGACAGTCGAGAAAGTGTTATCGGCCTGATCGAGAAACTTAAGGACGTCGGGCTGGGTGGAATCCTGCTGGTCGGCTGGCCTGGTCAACCTCTGCTGGAAATTCCGGTTACTGAAGGAAGAACGGGGGTTGTTGTCATAGGTGGGCTCAATCCGGTGGCAATTCTCGAGGAAACCGGGATCAAGATTCAGTCCCGGGCTATGGCCGGAATGGTGGAATACGAGAAATTGTTTCATTACAAAGAGATGAGTGATCGTATCGCGTTGTTTTGATCTGAGTGCATGGTTAAAATGATACTCGTCTCCTCTCATTTGCTTCCTGTCACATGATCGACAGATACTGTTCAATTTCATAGCGGTTTACATGGCTGGCGTAGTTATTCCCCATATTAATTCCGGCATACGATATGACTATTATAAGAAAACAAGGATTTGATTTTGGTTTTGATCCGGTCGCATGTGATGAATGTCCAAGTTACTGCTGCTGCGGCGAGTCCGGGTACGTCTGGGTCAGTCAGCAGGAGTTTTCGCAGATCTGTGAATTTTTACATATAAACCCTGTGGATTGTCTGGATAGGTATTTTCAGCGGGTCGGCAACGCATTATCTCTCAAGGAGAGAGTTGTTGAAGGCCGGTTTGAATGCGTTTTTATTGAAGGTGCTGAAAAACGTTGCTCCGTCTATGAGGTTCGCCCCGTCCAATGCCGGGAATTTCCCTTCTGGAATTATTTCAAGAAGCATAAGGACGAGGTGGTCAGGGAATGCCCCGGTATCAGGCAGTAGGGTTGTCGTGATCGCCCATTTGGATTTAAAGAAATAGCAGGGCATGTTGAAATGTATTAAATGAATTATACGATAGTCAGCAAGATTATAAAATGTGATTACCACTAATTTTCAGCCTCCTGCGCAAATAACCGGCGAAGAATGAGGGTGGGAGCGGATTTATCCGCGAATTTTCTGGGTTGGCAAGCAAGCAGTTCCATCTCCTTGCCAGCCCTTTTCGCGGCTAAAGCCGCTCCTACAGCAGGGTGCACTGATGAATGGCTGAA
>DAOUUW010000166.1 GCA_030667965.1 Deltaproteobacteria bacterium
GGGAGGGTGGTGAAAACACTTATTGCCCTTCATGCAAAACCGAACTTATCAGCCGCTTTGGTTTTTCCATCCGGGCAAATTATCTTTCAGATGGAAGTTGCAGTAAATGCGGAGAAAAAATCGAGGGAATCTGGCAATAGAGTCCTGCCAACGTCTTTACCTTGCTCTTTTTTGATATTTTCACGCGCACTGGAAAACGAAATGAAGGAAAAAACAGCATGAAATCTCTGAAAAATCTTGTTGATGCAACGACGGGACAAATCATTGTTGCCCACCGGGGAGCCTCCGGCAACGCCCCTGAAAACACCCTGGCTGCCATTCGCAAAGCCCTGGAGGTCGGAGCCGTCATCATTGAAATAGACGTACAGATCAGCGCCGACGGACATATCGTTGTCATACATGATCACACATTGGAAAGAACAACCAACGGCCACGGTGAAACCTGCACGTTTACCGTGGAAAAGTTGCGCAGGCTCGATGCCGGTTCCTGGTTCAGCCCGGAATTCAAGGGAGAACGCATCCCGCTGTTACATGAAGTTTTTGACCTGCTGAAGGGAAGGGCCTGCATCAACATTGAGATCAAGCCTCCCGCCCCAATGGAAGACTACAAAAAACGCATTGACCTCATCGCATCCACCACCCTGGAGGCAGGTTTTGCCCCTTTTACGCTTTTTTCCTCTTTTCACCACGACTCACTTCGCTACCTCCGATCGATTTCACAGGAATTTCATACTGCCGCCATTCTTCTCCCCGCTGATGATCGAATGCCGTCTGATCTTGTTAAAACAACAGGCTGCGAGGTCGTTGTCTTTTCTCTTGAACAACTCACCACTGAACGAGCCGAAGATATTTCTCAACACTCTGTTTTTACCGGGGTTTATACCATCAACACTGACGAGGAACTTCAGCGAGCCATTGACGATCATGTCAAAGGCATTGTTACGGATTTTCCCGAACAGATGTTCAGGCGTTTGCAGATCGCAGGTCAATAAGCAATTTCACATTTCCTGAGGCATGGTGCTCATCACACATTTGAATGCATGAAAATCAACAAAAAGACCCTATCCTGGGCATTCTATGACTGGGCCAATTCCGCCTTTGCCACCTCTGTCATGGCAGGTTTTTTCCCTGTTTTTTTCAAACAGTTCTGGTGCGACGGAGCGGATGTCTCAACAAGCACCTTCCGCCTGGGAATGGCTAACTCCTTCGGCAGCCTGCTCGTCATTTTTCTGGCGCCGCTTCTCGGCGCCATAGCCGACCAGGCCGGGGCCAAGAAAAAATTTCTCCTTTCTTTCACCCTGCTGGGTGTTATGGCGTCCGGCTCTCTTTATTTTATTTCACAGGGAGAGTGGTTCCCCGCTGTTTGTCTGTATATTGCAGGCATAGTCGGCTTTTCCGGCGGCAATGTTTTCTACGATTCCCTCCTTGTCAGCGTGGCCCCTCCTGAAAAAACAGACAGGATATCGGCCCTGGGTTTTTCCCTTGGCTATCTCGGCGGTGGTCTCCTTTTTGCCTTTAATATACTGATGACACTGTATCCTTCTATGTTCGGCCTGGATGATGCGGCTGAAGCCGTACGAATTTCTTTTGTCTCCGTTGCCGTCTGGTGGGCACTCTTTTCCCTGCCCATCATGATCTGGGTGGATGAACCATCTCTTCCCAAACAGCAATCAGCCATGGACTCATGCGTGGCAGGACTGCGGCAACTGAAAAAAACATTCTCCGAAATCCGCAGGCTACGCGTTGTCTTCTGCTTTCTAATTGCCTACTGGCTCTATATTGACGGGCTGGACACCATTGTCCGCATGGCCGTTGATTACGGCATGTCTCTGGGATTTGACGCAAACGGCTTGATCATGGCCCTGCTCATCACGCAATTTGTCGGCTTTCCCGCAGCCCTTGTTTTTGGCAGACTGGGAGAACGTTTCGGCACCAAAAAGGCCATTCTGCTTGGCATTTTTATCTACCTGCTGGTGACGACATGGGCCATGTTCATGGAAACGATTTTTGAATTCTACCTGATGGCGGCGGCAATAGGCCTGGTACAGGGAGGAGTGCAATCCCTCAGCCGGTCGCTCTACTCCCGCATCATCCCGGTTGACAAGGCTGCTGAGTTTTTTGGTTTTTACAATATGCTGGGCAAATTTGCCGCCGTCATAGGACCACTGCTCATGGGCTGGATCAGTATCCTGACCGGCAATCCCCGCCTTTCACTTCTTGCGGTTATTTTCCTCTTTGTGACTGGAGCCATTGTCCTCTTTTTTGTCGATGAAAACAAAGGAACCCTGCTGGCCAGGGAAATGAACGAACAGGTCAAATAATCGAGTAGGGGGAGATACGTTAATTCGTGTACAATACAAAGTGTTCCAAGCCTTTTCCGATCCGTCATTTTGATGGTTTGATCCATACCTTTTACAGGAGATAGTTGCATGAAACGACCACCCCTTCTCACGGAAGACGGGTATCTTCTTCTTGACCAGGATGCTGAGCCTACTATTGATGAAACTCTTGGAGTTCCGAAGCTTGCCGGTATCATGCGCCTTGAAGATACCAGTGATACCCTTCGGGGCGTACTGAGCGACCTGGAAAGCGATGGACTGCTCCGGAAGCGGTGCTACCTGATAGGCAGAAGCGGTCACTCCCAGATCGGGCTTGACGTTGATTTTGGTGACGGGGGACCTCAGATAGACACCCGCAGGCGGCGTATTGATATGCCGGTGCAGCTCATATCGCTCAATCACCATATCCCGGATTTGCTTTTTTCCGAAATAAAATCCATTGCCGACAGCAATCGAAGGCTGACGATCGGCAGGCTTTTTATACCAATGGAATCCCCGCTTTCGCGGCAGGAGATAGAAAACGCGCATAGCAAACATCATCTACTGCTGCCCCCCAGGGCAAGTATCAGTAACGAAGGAGTGGTGACCATTCCGCTGGAAAACATCCGCTATCTTCTTTCAACCACCCTGATCACCGCAGGTCAGAACGTACAGCTCGTACTCAGTCAGTCCAAGGAGGGATTGAGCCTTATTCAGTACCCGTCCCGAGGCGGCCTGCCGGAGATGCTTGGAGCTGGTGACTTTCTCTGCGGTGCTATCCGTATTTCTCTTGGACCATACAGCGCACTCATTGAAAGAGAGTTGAGTGAACCGGGGGTTTTCCATCTGGCTGCCCGTCTCCTTGATGCGGTACGCACCAGCGGCATCAATGTGCCGCGTCAGGTTGAGATATACAACGACAGTGACAGTCCCGTGGCTACGGCCAACCTTCTCCTCAGGCTACGTTTCTTTCCGGCCGATCAAGCAACAACCAGGGTCGCAGGGCGACTGCTGACCACCAGCCGGGCCGAGAAAATCATGCAGCAGGGGGTTGATTTTGCTGATGCCACCAAAATTTTTGACCTTGATATCTGCGATGCCCTGTTTGATAACATCAGCGCTGATCCGACCGTGCGGGGTAATTACGGTCGCATCCTCACTCGCAGCAAATGCATTGATATTCAACGGGAAATGCTGGAGAACGAGTGGCATGAAAATGCCCAGAGCCGCACCGTCTATGAAGTCATACGCGGTACCATAACCTCCGGCGTCCATCGGGGGCAGCAGATCAGCCCGGACCTGAGAGATTTTGTGGAGAGCCTGGATCTGGTGGGTGGCGCCCAGAATCTGCATAAAGTTTTTGTTGCCCATGAGTTTCCTGTCACCGACACCCTGCGGGTGCTGAAGCGCAATAATATCGGGGTATTTATCGGCCGCAGTATCAGGGGCCGGGAAACCTCAACCATTGGGAGCCAGTGTCTGCCCGGCCCGTCTTCCAGCAATATTTATTTCGGACAAACCACCTATGAAACATTCTGTGATCTTTCCAGCCGGGAGGGCGCCCGTTTCTATATGACTTTCGGAGAAGGCAAGGAACGGCATGTGCGCGAGTTCCACCGGGGGTTCTGGATGACCCGGCAGGGTAAGGAGAAAATAGCTGATTCCCACACCATGATCGCCATGTTAGGTTCCCACGTGGATGGCACCGATGAGGTGCTGACCGAGCAGATCCATCATTTTTTCAGGCAGCTTTCCGCTGTGCCGGAAATTGGCGGCAGCTTCGCCGTCTGCCACGGCAGCGGGCCTGGGGTCATGAAGATCGCTGATGATGCGGCTGCCGACCAGGGCATTCTTCGTGTTGGAATCGGCATAGACAGTGAAAAGATCGGCCAGTGTGCCAACCTGCAGCCTCCCATTCTGCTCAACTTCAACAACTCAGCCCGGCATATGCGGCAGAACATCCTTGACCGCACTTCCCTGTTCAAGATCTACAATATCGGCGGTATGGGCACCTTTGAAGAAATGCTGATCGCCATTACAAACCTGAAACTCTTTGAAAGTCTGCCCGCCCCCCATATTTTTGTCGATCCTTTTGGGCTGGGAGAAAACGGTGACCACCTCTGGCAGTCCACCCTGGCGCAGCTGAAAACAGCTTCCAGCCCGAAAACAATCGGCTCGCATACTGTACGGCTGGCGCCGGCCTGGGTGCCCAATTTCTGCCATGTAGTACGTGATTATGACGGAGTGCTTGAAATCATTGCCGATTTTGCCCGCGATCCCGCTTCCTACTGGGAAAAAGCAGGCATCCCCGAACGAGATCTGCTTCTAGCCTGCGATAATGCTATCAGCGCCGGTGTTGTCATACCCCCTTACTTGCAGGAGGCAATGGACAGTGTGCGTCGCCGCATGGGATGAAAGGCTGCTGTTGTTCCTCCTTGCACCCTTACGGAACATGTCATAAATCCTTGCAGTAAACTACTTTGTCATCTCCTGCCCGGTAAAAATCAGGCAGAATGCAGGCCACCTTATAGCCCTGCCGTTCGTAAAAAGAACGGGCCTTGGCATAGCCGCTGGTGGCGGAAGTATCTATATAAATACGGGCGCCTTTGCCGAGCCTTTCTTCCATTGCCTGCAGAAGCAGAGTGCCGACCCCCTGGCGTGACAGCTCGGGAGCAACGGCTATCCAGTAAAGATCCCAGCGCTTCACGGTAATGGGAATCGACCCGTAGCAGATGAAGCCGGCAAGGTAATTCTCGCTGTCATCGGCCACCAGGATATGGTAGCCGTTTTCTGCCGAGGCCAGCCCGTCATGAATGACCTTACGGGCCAGCTCCTTTTCCTCGTGGGTAAAAACATCTATGGTGGCTATCAGGGTAAAAAGCTGGTGCCGATCGTCGCCGCCGGCAGGACGGATGGCAATCATTTTTTTGCTCGTGCATGAAGGAATCTGACAAAATCACGAATAATATCAGTATAACTCATTTTACATTGACCTGCGGCAGCGACAAAACCGGCGCCAGTCATTCCATTCGGCGATAGTTGTTTGGGGAAAATGTCTATTGCGGAAGGCTTTAGCGCGTGAAAGGGCGGGAAACCGTGCCGAAACGGCGGCAGAGAAGGAAGGAGGGCAGATATTGAGACAACTGCTCGGAGGGTCCTCCGGTTCTTCAATGGGGATGGTTTTAAGGGTCATGTTTGTATCTCCCGGCGGAAAAAATTTTCTTTTCTTCGCACAACAATAGTGCAGTTAAAAACGACAAAAAAAGGCTCTTAAAAAAAAGCATGCACCTATTATATTTCGCGTTGTTAAATGTCAACATAATACTTTCAAAGATCTTAAAAAAAAAGGAGACGGAATCTTTTCAAATTCCACCTCCTTTTTTCACAGACTACTGATTTTCTATTTTTAGCTAAGCATCAGATGCAGTTGGTTCTTTCGGTTTCAAAGATTTATAATATATCGGGAAAGCAACAAAGAATATCACTGCAACCAGATACTCAATCCCTTTAATATGTGTATAGTAATCAACCAGTGTTTCATATTCATGGATATTGCCGGTTGCCACAAGAAACCGGCGTAACATTTGCGAGACCTGCCAATCTACCGAAGAAAGGCCTGTTATGAGAGTGGTAAAAGCCCAAAGGCCTATAATTGCGCCTATTACAGCTACCATGCCAAAAAATAAACCTGTGCCTCTTGTCTCTGATGCCATGTCGTTTCTCCTGTCAGTTGTTCCGGTATGTACAAAATTCCCTTTCCCGGTCAAAGCACTAACCACCCATCACCGCTGAAAACCAACCCTTAATCATTTCGACAACACCATACCGGCTTACACCTCCGACTAAGCAGGCAAGTCCCCATGCTCCAACCATGGCACTTGCAATTAATATTATTGTGACGCCGATCTGCGCACTGCTCTGCGCAGATCGATTCTTCTGCATGGGCCTTTACTGTGGTATGCTCAGTTTTTACGGTCATGACAACCTCCTGGTCTCTATCCACTGCTTATTCCCTTATATATTTCACTTTATTTTAATAGCACAGCCCGTGCCAAATAATCATGCGACACCCGGGGAAAAACCTAACACGTGAAAATAATAAGGGATTTTTTGCTATGCCACAGTCTGTCAGCGGCACGAGGTGTAGCGCAAAATATTCATTCAACGCTATTATCGTAGCACGCGCTACAACAGTGTCGTATTTTTAATGTGCAAACCGGCACCGGGCAGGCTTTAACCGCCCGATTTTACGCAGGTGATCCTTTCTTTTTGGATGAAATTAATTACTACCTACTGGAAGTCGACAACTCGAGGCACA
>DAOUUW010000046.1 GCA_030667965.1 Deltaproteobacteria bacterium
ATTACCATCGAAATTCAGCCATTCATCAGTGCAGTGCTGTAGGAGCGGCTTTAGCCGCGAAAAGGGCCGGCAAGGAGATGGAACTGCTTGCTTGCCAACCCAGAAAATTCGCGGATAAATCCGCTCCCACCCTCATTCTTCACCAGTTTTTGCGCAGGAGGCTGAAAATTAGTGGTAATCACATTTAAATTTGTTTAAAAAATGAAAATTGCCATTATCGGTCCCGGTGCTCTCGGCTCTCTCTTTGCCGCCTTTCTGGCCGGGGACAATGATAATGAGGTGTGGCTGCTGGATCATGATCCGCAGCGGGCCGCCCGAATTAACGCAAAACTCCTGCTTACCGATGGTGCACAGGAGTTTTTTCGTTCTGTCTCAGCCACGGCCGATGCTGCAGAAATAGGCCGGGCCGAACTTGTCCTGCACTGCGTCAAGTCACGGGATGTGGTGCAGGCTCTTAGGGGCGCTGTCCCACTTTTTACCCCGCAAACCTCCTTTATTTCTTTCCAGAACGGCATCAGCCATATCGACGAGCTGGCGAAGATTAATCTTCCTGTCATTCCCGCCATAGGGGTAACCTCCCTTGGGGCCACCCTGGTTGCACCGGGTCATGTCCGCCACGGCGGCAAAGGACTGTCCAGAATAGGCTTTCTCCCCTCATCTCAACCAACCCCGTCTCTGGACACAGAGGTCTCTCTTTTCAACAGGGCCGGCCTGCAAACGGAACAGGTTGCCAATATCCTCGACTTTGTCTGGGCCAAACTGCTGATCAATATAGGCATCAATGCCCTGACGGTGATTTTCGACTGCAACAACGGAGCATTACTGGAGATAAAAGAGGCCGGGGAAAAACTGGAACTGGCCGTGCAGGAAGGGGTAGGGGTTGCCCACGCCCTGGGCATAACATTTACGGAAGATCCCGTGGCACAGACCCTGGCTGTCTGCCGGGCCACGGCAAACAACATCTCCTCAATGCTGCAGGACGTACGCAGAAAAAAACCCACAGAGATAGGAGCCATTAACGGCGCCCTTCTTGAAAAGGCAGCGCGACTTGGGATGAAGACCCCGGTCAACGAAGAGCTGGTTTCCCGCGTCAGGAAGAAAGAAGGCGAATATCTCCGGACAGCACCTCATGGATAATGCCGCGGTCATCCCTGACATGGAGCAGTCCGTCATCATCCGCTCCCAATGACACCCCGGTGACAGCCTTTCTTCCCGCGGTTACCCAGGTCAGCCGTTGCCCCAGTGTAGCGTCATGCTTCCTCCATGTCTTTAAAATATCTTCCCATGTACCGGCAATCATTTGCGCCATGACATGATCCACCTCGGTCAAGATGGAGGCAAGCAAATATTTTCCGTCAATTTTGTCCGGGCTGTGATGCTGCAGGGACGTTGTTTTATTGCGTAAATCCGGGGGAAAAGAGGTTGTGGGGGTGGATATATTCAGACCTGCTCCAAGGACAACAAGGGGAGGTGCTGCCGATTCAAAAAGTGATTCCGTCAGGATGCCGCCGCATTTTTTACCGTCAATTAGAATATCATTGGGCCATTTAATCAGAGGTGAAAGAAGACAGGTTGATTCAATGGCCCGGCACAGGGCAACCCCTGCGGCAAGGGTGATTTTCGACAACTCTGCCGGAGCCAGAGCAGGCCTCATAATGATTGAAAAATACAGTCCGCCGCCCGCCGGGGAAAGCCATGTTTTCCCCAGGCGTCCCCGTCCTCCTGTCTGGCTGAGCGCCATGATGACGGTGCCGTCCTCAGCCCCACGGCGGCCAAGCTCCATGGCATCGTTGTTTGTAGAGAACGTTTCAGTCTTTAGGATGATGGGATGACCGGCGATTT
This sequence comes from Deltaproteobacteria bacterium, assembly GCA_030667965.1. Classification (GTDB taxonomy): domain Bacteria; phylum Desulfobacterota; class Desulfobulbia; order Desulfobulbales; family SURF-16; genus JAHLLM01. The sequence continues at coordinate 1,843 of DAOUUW010000046.1, forward strand.
TCATAGGTGATATTGTAAATCATAGGGGCATAGGGGCATAGGGGCAGCTTAGCTGTGGAGAATGCAGAAAGCAAGAATTTCGCTGAAACATTTTATGAAATCAGCAAAAACTATTGTCTTTTCGGAGTCTCGCAGGCTTGCTTTCCTACGCTTTTGCGTTAAAATCCCCCCAAAACTTTTTCAACCCACAAAACAGAAGGAAAAGAACCATGCCGTATGTCAATATCCGGGTGGCCGGAACACTGACCAAGGAACAAAAAGCCCGGATCAGCCAAGGCGTAACCGATGTTATTGCCGCAGGGGCCAACAAACCGAAAGACTCCATCCTCATCTTTATTGATGAGCTCCCCCATGAAAATATTGCCAAGGGAGGCACTCTCCTTAAAAAACCGGCGGAAAAATAAACAATGTCAAGCGAATTTCAAACAGCCCGGCAACGCCTGGAAAAGCTGCGAGAGGAAATACACTCCCATTGCCACCGGTATTATATCCTGGATCAGCCAATCATTGCTGATGCGGAATATGACGCCCTTTTTCAGGAACTGCTCGATATTGAGCAGCATTTCCCGCAACTGGCGACTGACGATTCACCCAGTAAAAGGGTCGGGGCGCCTGCCCTGGCAAAATTTAACCAGGTTGAGCATCACTTCCCCATGCTCAGCCTGGAAAATGCCTTTTCCGATGAGGATACGAAAAATTTTGAAGAACGGCTGCATCGTTTTTTAAAGGACCATTCCCCCATCAACTATGTGGCAGAACCCAAACTTGACGGCCTGGCAGTGGAACTGGTCTATGAAAAAGGCCTCTTTGTCCTGGGTTCAACAAGAGGAGACGGACGCATTGGTGAAAATATCACAGCCAACCTGAAAACAATCTCCTCCATTCCTCTGCGTCTCATAACCGATATGACACCGGAGCGCCTTGAGGTAAGGGGGGAGGTTTTCATGTCCCTTACCGGATTTCAACAGCTCAACTACGATCGGGGAGAGGCCGGAGAACCCCTTTTTGCTAATCCCCGTAATGCCGCCGCAGGATCTCTGCGCCAACTCGACTCCAGGCTGACCGCCCTGCGTCCCCTGGATTTTTACGCCTACGGCATCAGTGATCCTTCCATCGTCCCCTCCACAGGACAGATGGAGCTTTTTTCGTTTCTGGGAAAACTTGGCTTCAAGATTAATCCCCTTGTTCGCTCATGCGCCTCAATTGATGAAGTCGCTGATCATTACCGGCATCTGCTCGAAATACGGCCCGACCTTGCCTATGACATAGACGGCATGGTGGTTAAAGTGGACAGTTTTGCCCTGCAGGAACGCCTGGGCAATAAGGCCCGCAGCCCTCGCTGGGCAATCGCCCGTAAATTCCCTGCTTCCCAGGCGACCACCAGGTTGCTCGGCGTTGATTTCCAGGTAGGACGCACCGGCGCCATCACCCCGGTTGCTCTACTTGAACCGGTCAGTATCGCCGGGGTGACGGTGAGCCGGGCCACCCTGCACAATGAAGACGAGATCAAACGAAAAGGCATCAGAACTGGTGATATGGTACTGGTGCAGCGGGCTGGTGATGTTATTCCGGAAATAGTCCAGCCTATTGCCGACCTTCGTACAGGCAGGGAAAAACCCATACACATGCCGCAGCACTGCCCCTCATGCGGCCATGCACTGATACGGGAAGCAGGGGAAGCGGCCGTGCGCTGCGTCAATCCTCACTGTCCGGCCCAGCGTCTGCGCAGCCTGATCCATTTTGCAGGAAAAAGCGGCATGGACATTGAAGGACTTGGTAAAAAAGCCATGGAACAACTTTTCAGTGAAAATCTGGTGCAGAATATTCCGGATATTTATACACTTGAGGCAAAACAGCTCCAATCCCTTGACGGCTGGGCACAAAAATCCGCGGAAAATGCCATTAGAGCCATTAAGACCGGCAAAAACGTTTCCCTGGCACGTTTTCTGGCCGCCCTGGGCATCCGCTATGTCGGCGAGGTGACGGCCCGCCTGCTGGAAGAGCATTTTCTCAGCCTGCGGCAGCTGGCGGCTGCTTCCAGAGAGGAGCTGCTGAACATTGAAGGCATCGGCGAACAGATGGCCCAGTCCATTATCGATTATTTCGGTGACGCGCAAGTACAGGACATGCTGCAAAAACTTGCGGATCTGGGCCTGAATCCTCAAAAACAGACAGTTGTTTCAGCAGGCCTGCCCTTACAAAATATGGTCTTCATCTTTACCGGCGGGCTCACTTCACTCTCCAGAAATGAAGCCAAGGAGCTGGTTAAAAAACATGGAGGCCAGGTCTCTTCTTCGCTGAGTAAAAAAGTCACCCATATGGTCTGTGGGGAAAAACCGGGTGGCAAGCTGCAAAAAGCCACGGAAATGGGCCTTACCATTCTCAGTGAAGAGGATTTTCAACAACTGATAGCAAAATGAGGAACACAATGAGTGTTAAAACGGTCCATGCCATTGTTCGCGGCAGGGTGCAGGGTGTCTTTTTCCGGGCCTATACCCGAGACGAAGCCCTCAAATACGGACTTGCCGGCTGGGTGCGCAATCTGCCGGACGGATCCGTAGAGGCGTTGATTCAGGGAGAAGCAGACAAGGTTAACCGCATGGTGTCCTGGCTTTACCAGGGATCACCCATGTCCCAGGTCAGTGATGTTATCGTTGATATGCAGGAAACCGTAGCTATGCACGGATTTGACATCCTCTACTGAGTTGAATTAGAAAAATTATTAAACCACGAAGCGCACAAAGCACACGAAAAAAAAAGAGAAACATTTAATGTTTCTTTTTACAAGAGTTCCCTCTTCGTGTTCTTCGTGAACTTCGTGGTAAATTATGGTTTAAGCATTGACTTTAACGCCCCCCCGGCAAATGTGACTCCCTGATTGACAAAAGATGCGGTCTGCCGTAGATTAGTTTTTTTTACAGGAGGAAAAAACTTGGAAACTCCCATAGGGACAACCGAAAAAAAGAACTTAGCGCCCTACGGGCGGGCTTTAGACAGGATCAACAAGATAGACATGATAAAAAAATCCAGTTAATCCTGTCTAAAAAAAAACAAAAAATGGAAATTCCTATGCTTTTAAATTATCCCCCCAGAGCCTTATGCTCTTAACATGTCCAAACTGCGGCAATGACCGTAATTTTGTTGAAGTAGCCGACGGTGTCATTCTCACCACCCATTACGTGCAGAACAATGACTGCAGTTTTACCCAGGATGGAGATGAATCCCAGATCCTGGGTGAAATTCGCTTTTACTGCGAAGAATGCAATACGGACATGACCCGCTATCATCAACGCTTTCTGGAAATGCTCTTTTAATGTCTGCCGGACAAACGGATTGCGGTTCCCGCATTTTCACCAGCAACAAAATTCTGCGCCAGGAATTTCATTCTCTGCAGAAAAATGATATTTTTGTTGGACGCCTGCGCCTCAAAACGACTGAAGAACATCTTGTAGTTGATCTGGTGGAGCGAGGCATCATTCTATTTCCATCGGGGCTCAGCCAATTGCTCAGCCGCTCAAAAACCCTCCAGGCTCTTGTTTTTACGGAAAAAATGCTGCCCCAAACCAGGATTATCCATGACCGGCACGACATGCTGGAAACCCTCAACACCTATCAGCAGCAAATCACCAGGGTGGTAACCAAGGATGACCGTAAAAACGCCGGCATGGGAATCCATCTCTGGAGTAACGTGGAGGATGTCTTCACCCACTGTTCCCTCGGCTCTCTCCCTTTCCCTTTTGTCATCCAGCCCTTTGTAGAGGGAAGTGTGGATATCCGTGTTATTGTTTTAGGGGACTATATTGAGGCATACAGCCGTAAAAACCCTGTTAATTTCAGAAATAACCTGCACTGCGGCGGACAAAGCAGCTCCTGCGGCCTAACCGATAAACAGCTTGATCTCTGCTCCGAAGTAATGAAAAGGGGACTTTTCCCCTATGCCCATATCGACCTGATGATGCTGGAAAACGGAGAAACATATCTTGCGGAGATAAATTTACGGGGAGGTATCAGGGGAGCACGGATCAATGCCGATGAATACCAACAAAGAGTGGACCGGATTCACGAAACTTTTCCGGCGAAGCAAAGGTGAGAAATTCTCAAAAAAACAATTTCTCTTTCCGCCTGTACTTTTCTTTTTTTAGTGCGCAGTGCGCACCCTACATGCAACGCTATTGATTTAGCATAAGGTGTACACGCGCACCTTTGCCAAGAATTGCATAAAATGCTGAAACTCAAATCCCAAGACTGAAAATCAAAAAAGAGGAAAAAGCGCAAAGCTTCTTCCTCTTTTTTTATTTTGTAAAAATTCAGAGACTATTTACATGTATATTATACACAACCGGTCGGTTTAGGCAGACCAGCCATTTTACAGGCTCCTTTACCAGGTCCTGATGGGAACAGCTCGTAGATTCTTTTCAGCGGGTAACCAGTGGTTTTGGAAAGAATACGAACCATGGGTGCGATACCATTTTTCTTGTAATAGTCCTGCAGAGCGTTGATTACTTTCCAGTGCTCATCGGTCAGGTCGGAGATGCCTTCGCTTGCTTTTACGTACTCAACCCAACTCTCATTCCACTCATCCATACCTTTAGTCAGGAAACCATCCTCATCTACATCAAAACTACTTCCAGCATGCTCAACAGTTGCCATTTTATTCCTCCTTGTTCAAGATTTGCCTAATTAGCTTGATTCTAGGCTCCGAGTAAATTTATCTCTGCACCAATTAATAGATGACCCTAATTACTCGATGCGCTCCTATTTGTCAAGCCAGCAAATGACGTTTTTTTGAATTAATGGATGAGTGCTCATTCATTTCAACCAGATCCTTTGTTATAAAGGCTTTCCAGCTAAGAAACTTTATTATAAAATAGGGTGCTTGACATAAAATTTTACCTTATTCTATCATAATAATCCTGCAAATCCCTGTCCAGGAACCTGCGTGTTTTGCTCAAATTTCTGCCGTGAACCCCACCAAGTTCCGTCACCTTTGCCCCGGACAGAAGTTCCGAAACCTTACCGGCAACTTTATCCCACAAACTTTTCTTATAATTTGTATCAAGAACAACAAGATCGGCCATATGGGCCCGGCAATCTTTCACCAGCCTCGGAAAACTCCATCTGGTAAAAAAAATCCAGGTTAGAAAACAGACAAGGGCCACACTGGTCAAGGGAAGCGTCAGGTGCTGCAGACTCGCGGAGCCACTAACTAAAGCGGCAAGAAGAGGTTCCTCCGGAACCCCGGTAATACTGCTGCTCACCACATCAACGATAAAAAATGCCGCCAGGCCGGCAATCAGGGAAAACTTCCCCACTTTGGATAGCAGTTTTCTTCCTTTATTACTGAATGAATGCATGGCCTCGCATATGAGCTGCAGTTCGTTCACCTGGCGGTCTATGTCCTGCAGAATATGATAAACCCTGAATTCCGGAGCGGAAAAAATTCTCTTTTTCAACAATTTACGCTCCTCGCTCCAGGCGGCGAGCATACCGGTGGGCTCTGCTTCTCCCTCGGCATAGGTAACGAAAATCCTTGGAATGTCCTTGCGGCCCGTCATCTGGGAAAGGTTCCAGCACAAAGTTCCGTATGAGCGGACAAGATCGCTGAAATTATCGCATTCGTCTATGCGGCTCATAACAAAAACAATACGGTCCTCGCCGGAGGTTTCCGGCAGGGTGGAGCGTATTGTTGTATATGTTTCACTGATGGTTCCCGCCTTGTGGGGATCAAACATCAGCACCACCAGGTCGGCAAGCTTGGCAAATTCACCGAGCACAGTCAGGTAATCATAGCCCCGGTCCTTTTCCGTTACTGCGTCAATCATACCCGGGCTGTCTATGATAGCCATATTTTCAAGAAAAGGCTCATTAACCTTTTTCAAACGAAAATGAGCCATGAACTGTTCGCCAAACGACTTAAAATGAACAAAAGGCAGGGTTTCATCATTTACCAGGGTGGAGCCGGGAACAATCTCTTTACCGTTTTCTTCGCCATATGAGGTAATGATAGTAAAGGAATCATCCGTAGGGGCCTGTCCGGTACGCTGAAGATTACGGCCAATCAACTCGTTAATCAAGGTTGATTTTCCTGAAGAGTAATTTCCGATTACAAGGACAATGGGTTTCCACTTTAAAACCGACTCCAAATCGGAATAATCAAATCGATAGCGCTCAAAAAGAGGCATTAATTTCAATGAAACCTTGCTCTGTAACTCTTTCTGCAGTTTTTTTTCGTCCATTTATCTGGTCTCGGATTTCGGATTTCGGTTTTCGGATTTCGCAGTGACACGAAACCGACTCGCAAACTTTTGTACCATATATTGATTTTTATGTAATTGTTGATTTACCCGTAAATACTCTCAAAATGTTCTCCCTTTGGCCGAAAATATGGCCAGCTTTTAGTTTTTACGAAACTTTCGTTAATAGATAAAGTATTATCTATTCAAAGAATTATCTGTTTTACGCTTTCACTGCATGAAAATGCCGAAATCCCAATTCTCGCAAGTGCTTGACAAGGGTAATTTTTCCGGTGTAAGGAGTGGCATGCTTTCCTTTCCTTCCATAGATCCGGTTATTTTTTCAATCGGTCCCCTGCAAGTGCGCTGGTACGGCATGATGTACGTGCTCGGCTTTACCGCCTCCTATTTTCTCGTACGCTGCCAGATAAACAAGCTCCGGTTGAAGACGCTGGCCGCTGAATTTGAAAATCTCAATTTCATCCTTATTATCAGCATGGTGCTGGGGGGCAGGCTTGGCTATGTCTTTTTTTACAATTTTTCCTATTACATGGAACACCCCCTGGAAATACTGGCAACATGGCATGGAGGCATGTCGTTTCACGGCGGGGTGCTGGGTCTGCTGGTGGGCGGTTTGTTGTACTGTCGCAGGAAAGAACTGAACTTTTTAGAAACAGCTGATATCTATGTAGTTACAATACCGATTGGTCTCGGTCTCGGCCGCATCGGCAACTTCATCAACGCAGAACTCTATGGACGGGTCACTGAAGTTCCCTGGGCCATGGTATTCCCCGGAGGAGGCGCCTTGCCCCGGCATCCCTCACAGATTTACGAGGCTTTGCTTGAGGGACTGCTGCTTTTTATTATTCTCTGGAATTTAAAAACAAAGAAGTACACCTGGAAGTGGGGCCACGGAACAATGCTTGGCGCATTTCTTGTTTTTTACGGCATTTTCCGCATTTTTATCGAATTTTTCCGCCAGCCTGACGCCCATATCGGCTTTATGGCAGGTTTTATCACCAGGGGCCAGCTTTTAAGCGCCGTCATGATTTGTGCTGGCGTTATTCTTTTTTTTAACGTAAAGAAAAAAACAAACGAGTCTTAGGATTACTCCCGCCAGCCAAAATACCGGCAAGGTCATCTTGTAATTCCTGCAGGACCTTCGGAATGTATTGTTATGAAAACAAAACAATTTTTTATACTTATCACAACACTGGTATACTTTATTATGACCACACAAACATCTTGGGCAAAAGAGCTTTCCCCCCATCTTTACAAAGAAACGCTGGACAATAATTTAACGATAATTGTCAAGGAGACACCCGGAACAAAAGTTGCCACCGTACAGATCTGGGTAAAAGCCGGTTCCATCTATGAGGAGCAAAATGAAGCCGGTATCACCCACCTTATCGAGCATATGATCTTCAAAGGCACCCCCACACGGGGACCGGGCCGGGTGGCCGGGGATATTGAAGAGGTGGGCGGAGGCATTAACGCCTATACCTCCTTTGAATACACGGTGTACCATGCCACGCTGTCATCACGCTTCTGGCAGACGGGACTTGATGTGCTTACCGATGCGGTGCAAAATTCCACCTTTAATCCGGAAGAGCTGGAAAAGGAGAAAAAAGTGGTGCTGGAAGAAATCAGCATGCGCAACGACAGGCCACAGTCCAGGCTCTTTCAACAGCTGATGGACACCTCCTACACCACCCACCCCTACAGGCTGCCGATTATAGGCACGGTGGAAAGTGTCACCTCTTTTTCCAGGGATGATATCCTCCATTATATGGAGAAACATTATCATCCGGAAAATTTTACCGTTGTGGTGGTTGGAGACGTACGTTACGGCGAGGTGCACTCTGCGGTGAAAAAACTCATGGGAGATCTGCCAAAAGGAAATTACAGCCGTCCTCCTCTGCCCCAGGAACCCGAGCAGACCGAGGTTCGTTTTTTCCATCAACAGGACGATATCAACCAGTCCCATCTGGCCCTGGCCTTTCCCATCACACCTTTTAACCATCCGGACTCGCCGATTTTAGACATCATTGCCTCGATCCTCGGCCAGGGCGAAACATCACGCCTTTACAATGAACTCCGCAATGAAAAAAGACTGGTGTATCAGGTCAGTGCAGCGGCTTTCACCCCAAAGGATCAGGGTCTGATGGAGGCCACCGCCATCCTTGAGGCGGAAAACCTGCCGGTGGCCCTTGAAGCAATTCTGGAAGAATTTTTCCAACTCAAATACCTGCGGGTAAGCGATGATGAACTGAACCGGGTGAAACGCAACCTTGAGTCTGATTTTGTCTTCAACCTGGAGCGGGCCGAAGGCCAGGCCCGCACCCTGGGCTCTTTTGAATTCTTAAACGGCGACCCCAGAGAAGACGACTATCTTGACAAAATACGCTCCGTCAGCAGTGATGATATCATGCAGGTTGCCCAGAAATATTTTACCCGGGAAAACATAACAGCGGGCTTCCTGATACCGTCAGCCGCCCAACTTGACATGGATCTCGCCATGTTTCAGGACATCATTGTCAGGGCCGATGAAGCGGCCAAACATGGTGTACCCGCCTCCATGATAGTGGGATCATACCTTCCGGATGTTCACCGTTTCACCATGGAAAACGGCATTACCTTACTTGTTCGAGAAGACCATTCGGTCCCCACCGTGGCCATGCGGGCAATTTTCCCCGGTGGCCTGCGCAGTGAAACGGACACGACCAACGGCGCATTTGCCTTTATCAGCGAATTACTGCCCACCGGCACCAGTGAATTATCCGCCAGGGAAATTGCCCTTGAAATTGCCGACATGGCCGGCGCCGTTTCCGGTTTTAACGGCAAAAACACCTTTGGTTTGAAAGCGGATTTTCTGGCCCGTTTTTTTGAACCATCCCTGAAACTGGTCAGGGACATCATCATCACGCCTGCCTTTGACGAAACAGAAGCAGAAAAAATCAGGCCGGAACTGCTGGCCCAGCTCAAACAGCAGGAAGACTCTCTGCCCTCCCTGGGTTTTAAGGAATTCAACCGACTGCTTTTCCAGGGCCATCCCTATTCTTTGAACACTGCAGGCTCTGAAACAGCCATTAACACCTTTTCCACCAGCAGCCTGAAGAAGCTCTACAAAGAACATGCCACTCCGGACAAGATGGTACTGGCAGTGTCCGGTGACGTTAAGGCGAATGAGGTGAAAGATCTGGTAAAGACTTACTTTGGACAATGGCAGGTAAAGCAGGCGACCACTTCATTTGTGCAGGAGGATTTTCTCGCCCCGGCGCCGCCGGCCATTCCTGAAATCTTCACCATTGAAAGGGACAAGGAGCAGGTACACATCATCATAGGCTTTCTCGGCACCACCCTGACCAGTGAAGACAAATACGCCATGGACGTCATCGATACGATTTTAAGCGGACAAAGCGGCAGGCTCTTTACCGAGCTGCGAGATAAACAGAGCCTGGCTTACAGCCTGTCGGCCTTTACCCTGTTCGGTATCGATACCGGTTCTTTCGGAATTTATATCGGTACCAGCCCGGACAAAAAAGATGAGGCGATTAAGTCGCTCTGGAAACAGCTCTATCTCATCATGGAAGAACCAGCTAACGATGAAGAGCTGACCAAGGCAAAAAACCTGCTGATCAGCCATTATGAACTGGGACTGCAGACTCACGGCTCCCAGGCCATGGAAATGGGTCTCAATGAAACATACGGCCTTGGCCAGGATTACGGCAACAGGTATATAAACGAGATTGAGAAAATAGACGCGGCAAAAGTGCTTGAGGTTGCCCGTAAATATATCCTGCCGGATCATTATGTTATGGTGACGGTGGGGGCAAAATAGCTTTGATGGCTGATGGCTCATGGCTGAAAACGTAAAAACAAGGGACGTAACAATGCTGGAAAAAATGCTGGCGCCGTCGATTCTGTCGGCCGACTTTGCCCGCTTGGGTGAAGAGATCAATGCCGTTATCGAGGCCGGGGCGGATGTGATTCATGTGGATGTAATGGATGGTCACTTTGTGCCGAACATCACAATCGGTCCGCCGGTTGTGGCGGCAGTGCGGAAAATATGTGATTTACCCCTGGACGTACACCTGATGATAGCAGATGCGGACAAGTATATTAACCATTTTGTCGACGCCGGAGCCGATTGGATTACCGTCCATGTGGAAGCCTGCACCCACCTGCATCGCACCATTGGCCAGATCAAAAAAGCCGGTAAAAAAGCCGGTGCCGTTTTAAATCCCGCCACCTCCCTGTCAACCCTTGATTACATTCTCGAAGACCTGGATCTGGTCATGCTGATGAGTGTCAATCCAGGCTTTGGCGGCCAATCCTTTATCCCCTCCACTTTGGATAAAGCAAGGAAACTGAAACAACGAATCGACCGGCTGGGCCTGCCCATCGGCATTGAGATAGACGGCGGAGTCGCCCCTGACACGATTGCCGACATCTCCGAGGCAGGGGTCAATATCTTTGTGGCCGGTTCAGCCGTTTTCAAGGGTGACTATCAGGAAAGCATTAATGAGCTGAAAAAGAGGTGGTAGAAGTCGTTAATATGATAACGCCTGCGCTCCTTGCCTGAACCGGAAGATCTATCCCGAAGCGCTTCACGCCCCACCCTTCGCCAGGCGTCGGAACTGCGCCATTTTATCCCCTTTTTTTGCACCTCTTATTCCCCCTGCGTGAAATCCCCCAATTAATCTCAAAATAGTCATATACCCCACCAGTCAGCGCATATTCCATGGCCCTGGCATTACAGGATAATTACCCGAAAATATTGATATATGCAGGACAAATAAGTAGTCGTCCGCCAATCCCTCTTTATTGGTTCACTTTTTGCAATATTAGCTCAATAACTATAAAACAAAAAGCGAGAACCCTGTCATAAGGTGGGGTCGGAAAACAGAGGTAGCCAGTTTTTTCTGATCAAAAAAAACAGAATTGAATTCCCGGATTGGCGGAATTTGATGAGGAGGGTATCATGGAAAATCAAGAGTCTTATGAGTATCTTCTCAAAATAACAAAAATTTTACTCTGGCCAGTAGTGGCTGTAATCGTCGTTGTTTTTATGCATCTCTGGAATTTAAATTAGTTAAGAAGTCCTCTACTGCAAAACCAAAACCGGGGACAGTTTTATCTATGTAACAGAAAAAAAGTCCTGACCCCTCTCACTATGTTTCTTATATTGAATATTTTATGGCTGCCATGAAACATTCATCCTCCCTCAAATCCCTTCCAATTTGAACTATTCCTGGATTACTTCACCCAATTTTCAACAATCAAACCCGCCACCTGTTTGAATCCTTTCCTATTGTTCGTTACCAATGGAAAGCCCAGACTCCTTGTTTTCCTGTCAAATTTTGACCTCGCCGGATTATATCCAAATTCCGCATTCTGGCCGATCTCATGTGCTATTCATCTAAACTGGCTGTAACTTCAGCATAACAACCAGAGTGGAAATACCGTCCTCTATTTTAAAAGTAACATTTCCCTTCACCCTGTGACTCCCTAATGAGAGTGGATTTACTGCTCCCTCTCCCAGGGGAGAGGGATGGGGTGAGGGGTCTTGTTACTTAGAAGCTGCACTCCATCTTTGCCCATTTAGGTCTTCTCGAATAGCACCAGTATGCTTCAAAGCCCTAAATGAACAAATATGAAGCACATCTGAGCAGTTACAGACTGGAGTTAAGGGCAATTTACGTCCCACGCTGAACAGATACAATTGGCTAAGAGTAGAATCAGGAGAATAATGACGTATTTTAATGGCGTTTTTCAAATCATTGAAAACCCCGGTCCTGTCAACCCCACTTAGTTTTAAAATTTCTTCCGTACAGGCTTTAGACTCGCCGTTTTGAAGAGATTTAATGTCATCAGACTGATTTTCTTGATAAAATGAGTTTTGTTTAGTATGTGAAGAAGGTGGATCCTTACATGAAGATTGATTTGCAGACGTTCCATTGCCTTGAGAGATGTTGTTGGGGACTTTTCTTTTTAAGAGAAGATCCATCTCATACATAAAGAGAAATGGCATGATGCGCCTGCTTTCTTTGTTTCTCAGATTGTTTTTTTTCTCTCAGCTTTTCAACAAAGGCGAAAAGGCTTTCTTTTCATCTTGCTGAAAATTGTATTTGTGGCAAAAATAAAGATACTATCGGAGCCATTTCACATAATATTGTTGCGCGGAAGGCTGTACACCTTTCTGGTCGATGGACCTTGTGTACTGACTAATAAAATGGGCAGGTATTGGATCATGTAAGGTTATCAGGTTTCTTGTTATCCAGTCGATAAGGAATGATATCAGGTTAGAAATCAACTCACATGGCTGAAAATACGTTGTCAACATTTTAGACTTTGCGTAGATATCAAGAAACTAGATACTAACTTGTTATACTCTCTGACGAAAAATAGGAGGCTACGATGCCAAACCCAAAAGTAGGCCCCCCAAATCCTCCGGCATTCTTAGCCCAAATACCAAAAGCGGTCGTGCGCTCTTTAGACGTATCTGAAATTTTGCGGGATGCACTGAATTCAATGAAGAATCCAGAAGTGTACGGACCGATGATCGCGCTAAACACTATCGAATCCTATTTTGAGGCTGCTAAGCTTCAGCAACGCAGGATAGAGAGAGCCAAGGTTTCAATCCACAAGTCATTCTCCAATGCTACAGGCGTCCGTAGAGGAAGAAACCTTTTTTACGACGTCCATTTTTATCTAATTTCATGGGCTCGAATCGCCAAGCTTGCACGGTTCATTCAGCAGGCGACAAGATTTTCAAGGACCGGATTGGTATTACGGCTATACGCAGCAGATCTAAAAGACCGGATAGACGCCCGCGATCACTTGGAGCATTTCGAGGAGCGACTTCCGGGCGGAAAGAATCGGCGAAAACTTGCCATACCGAATGACCTGCTTAACATGGCAAACCAGTATCTCACCTACGGAGGGCGTAAACTCGATATCGGTCCTGACAGCATCCGTTTATTAAAGACGATACGCGATGAATTTTTTATAGCTGTTCTATATGACTCCCTTGAAAAACTCGCGACAACAAATCAAAACCGGCTTTCAGATCTTTTGAATGCTGCAGCGTCAAAGGTACATATTGCTCGAACGACCAGGAAAATAAAAAGAATGATGAAAGACGAAATGTAGCATGCATTTGATATTAGCAATGTGCATCAAAATAGTATAACCCGGCAGTTCAGTGGATAGCCAGATCGATGCCGTTTTGAAAAATTCTCAGATTTTATTATTTCGTTATTTTATCAGCGCCGTGGTAAACTTGGCTACCACTGACCGCCACCGTTGGGCAGAAAAATTATATCTAAAGTTAATTTATGAATATACTCTTTTGGAACGTTAACAGAAAAAACCTTATTGAAGAGGTCCGAACTATATCGCAAGAATGCGATGCAGATATCATAGTTCTAGCAGAGAATCCACTTGCTGATGCATCTGTGCTCAAGGCATTAAACGTGGACAGAAAACGCAAATATCAGCTTCCAATTAACCCTTCCAACCGCTTGAGTATATATGTTCGTTTAAATCGTGAGGCTGTTCTTCCTATAACTGATTCTAATGGAATAGCAATTAGGCAAATTACACCACCTTTAGGTTTAGATTTTATTCTTGTAGCAATCCATCTACCGAGCAAACTCCACTTAGATCCAGCAGACCATTTTGCACTATCTGTACGTTTGTCTGATGTAATATGCGAGGCTGAAACTCGTGTCGGACATGAAAGAACTATAGTGATTGGAGATTTTAACATGAATCCATTTGAGGATGGTTTGATCTCTGCCGATGGGTTGCATGCAGTAATGGATCGTTCCACTGCAATGCGTGAAAATCGTATAGTGCAGGGCGAAAAGAAGAAATTTTTTTATAATCCCATGTGGAGTCGATTTGGAGACTTGTCAAAAGGACCACCTGGAACATATCATTATCAAAGTGCAAAGCAATTATGCTATTTTTGGAATACTTTTGATCAAGTTCTTCTTCGTCCGTCACTCCTAGAATATTTTCTCGAAGATGACTTGAAAGTTATAACAAAATTTAACGGGACAAGTCTTTTAAATGGTGGCGGAAAACCGCATAAAAGTAAATTTAGTGACCATTTACCAATCACTATTAATTTAAAAACTGAGGAGGCAATTTATAATGACACAAGAAGATCTTTGGGGTGCCCTGCCTAAAGTTGAATCTCTGAGAACACCCTTGGTAATCTTAAAGGAACAAGCAGAACTGCTCCAAGAGAAGACAGAGGGTCTACTAGTAGGTAATATCTCACAGCAACAAAGTGGTACACAATTTGTATATCATTTATCAATTATCGCACCAACTTTAAATAACTATACTTATGAATTGTTGATTATTATCCATGATATTGGTTTTTATCCTTTGCAATTAAAGGACAGCCAAGGAAATGGTCCTTTTAATAATTTTCCAGATGAAGAAGCATACAAACAAGGTTTGCGTGAAATTTTTTCTTCTGAAAAGAATAAAGCTGTTATCAGCAAACTCCTAACTCACATAACCTCTCAGGGGTAATGCGTTTGCCCAACCATTGTATTCACCAGACGGCATGGAGCGCGGCGGCGCTAACGCGGTAAGTTCTGGAACTTATCAAAAAGCAGTGCTGAGAGTGCTGAGGGTGCTGAGGGTCAAATCTTTATTCTTGACACAAATATGCACTCTTCTTTATTGCGCCCTTTAAAAAACAACTAGGTGTCAAGGATAAAGATTTGACCCTCTCTTTCTGCTCTCTTTCTGCAAGACATGCGGCGGCGCTAATCACGGAAAGCTTCTGAGGGCGGCAAGTTAGCTCAAACGTTAAATGCAAAATGGAATAAGGACATGAAAGAAGTAAGTTATATATTCCTTGGTTTTTTGTTTGGTGTCCTTTCAATGCTTATTTCAAAATGGGTTCAATCCAAGGAAGAAGATCGAAAGAAAGAAATTGATATCATTTCAGACAACCTGAAGTACCTGTTTAGCACAGGACAAATTTACAATAATTTCCTGACAGACAAATTTGTATATGAACAAATGCGTAGCGAATACCCGGAAAAGTCCTCCGAGTTAGTAAAAAAAATGTATGAAAACTTCGACGCGAACATTAAAGAAGATTTCTTCCCACAACTAATGTTTCAATCATTCCAACTAAAACGACTCAAAGACAAGACATTTTTGAAAGAATTTGAAACAATCATGAGTAATTATGAAAAATTAGGGAATGCAATACAGGCTCAAGAGAATGAAGAAGTCATCACAACTATTAAAGCGAAAATAATGGATTTATCGAAAAAGTATATCAATAAATGTCATGTAAAAACAAAAATATAGCACTTAATCGGGTAGCCGGGGGTTTTTCTCCCCCAGCCCCCACAACACCCCGCATGCGGGTCCGCACGGGGCGTTTCATCAAGGTTACCGGGCCGTAGCCGGGCTATGAATGAAATTATGGGGACACCAAAATTATGGGGACACCATACTTAATTATTGACGCTGCGGTTATGATGAGATAGGATTACCGCCATGGCACGAATTGCAAGAGTCGTTGTACCCAACATCCCCCACCACATCACGCAGCGCGGTAACCGCCGAATGGAGACCTTCTTTTCGGAAAGCGATTACCGGGAGTATCTGTATCTGATGGCCGAGTGGTGCAACCGCTGTAAGGTACAGATCTGGTCATATTGCCTGATGCCTAAC
>DAOUUW010000029.1 GCA_030667965.1 Deltaproteobacteria bacterium
ATGGGACTCCGTATAAGTGCGGACAAAAGAATATCCCGACCGTGCAAGGTTAACCATGTACCGTAAACGCTCAAAATACAGCAAAAAACTTGCAGCAATGTGGGAGGCAAAGCAACAAAAGCGCCTCTCTGGCCCGGCCCCTGCGTACCCGGTTGATCTCCCGGACCTGCGGCGGCGGATTATTGTCATTGATTAAATTAGATCCACCCTCAAACCAAGTTTAATTCGACTCTGACCCCAATTATTTTCCCCCTTTAGGATAGGGTAGCAACTCAACCCAATGAAATAAATCTTTTACGTGATTGTTCATTTGTTCATTTCGTCTGATTGAGAATAGTTTGTCATCTTTGCTAAACCTTCTTTCGACAAAGACCAAAAAGTTTCAGGTGTATCTCCCATGTTTATCTTATCCATGAAATCCAAGTCCTTTTTCACCAACCCTTCTGTTTCTAATCTGCCAATTAGCTGAAGCAGATCCTTTTTAAAAATGCCGAAACAATATGAGTTGAGATATTTTTCGACAATTGAGATATCGCTGGGTCCATATTGCATTGCTTTCAATACACGCCAAACTAGATAGTCATACTTCAAATTGTAGCCACTAATATTAATTAGCTGAACGGTTTTTTCCTTAGCATTTCCAAGCTTGTTCTGTATTATTTGGTCAATTTCATTCTCAATATTTCCAATCACAACAGGATTTAACGCATGTTTGTTATTATGGTTGTCAATAAGTGATTTAAGACTCTCTCCAATTTCGTCCTTTAAGGAGTTTTCTAGCGTCGTAAGTTGGGAGGTTACTTGGTCACTTAACGCTTCCTTACTTTCCTTACTACCTTCAGCCAAATCAAAACTTCTATCTACTACCTTGCTATATTGTCCCTGAATGAGGTTAACTTTGGCATCAATGTTAGCAAGAACTTTCTCGCTTAATCTATTTAACTTGTTTCCGTTGACATAAAATATTACACCCGCAAAAAAACTCACGACCCCTATAATAGCTCCAACAATTCCAATTATCAGAGAAACATTTTCTGGTGACATTTTGACTTCCTTTCTATAATAGCTAACGCCATAATCACCTGCCGCAAGGTAACTGGGAATTTGGACAAGCACCGGAAACACCGGACTTGGCAGCATCCGAAAAACGCCGCCCCTTGCGGTCTGGTGTATTAAATTGTTAGATTTTTGTGTTCTGTATCCAACGCAATATGTCTGCATGGTCTTTAAGGGAAAGTTGGTATTTATATTCATGAGCTAAACTGCTTGCATCACGCGTAAATCTGGATGTAGTTGCAATTATGCCATGAGATGCACTTTCAATTTGTAAAGTACCGTACATGCCTCTCACTGCAGCAATGCCTACCGGATTAGATTTTGAATATTTTTTACAATCTACTATGGTTAGAATATTTCCGAACCCTTCATTTTTAAGAGCAAATATATCTATGCCTCCATCTCTAGATTGTTGTGTCAATGTTACTTCATAACCATGTTTTTCCATAATATAGGCCACTAATTCTTCAAATTTTCGTGGACTAATATTGTGCATTTCACTGGGGTTACTCAAAATATATGTAGTTAATTCTTCAGATATTTTAGAAAAGTCTAATTGAATAATTGGGCTTTTTAATTCCTCTTCATCAGGGGCTTTATAGTCTAGCGTATGAGCTTCGCCAGAGAGAACTTGTGATATTTCATTCCAATTCCAGTTTACAATTGGCACATCACCTGCGGCAAAAATAGGTGATTTGATTTCATTGTTTTCATTTGAAAGAAGTCCCACAACAGGAACACCTTTTTTTAATGCGTTACTTAGTTCATATTCTTGCCATCTGCTCCAGTTTTCACCCAGCACTACAAGCATCATTGATGACTTGTCTATTTGGTTATTTATTGATTCCTGAATATTCGCAAAAGTTGCAGGTTCATCACTGACAAAAAACATGACATCTATATCAGTTGAGATGTCCAATTGCCCCTTAAGTAATTGAACTTTGGATTTATCTTCGTGATTATGAGAGATAAAAATTTTCTTTTTCTTACTCATTTACTGTGATCCATTTTTGTTTAGTGCAGTACATCGCTTGGCAATCTAACGCCAGCTTGAGGGGCGTGTGTGTAGCGGCAGCGTAACACACGTCCCTCTCAAAGCAGATGTTAGGAAATTATTTTGTTGCTGCCTCAATTAATTTTTTAACAGCTTGATCCTTACCATTTTCTAAATTAATGTATTTTATACCTTGTAAATCAGCTGGCGCCTGACCAGCTTTTGTTAGGAATGGAATGATCTTCAATCCCTTTGCCTTTGCAAGGCCTAACTCATATAAAACACCTTTTGAAATTTCGGGTCCAAGAAAAACAACAAATGTGTCAGAATCATCAAGTGCTTTTTCAATAGCCCCGCTTATAGATTCGCCCGGTTTTATTCTATCTCCCGCTGTCCAAATCTTGGCTCCATTTTTTCTTAAAGCGTCTGCCAATTCATAGGCAATGTCATTGTCACTATGTGAAAATGATAGAAATACTCTCTTTGAGCCGGAAACTTTCCTTAGGACTTGAGCAATGTCTTTCGCATAGAGACCTGCAAAGAATGATATTAATATAGAAGCGCCGGAAATGAGTAGAGCCGGCGAGGCCCCAAGATCCGATGCAATAGCTGCGGAAAGTCCGGCTACAGATGCCCCTGACCCTAAAAGTGCAAGAATGTCTGAAAAGCGAACATCCCTTTTTTGTTTTGTAGTTTTATCAGTCATTGTGCTGCACCCGCCATAACAGCGATTATTGCTATAATACCAAATAGTAGCGGTATTGCTATGCCAACAGCTGGTTTCATTTCAGTCTCAGATTCCCATCCGAATTTTCGAACCAAGGTCGAAAGAAAACCTAATCCAAGAAACATGATGGCTATAAGCCAGCCTGAACTTGCAACCTGACTTGAAAGCAACTGGGCTTTCGCTTGTATTTCAGTTAATGCTTGTACATTGACTGGTTTTTGTAAAAGCATATTTGACAATTCTTTATTTGTTGAAATCAATTGTACCGCTTTATCAGTTGTAAGAACCACAAACATCAGGCAAGCGGTTAAGGCCAGATCAAGACCTACAGCAATATCCTCCTTCCGAAATTTAGAATATTGATCATTTCGGCTTGCATACTTTACGGCCACACCAAGCATTGCACTTCCGATAGGAAGTATGCCGAATTTAAATAATGGATTTGTAAGGAATTCGACCATATTAATTCAATTGAATTTGTGCGTTCCTAACGTCCCGCGTAACATGCCCGCTGACCAGTTGGCACTCAACTTTCAGGGAAGGAAAGATTTGAATTGCCACCTAAAAAACGGCAGGGCTAGCGGGTCAGCGTTTACGCGATTGTTATGATATCTTTTCTTATTTTGACCCACCGGTTATCAAGAATGTTTATTTCATTCGAAAGGTTTTCATTTAAAAAAGCGTCTTCAGACAATATCTCATAAATTTTAGCGATAATATTGTCACAAATTTGCGATATTGTAAGAATTCTTCTTTCATTAAAATTTTTATTTTTTTGAAATAATTCATATCTATCAATGCACTGCACAATTACGATTGTTATCTCTTTTAAAAGATCGATAATCTCATAAAACTGTAGTAATTTAAACTCGTTACTTGTTGATCTGCCGATATTGGTTACAAGACTATTCGCCAAGTAAACTTGATTAATTGTATGATTGTTAATCTCTTCAATAATATCTCTAATCTCGTAACAGTCACAATCAATGGTGTAGCTAGAACCAATTACTTTCTGCCTTATTTTGCTATATATTTTTTCTATAACAGGTGCCAACAACAAGTAAGTCAAGAAGTAAAATACTATAAAATATATTAAAGTGAATAATAGTTGTAGGAATTGCTCTTTTGGATGTATGGCTATAATTATTGCGATTGATGCTGAAAAAATTGCCCAAGAAGACTGGTTGAATCGGTTTGTTTTTTCTAGCTCCCTTTTGAACTTTTCATGTTTTCTCAGTCTGGATAAAATTATAAACTCTAGCCATTCGGTCCTTTTAGCATCAGCATATTTTTCTTCCAAAGGCATCAGTCTAATCTCCTCAGTCCTTTCATTAGTTTGGAAAATCGTGAGTCATCTATTCTCTCAGAAGCATTTTCTAACTCTGCAATATACTTCCAAATGAGAAGTTCAACTTTTCTTATATCATCAATTTTGTTTTGTTTAAAATTTGATATTATGGATTTTTCCTTGTCAAAGGAACTATTGTTTCCTGGATCAACATTACTTAGTATTTTTCCTATAATTTCTATTGCACTAAATGGCATTTTGATGAATGTCTTACTTCGATTGTGCCTCGACATTAATATAGACTTTATTTGTGTTTTAGAGATATTACCTCCACACGCCTTGGCTATAGCTGATATCCCCCTTTTCACTTTACTTTGTCTACTATTAGGTGTTTGGTTCCCGATAATTTTGAGTGCTATTCCGAACCCTCTATTGCACAGACTGCTTGGTATTTCAATGCGGGCGTAATAATTCCATGGGGTAACGACTTCATTCATTAAAATTCTTTTGTTTCGAAGGAACTCATTCATTAATTTTATCTCCTACTTTCTTTTCATTTTTTTTCTTCATCATAACATTGTTAATACATGGAAAACTTTCCATGATACCACCTACTATAGGTGCCCATATTTTCTATCTATTGCGATATTATAGTACAAAAAACGGAAAACCTTGTCCACATATCACCCTCCCACTGTCATTTTCCACATATTGCGATATTAAAGATCTATCATGGAAAACCCTGAGTTCAAAACAAAGCCAAAATCAAGGCCAAGCATACGGTCAAGTCTCTGTTTGTCTCTTGCTGGCAGATCCCTGAAGGTAAGTAAGGTCAAAATGAGACCTGACCCATTATTTTTTATGATTACTTTTTCAAATCGATCCACCAAGTCCTGGTAGTTGGTAAAATCATCAACTTCCGCCCCGCATCAACAAGTCAGATGAAAACCGGCGCAAACAATTTTGCCCGCGTCATGCAGCCGGTTAAATGTCTGCACCGCCGTTGCCGTCGGCTGCTCGACAAGCTCAACGCCCAGACGCTCAAACTCTTTTCTTAATGCTCCGGTGGCCTTCATGAGTCCGGGTTTTCCCATGCCGATAACCATATACTGCGGCCGTGCTGCAAGGATGTCCGCGACATCATCAATATCAACAAAATGGCCTGCTTTGCGCCACCAGCCTGAAACCACCTGCCCATTGATAATTTTCAGATCTGACGAATAGGCTGCTCCAGAGACAACGATTTTCCCGAATGCATATTGCTCGATCATAACGTCAAAACCTCCCTTTACATCCTGCTTTTAAAATGGCCATGGATAGCTGATAAGTTTTGCTATAATCAATTATTGAACATGTTCACTCTCTTCCCTGTCACCTTCGATATCCAGCTGTTGATGATATAGGCGGCACACCCGCAACCATCATCCGGGTTAACATAGATTGCTGCAACCGGGCAGTTATTGGCGCAGGCCCCGCACTCCATGCAGGCATCGTAATCGACAATCCCGGCTTTTTTATCATGCAGTGCAAATATACGATGCGGACAGACGGTTACGCAGTTACCACATCCCACGCATGCCTCCTCATTCAGTTTAAGAATGGCAGCGCCGTCAATATATCTGAATTCTTTCATTAATTTTCCCCGCTACGCTAATTCACAAAGGGTGCCACAATCCATAAAACAATGGCAAGCAATGCACCGCCGAATTGAACGGGCAGCCCGCGCTGCATCTCCTTCTCAACGCCGGACAGGGAGGTGAAAGGTGTAGCCCCGGTAAAATTCATGCCTGTATAGGAGGCTATTGCAACAACCCAGAGCCAGAGGCTGCCCTTTTCCATGACGCCTGCCTGGTCATTAACAAGAAAAATAAACGCCAGGCCCATAACGCCTCCTGTTAACAATCCTTTAAGCCAGAATTGCCGCCCGGGAATCCATGGAAGAAGAATTGGCGTCAGCATTGATCCGGCAAGGATGGCAGTCACTGTCGCTCCGACTGCTGTCAAGCCTCTTTCCACACAGGCCTTGAAAGAGAAGATATCGGGTCCGATTCCTGACAGGATGAAAAGTCCCGGCACAACGAGAAAAAACACCTTCCAGAGCATACATATCTCAACCGGGACAAGAAGGCTTCGTTCAGTCACGGTAAAAGTCACGGTTCGCATAGGCTCGTCAGCCTGCCGGCCGTTTTTCATGAACCGGGGGATATCGGCAGCACGCAGGGGGCCAAAGACCCCATTGAATCCGCATTTTTTCTGCAGAGTGTGTGCGGCAACACCGATGGCGGCAAATTGGGGCAGGATAAGTTGACGATGGGAGACAATTGCAGACAGCTTTGCCCTTTTCACCTGCAAAGCAATTTCATCGGCTGAAAACGTTTTCTTGCCTGCCGCGCACCAGACATTGATGCCGCGTGTATCAGCAACAAGAATCCAGGCATCAAGGTTTGATAATTCTTTTCTCAGGGAATCAAAGCTGAGTTTGTAATTGGCCGTCACCAGGACAGGTGAATGGCTGGAAGGATTTCCCGCACAATACAGACCGGGATTAATTTTGTATTGGTTTCCGGCTATACCTGTTCGCGCCCTTATTGTGCCCAGATGATCTGCCGGGCCAAGGGATGTTTTAACACGCGGAACAGGGCCAGCCGGGGTCTCTTGAAACCCATCAACAAATGGATTTACCGTATAACCGGGCAAATCGTAAACCCCAGCCCTGGGGTCTGTTTTTGGACCTCAGCAAGGGGCGTCATCAACAGGGCTGACAGGCGCTAAAGGGATGTTACAGTCACTGTTTAATTCTTGTCCTTCAAGATGCAAATGGGCCTCCTCACCTTATGCTTTATACAGCGGAATTTATTTTTTCATCCATGAACTCTCCCTCTCACACAGCATGACAGGAAGCGAGCTGTAAACATTCATCAAGATTGTCATGGACCAGGTCCACATAGCCGCTGTCTATGCAGCCCGATGCCGCGTATTTTTGCAGGATGGTTGTGATTTCTCCACCCTTGAGTCCCTGTCTGTAGGGGCGGTTCTGCATAAGGGCCTGAAAAATATCGGCAACGGAAACGATACGGGCCTCTTCCGGGATTTCCTCTGCATTAAGGCCGAAGGGATACCCGCTGCCGTTTAATTTTTCATGATGAAACGAGGCCCAGCGGGTAATGCTGCCCAGTCCTTTAATACGCCTTAACACCTGATATGTTTCAAAACTGTGGCGCACCATGATGCTTTTTTCGCCAATGGTCAGGGGGCCGGGTTTCTCCAGAATTTCATCAGGGATATTGAGTTTACCGATATCGTGCAAAAGTCCGGCGATCTGAATTTCTCTACATATTTCTTCTGCCATTCCGGCCCGCTCGCCGACAAATTTTGCCAGGTAGGACACCCCAAATGAATGCTCTGCGGTAAACGGACTTTTGGCATCGACAACACTGGCAAACACCTTGGCAATATTAAGGAAATCAGCTCTGGAAATTTTTTTGGTCTGCTCACGTTCGGACATTTCCCGGACAAAATAATCAATGTGACGGGGCAGAAGACCAAGCCAGAAAAATTCACTTCTTGAAATATCCAGAAAAACATCGACTAATCGCGGGGCAAAAAGTTTTCCCCTGTAATTTTTCAGGATTTGCCTGATCTCATGATAGACAGTGAGCACATCGACATTTTTTCTCTGGATCATCAAGGCGTCTGCCCGGTCAACAAGATAAATGCAGTTACTCAGCAGCTTATCCTCAAGCGGCAGATCCACATCCTGCAGATCCAGCCATCTGGTGTGATGATAATAAATGAGCGGGGCCAGTTCCGGAACAAAGTTA
Source organism: Deltaproteobacteria bacterium (assembly GCA_030667965.1). GTDB lineage: Bacteria > Desulfobacterota > Desulfobulbia > Desulfobulbales > SURF-16 > JAHLLM01. Next base: position 7,887 of record DAOUUW010000029.1, read on the forward strand.
TTTCTGCGGAGCAGATCAGCACCTGCAATGCAGTGATCCCTGGAAGCCTGCCAGTTAAGGTCTGTTGTCAGATATCGGTGCACCGTTGTCGAAGAGACGCCGCAGTCGTGTATAAGGCCTGCGTGGTATATGCGATTCAGGGCGTCTTCATCAAATCCGTATGCCCTGGCGCATTCCAGGGCCATATAGGCCACCCTTTTACCATGGTACACATCATCGACACCGACCAGATCAAGGGTGTCGGATAAAGCGTGAAATATTTCTCTGAAATCTATTTCCATAAGACATCCCAGGGATGAGAGGAAAATATCTGCATATTTTGTTGGACTTGCCAAGCCGGCACATACACTATAAATAGATACAGGACGTCAGTCTAACACCGCAATAAAAATCGGGGATCAAGTAAACAAATGTCACTCTTTCTGCTCACTTTTTTCATTATCTACGGCGGGGCGCATTGCTATGCCCTGACAAAGTTGACAGCTGTGCTCAGAATGAGAAAGACGGGATATGTTGTTGCCGCATTTTTTATTGTACTCATGGTCAGTTTGCCGGTGGCAACCAGAATTTTAGAGCACCAGGGGCTTGAAACGGCTGCCAGGGCCACTGCCTATGCGGGATATCTCTGGATGGGTTTTCTTTTCCTCTTTATCTCCGCAGCCCTTTTCCTTGATGTGCTTCGCCTTGTTTTTTTCGTCGGCAGACGGCTGCTGCCCGGCAAAATGAAATGTTGTATTCTGCCCGCAGACAAATCCTTCCGACTGGCTTTTGCAACTGCCTTGCTTGCCGGCATCTATGCCTCTTTTGAGGCCGGTAATCTGCAAATGGAAAAGGTGACCCTGCTTACGGACAAACTTCCGGCACATCAAAGCCATTTCCGTATCGTACTCATCTCAGATGTCCATCTCGGCCTGATTGTCGGACCGGATAAGCTTGAGCGGATCATTGCCCTTACAAAAGAAGCCAATCCGGATCTGCTGGTCAGCACAGGCGATCTGGTGGAAGGGCATATTATGCAGCACAACAGGCTGGCAGAGATGTTTAACAGCGTCAAACCACCATACGGCAAATATGCCGTCACCGGCAATCATGAGTATTATGCCGGGATTCTTCAGTCAATATACTTTACAAGGCAAGCCGGGTTTACTCTGCTGCAGGGTGAAAAGACCGAAATCAACGGCTGGCTGACCATTGCAGGATTTGATGACAAAACCGGCATAGATCTGGACACCATTGCAGAAATTGACAGGGATGACTTTGTTTTACTGCTCAAACATCGGCCCACTGCGACCCCGGAAATGGCTGAAAAAATAGACCTCCAATTATCAGGACATATCCACAAAGGGCAGATTTTCCCGTTCAATTTTATCACGAAAATAGCCTACCCTGCCCCTGCCGGTCTGTCATATACCAGGGAAGGCGGCGCCCTGTATGTCAGCCGCGGAACCGGCACCTGGGGACCACCTCTGCGCCTCTTTTCCCCGCCGGAGATCACGGTTATTGACCTGGTCAAACCATCATCTCTTAATCCGCACCTTGACCCTGCGCCTGCCCCACTCTAAGGCATCACCATGGGAACTGAAAAACAGGTCTATGCGGTCAGGACCTTTAATGGCGCCGCCCCGGTCTGAAACCGTGCCCCAGCCATAGCCGGGCACATGCATGCGGGTGCCGAAGGGATAGTATTTTGTATCAGCGGCAATGGTTCCGTCCTCGGCAAACCAGAGCCACGGGCAGGCCGCGCGGAAAGGGATTTTCCAGGGATTCTGGGCGCTGTCGGATGAAAACAGACCCGGTGAAACCTCCTGGGGGTCATCCCCGCTTGCAGTTTGTCCCGTGTACTCCTTCCCTTCCCGCGCGCCCTTGCTGACATAGCGGTTCCAAAAATCAAGTTTGAGATATTTCCAGTTCGCCCGCTCCCACTCGCAGCATTTTTTACAGCCGCAATAGGCGGTAGCCTCTATCATGCGAGTTTCGTAGCGGGCACAGCCGCTCACAAGAAGCAAACAGATAAAGAGAAAAATTTTCAAAACCCTCGTTATCACATTTGATCTGTCATCCATCACAGCCACCTCAAACGTTATTGCCGCCTATAAAATTACACTTGAGCTATAAGAGTTATATAATTGTCTGCAATTTCTGATAAAGGTGCGCAGTGCGCACCCTACATGTACCCTGTTGATTTTACGTAGGGTGCGCACTGCGCACCAAAAAATGGTACAACTCCAAACTCCAGCCATTACATCAACTTTTATAAAATTGATCCTACACTACTTGCCGGTGCCAGACATTCCTTTTCCTGGTTTTTCTATTGCCTTGACCAAACACGTATGCTATTTTTTTAAAAAAACAAGTCACCATAAAGGCATGACATTGCCCCTGAATCCCACAAGAGACACCTGACAATGCATATAAGAACCATTCGATGGACCGCCCTTTTCGTTTTCACCCTCCTCCTCTTCGGCTGCGCAACAGAAAAAACTCCTTCGCAAAAAGCTGAAATCAATAAACCTGCCCCTGATTTTTCCTTAACCGACATTGACGGTCGCCAGTGGCAGCTTTCCGATCTCACGGGCAAGGTTGTTTTTGTTAATTTCTGGGCCACATGGTGCCCACCCTGCCAGGAGGAAATGCCTTCCATGGAAGCGCTAAACAGAGGGTTGTCCGATGCTCCCTTTCAAATGATTACAATACTGAACAATGACCGTCCGCAATTTGCCGATACATTGCGAAAAAAAATAGGCTTTACGTTCCCGGTTCTCATTGATCCGGACTCGCAGACCGCGCAACAATATGGCCTCACCGGGGTGCCGGAAACATTCATTGTCGATCCTGAAGGAATTTTGCGGGAAAAATTCATCGGCCCGCGTCCCTGGAACTCACAGGAAGCCTTTAAGATGCTGAGCAAATACATGCCCCATCAGCCGACAGCCGACAAGTAATCTGTCTTTAACACTTTTTGTATCCCCCTGTCTTTCTGCCACTTTATTCTTGTTCCATGAGCAGGTAGAAAAACAAAAAATATATACACCAACATCGTATGAAATCGAGGTTACTAAATGGATCCTTTCAAGAAAACCAGACTAAGCACCTTTGTCGAAATCGAAAAGGAATTCGGTCGCATGCTACGCAACATGTCGGCCCACAGGATGTTTCCCTATCGCTCGGAAAATCTCATCCCTGCCACTGATATTTATGAGACTGTGAATCATTTTATCATCTATATGGAGATTCCCGGCGTTGACATTGAAAATCTGTCTGTTCTGGCGACAAATACCAGTGTCACCATTTCAGGTGTGCGCCAGAGACCTTCCTTTGATCACACAACCTGCATTCACCAGCTTGAAGTGGAATACGGCAGCTTTGAACGTACCATCAATTTTGACACTCCGATTAACATGTCTGCAACATCATCAAGCTGTATAAACGGTTTCCTGCTTGTCAAACTGCCCAAGAAAAAAAAATCAAGCCATATTAAGGTCACCATTAACGGAGCGTAACGGCCATGAGTGAAATAAAAGAAGCACCCAAAAAACAAAACATTGACACCAGCCAGCTCGAAATTCCGGAGGAACTTCCCATCCTCCCCCTGCATGGCTTTGTTTTTTATCCGGGAATGGGTTTTCCTTTGCAGGTAAAAAGCGATAGCTCCAAAAAGCTCATTGACGATATCCTGCTTAAAGACAGGCTGTTTGGCCTTGTCAGCCATAAGCCACTTGAAAGTGCTCCCGACGAGGTAAATGCGGATAATCTTTATACGGTTGGTGTTGTGGGTTATATCCACAAACTGGTCAAAGGTGAGGAAGGCGCATACCATGTGCTGACCAGCGGTTTCAAAAAAATAAAAATCAAGGAATATGTGCAGAAATCACCCTATCTCACGGCAAAAATAGAGGTGATTGAGGCTGATGAAGAAACTGACAAGGAAACCGAGGCCCTGGACATGAACCTGAGGATCCAGTTTAAAAATCTTGCCGGTCTCACCAATCTGCCGGACGAAATTGCCATGACGGTGGAATCCCTGGACGACTCCCACCATGTGGGCTACCTCATCGCCTCGCAGCTGCATCTCTCCCAGGCGGAAGAACAGGCAATCCTTGAAACTACCAGCTTAAAAGATATGCTGCGCAAGGTGACCAGCGAACTGAACAAACGTCTGGAAACCGCCGAGATGAGCCAGAAAATACAAAAATCAGCCAAGGAGGACATTGACAAGAAGCAGCGGGAATTTTTCCTGCGCCAGCAGCTGCAGGCCATCCGCAAGGAGCTGGGCGAAGACAATGAAAATCTGGATCTTGACGAACTGAAGCAGCGGTTCAAAAAGGCCAAACTCAGCAAAGAAGCGAAAAAAGTGGCCCAAAAGGAACTGGACCGTCTGTCCAGGATTTCCCCTTCTTCACCGGAATACACCGTTTCGCGCACCTACATTGACTGGCTGCTTGAGCTGCCATGGACGAAATCAAGCAAGGATTCCCTTGATATCAAAAAGGCCATGGCGGATCTTGACAAAGACCATTACGGCCTGGAACGTATAAAGAAAAGGATCATCGAATTTCTTGCCGTGCGCAAACTGAAAAAAGACATGCATGGCCCCATTCTCTGCTTTGTCGGCCCTCCGGGCACGGGCAAGACATCACTGGGACAGTCCATTGCCGGAACAATGGGAAGGGAATTTATCCGCCTCTCCCTTGGCGGCGTGCGTGATGAGGCGGAGATGCGCGGTCACCGCAGAACCTACATCGGCGCCCTGCCGGGCCGCATCATCCAGAGTCTGAAAAAAGCAGGCACCAACAACCCACTCTTCATGCTTGACGAAGTTGACAAGCTGGGCAGTGATTATCGCGGTGATCCATCTTCCGCATTACTGGAGGTTCTTGATCCTGAACAGAATTTCACCTTCAGTGATCATTATCTGGAGATCCCCTTTGATCTTTCCAAGGTGATGTTCATCACAACGGCCAATTCACTTGAGACCATCCCCAGTCCGCTGCGTGACCGCATGGAGATCATCACCCTGTCAAGCTACACGGAAGAGGAGAAACTCCACATTGCAAAGGACCATCTTATTGACCGCCAACTTGAAGCCCATGCCCTCACTCCAGACAATCTGACCTTTACGGATAACGCCATCCGGGCCGTCATTCGCTCCTACACCCGTGAATCAGGTGTGCGAAATCTGGAAAGAGAACTGGCAGGCGTTTGCCGCGGTATTGCCAAAAATATTGTTACGGGTGAAAGCAAGAAGGTCCGCATCAAAAAGAACGACCTTGAACGATACATCGGCCCCATAAAGTTTTTCCCCGAGTCCTCCGCCCGCTCCTGGGGGCCGGGACTTGCCACCGGACTTGCCTGGACACCAGTCGGAGGGGTGCTGCTCTTTATCGAAACAGCCAAAATGAAGGGCACAGGCGGTCTGAAAATGACCGGCAAACTTGGCGATGTGATGAAGGAATCAGCCTCAGCAGCCCTTACCTATATCCGGGCGCATGCTTCCACATTGAAAATAAATGAGGATATTTTCTCAAAAAATGACATCCATATTCATGTTCCCGAGGGTGCAACCCCCAAGGACGGTCCCTCTGCCGGTGTTGCCATGGTCGTCTCTTTGACATCGCTGTTTACCGGCAAACCGGTGCGCAAAAATATTGCCATGACAGGTGAAATCACCCTTCGGGGCGATGTTCTGCCCGTAGGTGGAGTCAAGGAAAAGGTGCTGGCGGCAGTCCGTTCGGGAATACCTGAGGTTATCCTGCCTGAATTAAACCAAAAGGATGTTGTTGAACTTCGTCAATCAGTCAGAAAAAAAATCACCTGTCATTATGTCAAAGACATCCAGGAGGCCCTGCAACTGGCTATTACTGCTGACTGATCCCGTTATAGGGAAACTGGAAAACAGTATCAGCGATCCTTTTTACCTGATCAAAGTAATGGGATACAACAATCAGCGTACAGTTGTCTTTCAGATTTACCAGCAATTCCTCAATAACAGCGGCGGATGCGTCATCAAGAGAAGAGGTAGGTTCGTCGAGGAGCAGCACCTCAGGCTGCAGCACAAGGGCTCTGGCAATACAGAGCCTTTGCTGCTGTCCTCCCGAGAGATGTAAGCCGCTGTCGTTCAGGCGATCTTTCACCTCCATCCACAGTCCGGCCTGTTGTAACGCCCTTTCAACGTTTTCATCTATCGTTCGCCGGTCTTTTATCCCTGCAAGTTTAAGGGGGAAGGCGATATTTTTAAAAATGGACATGGGTAGCGGATTCGGCGCCTGAAACACCATACCCACCTTACGTCGCAGCCCGGTCAGACTCATGCCATTCCCGTAAATATCCTGCATTTTGCCATCAAAACGTATTTTCACCCTTCCGGACATGGAGCTTTGCGGAACAGTTTCCCACAGGCGATTCAGAGTAAGAAGAAAGGTGGATTTGCCGATACCGGACGGTCCGACAATGGCTGTAATGGTCTTTTCTCGAAATTCGAGACTGACATTGTCTAAAATACGGTTGCCGTTATAGGAAAATGACAGATTTTCTGTCTTGATTTTAATTAATTCAAACATTTTTTTCCTTCAAGCCTTATAAAAGGCCTGATATGCTATTCGTTTTCTGACAAGAAACGCTACCAGAAAAAGTAAAGTGCAGAGCATTATCAGGATGAGAGAAGCGCCATAGCCTCTCATCAACTCAGCCTGATCCGCATATTGAGAAGAAATATAAAAAATATAAAAGGGCAATGCCTCATATTGACCAAGTATTGATCGGGGAATTCCGGCTATGGCCACCGCGCCTGTCAACATGATGACCGCAGTATCCTCGGCGCATCTGCCAATGGCCAGAATAACACCGCTGCAGATTCCGCCAAGCGCCCGGGGCAGAAGAACATGGATAATATTTTGCAGCCTGCTTGCCCCCAGAGCCAGTGCGGTATTACGAATGGCAGGATCTATTTCCTCCAGGGAAATCTGGGTTGAACGGACGATGTAGGGCAAAACAAGAAATGCCAGAGATATGGAGGAAATAAGAAAACAAGGATACACCTGGTCGGAAAAATTTTTATGCAAAAAAACGGCCAATGTAAAACCGAAAAGTCCGATGACAATGGATGGAATTCCCGCCAGAATATCAAAGAGGAAATCACAACACGTCTTCACATAGCCAACCGCATATTCAGCCATATAAATACCGGCAGCCACACCAAGAGGAACCGCCAGGAGAACTGAGAGAACAACCAGGCACAGGGTGCCGACAATGGCCGGGAAGAGACCGTCAAAAACCTGTTTTTGCAAAAGAAGGGCTGAAAGCGGTTCCGTATTGCCAAAAATAAGTTCCACATTCAGGGCAGGAAACCCTTTTACACAAAGAAAGCCGAGAATAGCAGCAACCGCTCCAACTAAACATAAGGCGCTGAGCCAGCTCCATATAACAAAAAAAATCTCAAAAAATCTATTCATAAGGGCCTGCGCAGACGATGATTTATCCCCCGAACGACAAGAACAAGTACCGCTGTAAAAAGATAAAGGGTGATGCCGCAGGCAAATATTGCCTTAAACTCAAGGCTCTCAAAATCAGCGGAAAAGACAAGTCCGATATGTGATGTAAGCGTACGTGCTGAGTCAAGACAGGAATGAGGAATATGAATGGCATTGCCGGCAAGCATTAAAGCAAGCAAGGTGTCGCCCACTGCCCTGCCCAAGGCAATGGTTATTCCTGCTGCTATGCCATGCACACTGTTGGGTAACATAACATACAGCAGCTTCTGAACCTTGCTGCCTCCCATGGCGTCCACAGCGTCAAGGTAAGACCGGGGCACCCTGTCAAAGGAATCGCAGAAAAAAAGAATCATGGTGGGAGCGATCAGCAGAGCCAGCATAAGAGAAGCGCTCAGCAGCGACAAACCACCCCGGCCAAAGATATCACGCACCAGAGGGACGAGCAAAAAAAGGCCGACAAACCCATAGATAACCGTTGGAATCCCGGTCATCAGCTCAACGACTTTACGTAACAGGAAACGTAATTTGGCAGGTCCCAGAACGCTGATAAAACAGGCGCACCCCAAGCTCAAGGGAAAGCTGAAAAGCAGGCCCAACAAGGCCAGAAACAGAGAACCTGCCATCATTGGCAGAATGCCGTAGCTCCCTTGTTGCGGAGCCCAGTGGGCGGTTAACAATGAAAAAAAATGTCCTCCGGAAAGCAGCGGCAGCCCCAGAAACAGCATAAAGGCAAAGATAAAAACAACAATGGAACCGCTGGTCCAGGCTGCACTCAGCAGCAGTTTCTCGCAGATCGCCTCTTGAAACCTGGTCATTGCACAGGAATAAAACCTTTATCAGCAACTATTTGCTGACCCTCATCCGACAGGAGATAATCTATAAATTTTTTCGCAAGTCCTGCCGGGTTTCCTTTCGTATTGCTGTAAAGTCCTCGGGCAATCGTGTATTTCCCTGTTTTAACCGTCTCAAGATCAGGATGCACCCCATCAAAAGTAACGGGGAAAATGGTCTCATCAATATGCCCGACTGATACATATCCTATTCCATTGGGATCCTGGGAGATGGCCGCCTTCATAGCCCCGTTTGAAGCAACAAAATTAGCAGATGAGGAAATATCACCCTTATCCAGCCCTTTTTTCCAGAAAACTTCCCTGGTTCCGCTGGAATCATCCCGGGTATAAAGATTGATCACCCCCTTCGTTCCGCCAAGTTCCTGCCAGTTCGTGATTTTACCACTGTAAATATCTTTCATCTGATCTTTGCTTAATGAACGGACAGGATTATCCGGATGGACAACCGACGCTACCCCGTCAATGGCCCATTTGAACATGACAAGACCGTAACGGCTTATTTCATCCTCTTTTGCCTTACGACCCGAATTGCCGATATCAATGAGCCCGTCTCCGACCTGTTTGATTCCAAGCCCGGATCCGCCCCCGGCTATGCTGATCTGGATATCCGGGTTGAAACGCATGATCCTGGCGGCAGCCTCCTTTACCACGGGGATATGTGCCGTCCCACCGGCTATACGCAATGTTCCGCTTTCATTTTTGAATGATTCAAGGGCGTTTGCAAAAACAGCTGTACTCATAAACAGGGCAAGCAGCAGGGTCAGGCATGCTACGGCGTTTTTTTCTCTCATAACAATTCCTCTTGGTTGATTATCGAATTTATAACCATTTATGACGCCTACTTTTTACGTCAAATCAACAAAGAGAACAAATAGCTAATTCCGATGAAGTCACCACAACGCATCAGCTATTCCTTTTGCTGCAGGAATAGGTATAACCTTTGAAGCCCTTTCGTAGCGGTTGGATCGCGAATCCGGCCTGAAAGACCTGTGCGGCCCTTGGATTATTGAGACAACCGGCTTGATATCACCTTTTTTCGCGGCGTCAGAGTTGCCCAAAGGATCGTGATAAATTTTCAAAGAACGATTTTACTCGCCTGCCGGAGGGTAATATTCCGACAGGCTCCTAGGAATTGTGATAATATATAAGAGGTTGTTTTTTGAAATCGGATCGAGGTTGCAAAAAAGGCTGGGATATCTTTCTCCAGCAACCTATGAAAGGCGATATTACGAAAAACAACTGGTCGCGTGAAACATTTGGTTTCCACTATTTACGACCGACATCAATGCAACAGGAGGTTTATCATGAGCGAATATAAACGTATTCTTGTCGTCGCCAGAATGATCCAGTCATGCAGAAAAGCCATTCAATACGGGGTTTCACTTGCCAGGAAATATGGAGCTGATCTGTACGTTATTCATTCCATACACAATCCTTTTGGTCTTAAGGGTTGGGGACTGGGAGCCAGAGGGCTTGCCCTTGAGTATGAAAAGAGTATTGCCGAAGCCAAGAGGAATTTGGCTAACCTTGTCGAGGCCGAGAGGGCACAAGGCATGTCCATAAAGGAAATGATTCGTGAAGGAGAGCCCACTGAAGAGATCCTGAAAGCCATCCAGGAAAAACAAATTGACCTGCTTGTCATGCTTGCCCACGAAGAAGGGCATGTGGAGCACTTTCTTTTCGGGCGCAGCAATGAGGAACTGGTCAGAAAGATGCCCTGTTCGATCATACTGGTGAAAAAAGAACCCGGAGAGGCTTCTGATGGGGAGCAGGATGAGGGGTGATTGATGGAGCTGTTGTAACAGTAAGTTGAGATGAGCTATTATGAATATATTGCTTGTTTATGCCGAATATCCGGACACATTCCGGAGTTTTAAGCATTCTCTCAAGTTTATTGCCAAAAAAGCGGCTTTCCCGCCCCTCGGCCTGTTGACCGTGGCCGCCATGCTGCCTGATAGGGCGGACCGCTACGCGCTCCGCCCTATCGGGCTGGAAGAAAAAACTGGTGAACCTTAATGTCGAGCCGTTGGCGGATGAAGAGCCGGCTTGGGCCGATATGGGTCACCATAAAAGTATGTATGGAAATGGATAACCCCCTTCACATGAATGACCGTTCTGATTACTCGGGTCTATACGTTCGGCAATCCTGCTTATTGTAGCTGGTCGGTCCCTGATAATACCCGGTTTTTCGAAGCCAGGGCTCGGGGTAATCGATCTTCTGCATGGGCGATGACGAGGAGGTCCGGCAACCGTCGTTGTACTTCACGATCAACTGGTTTGCCAACTTCCACCAGGCCTTGCGGACACGTTCTGCATTGTCGCTGCAGTAAGTGGTCAAATCCTCCAAATTCGGGCTCTCCCTTTTCTGCGAATCCTTGGCAATCTGCTCAAAGGCGGCCCCCTCCAGCTTCGCCCGCAGTTCCTGTAAATCCTGCATCATGTACGAATACTTGATCGTGGCGAAGTTGGCGACGAAGTTAAACGCCCACCAGGCACAATCCATATCGAAATCCGTCAAATTCATCTTCTGGACGCACGCCGGCAGGTCCGTAACGCCACAATAGAACGGCATCAAACAATTCGCAGCCGGACGATCCAGGCCGACCCACGAGATGCCACCTATGGCATCGGGCATACCCGCGTGCGCCTGGTTAATCCACATCATGCCTGAACGATAGATAGAAATCGGACGTTCCCACGCTCCCCTGGGGGTGTTCACATTCAGTTCAAATGCATTGCCTTGATCGGGGTTATTTTCATACCGCGTGGGGTCACCCCATGGACCGGCGCCTTCACCTTTTGTGAGGTCAAACTCTGTGCCTTCATAGTGATCGCGATAGATGTTCGAGATGTCTTCGACGGTAAGTTTACAATCAGGAATTACGGCAAACGGATACTCTTTGGTGTATCCGTTCGCAACCCAGGCCGGCAGATTCGAGGACGGCTTCGCTTTGGTCATTGCACGCCACACGCGGCGCAACGAATAATACGGATGGCCATACTCTCCGTAACTGACCGTGGGCAACCAATCCAGCAACTCGCTTTCCTTGGGATCCCACCAACCCAATTTTTCACAGACTTCATGCAGGTTGTCTGAGTACATGAAGTCGTCAGAATCCAGGATGACCTGGCGAATCCGAAACTCATTGGCTGCAACAAAATAACCGTTATCCGGCACGCGCTGCGCCACCCAGATTCCGTCTGTGCCGTCCATATCGTAACCACACATTTCCATTACCCAAGCTTCATCCGGATCGCCGACCAACAGGGTTTCCCCGGTGCCGTAATATCCGTATTCTGCAATGAGTGTGCTCATCAGCGTAATCGCATCACGCGCGTTTGAGCACCGCTCAAGTACCACACGAGAGAGCTCGGCTGCATAGAAAATGCGCTTATTGGGATCAGGCTTCGGGTGAACCTTTGCTCCGCAGGTACATTCTCCGATCATCAGCTGCTTTTCGTTCATAACGCCATAGCTTGAGTCGAAATACGCATAGGTATTCGCGACTTGAGGGATAGACCCCAGCGGTATGCTGTTGTAGAGGTGCTGCTCTTTCATAACCTCTTCAGAAACCTCATATCCAGTGCCACGTGATAAACCGATATAGCGATACAGATCGCCGGCGTTGTAATTCCGGCCGGTTTCAGGAACCGTCATTGGCCCCAGGCTTGCGTTATCATAATAGACAGGGCGCGTTTCCGTCAGCGGGTCATTTGTTGTCGCAGGGACATAGATCAATCTTTCGTCCGATACATCGTCATCGGAATGTGCGATGATGACCGATCCATCCCTTGTGGCGTTTTTTCCGACTGCCATTGTTGTACACATAGTTTCCCCCCTTATTTCAATTATTGATAGTCCGGCAACACCGCAAAGATAGCCTCACGGAATGCATTGATAAGCTTCGGGATAAAGTTCCCTTCTGCCGTCGCGGTCAGCCACGGACACATGGTGGTGGACGATATGAAATTCATGGTCGGCAGTTGAGATTCCGAAAAATTAACGCCGATCCGCTTCATGTAGGTTGCCACAAAATCATCACCATATTCTTTCGGATCAAATTCAGATGTCGTAATAACCAATTCAGGGATTTCCATCTTTTTAGGGTCGGTTTCCGACGGATGGACACTGAGCTTCTGGAAAACGTCGTGCATGAAATTATTGGCTAAATCGGCTTTGGTATTCAGCACGCCGTTTTTCTTGAAATTCAGACCGTAGGTTATGATGATTTGATCGGAACCAAGTTCCCTCAACAGGGACATGGCGTCGGAGTCCTGAATCAGATCGTTGTTTTGTACGGGCACGATCCGGGTTTTGATGAAATCCATCTGCTCCTGAACCTCTTCCGGCGATTTACCCTCTCGTTCAGCCGGGATCTGCTGAACCGGGACAACAATGAAGTCATCCCGTTCTTCAGCCATGGTGATGATCGCAGAATAGAAACGTTTGCTGTTGAACAATGCCTGCCCCAAGATCTTCCCATAACCAGTCTTGTCGGGTCGGATAATCCGATGGCTCAGGTAAACCGCCGCGGGGGCGGCACCTGGCTTCGAACCTTCCACACCGTATACACCCATGTTGGAATCCGGATTGCTGCCGTGATACACCTCGGGTGCCAAAAATGCCACAAGGCTCCTCATGGCTGAGTTCCGGTAACACATACCGCCTGCGGGATACGGGATGTAGCCCGCCTTATGCGGATCGATGGATATAGAGTCGGCTTGTGGGATGGATTCATATTGTCTGGTGACATATTCACTCATTTCAAAGATCGGCGTGACCTGTTCTCCAAGGTCATTCGAACTCACCGTCAACGCCTCACTTTCACCACGAAGGATGCTGGCAAAATAGCCGCCCCAGGCGCCGTCCACGTGGATCGCAAAATCCAGACCTTTCTTACGAAAATCTTCCCGCAAACTGATGACTTCAGCCAGCGGATCAACTGCGCTTTCTTCTGTTGAACCTAGAACAACAACTACCATGATGACAGGTTGTTTGTTTTTGAGACATCGATTCAACTCAGTTTCGAGACATTCGCTCTTGCCGCTCTTAGGCGGTCGAATGGTCATGCGTGCGTCCATATCGACAGGTATGTCGGTGAAGTTGTTCTTGCCGATACCGAGGATTGCTGCGTTTTTCGGCCACGAATAATGCTTGGTTGCCGGCCCCATAATGACGGGAGGTTGCGTCCCTTCAGCATACTTCAACGCGCTCTCATGGAATCCCGTGCTTTGCAGGAGATACGGATCAAGGGCTTCGGTAAGTTGAGCCGGTGTAATGCCGCATGTCTTTTCAATCTGCGTGGGCAGGTCGAGGATTTCATCGACTGCCAAGTTGAGCAACGTCCAGACGTTCTGATCAACCAGAATAACTTTGTTGCCGGTGCCGAGCCTCACCTTGATATCACGGGCATGCGGTTCCAGCGTGGTGTCGTTTTGCAGGGCTGCTTTTACCGATAGAGGGTAATACTTGAGGTTTCTCGAAGCCCACATGGCCTCAAGATTTGCGACAGAACCATCGCAGGTCACATGCGCCCACGGCGGAGTTGGATTGCCCTCAGACGTGTCGAACCCGAGCATTTTGCACAGGTCTTTGCCGACCTCCTGCTCCAGTTGAGCGGTCACTGGCGAGGCCTCCAACGCAACATTGTTCTGATTGTAGAGCATGGCCGCGAAATATCCGAGCATGCCGGGCATGGTCAGATCCCAATTCATGTGAGCCTGATAACGATAGCTGAAAAAGGGGACAGACCCCTTGAGCGCATTCAACAGCTTGTTGAACTCATTCTCCATGCGAGCGACCGAGTCGTGGTAATCCCGATCTTTTCGTCCTTCGGTTACATATGGCGGGTCATCGTACAGATTTGTGCGGTCATTGCAGTTGGCCTCGACTGCGGACTGTATGAGTTTACTGAACAGCTCTTTGTTTTCTGCGCGCGGTCCCAGGAACCAGGCGGCCAATGAGTTTGTCCCAGACCCCCTGAGGTGAAGTTGGTCATCCGGCGACTGCTGTGCCAGATAGGCCTTCATTTGCCTTGCAAACAGTTCTCTTCTGCGTGAGTATTTCTTCATTATTCGTCCCACCTCTATTTGGGGTTAATAATAGAAAAACAAAAAGGGGTCAAGTCTGCCGTTGACTTTCCTGGTCCAACAATGGCTAATCAAAAGCCAAAAGCAGACTTGACCCCCTTGCCACTGCCCTGCTGGCTAAACTTTAGGCAGGTGGGACTTGAGCCTATTGGCTCTCACCCACTGGGTAACAATAACCGATTTCATCCCAATTAATGGGAATCCCAAGGCTCCGAGCTTATCTCGACAAGCGATAATTGACTTGTTATCTTTTTTTCTTTTTATTTCAGATAGTTAACTATTTCATTTGCAATATGTGTTCTTTACTTGAACCCACCAAATAATGAAAAAATACCGTACTTGAAATAACAGTCAACTTGCCTGAATCCTATTTCTACCAAAGTGGATAACTGCGCCTCCAATGTATCGGGTATGTTGTCTTTATTTGCTTTGTATTGATCTGGGATGTCGAGGAGCTTTTCACTCCTTTCCTTGCATGGATGTTCTGCTATCCATTGCCGCCATAATGATAAAAACCATTTTTCTACTTTTCCCGATTGTGGGGCCACAACATCATAATTAACAAAGCACCCACCGGGCGAAAGAAGTTTGTAAATATAGGTGTATAATTTTCTCTTTTCCTCAAATGGTAAGTGGTGAATTGCCAAGGATGAATAAATAAAGTCAAAATTTTCTAACAAGGGCTCGTCTGATACTAAATTTTGAAAACTTGCCTCAATGAAGCTGGTATTTTTGTAATGTTCAAGACGATTTTGTGCTGCTTTCAACATTTCAGACGAACCGTCAACTAAGGTGGCATGTTTTGGAGAAAATGATTTTAATATTTCTTGCACAAATAGGCCGTCACCGCACCCAATGTCTAATATTCTTACTTCGCTCTTTTTGTCGATGAAATATGAATATAGCGATTTTACCACTTCAATAAACTGGGAGCGGTATGGCAAATAAATATCAGCGTCATCTCGGTAATTTTGAGAGAATTCGCTATCTGCCCATTTTGTTTTTTCAAATTTTGACATTTTTCAATTCATCATAGTTGTTAATCTTTGTCTAAGATTACATCTGTCATTGTTTTGGGAGTTTGGCAAAAAAGTTTCTTGACTCGTTTTCTATATTCTTCGGGTGATACATGTTCCTCGTGAGTGCCAATTACGATTTTAATTTCTGGAAAAGCCTTTTCTAATGCCTTTTTATATTTTTCTTTGAATGGGCAAAGGGCTTTCATGCAATAGCTAAAATGTATTGAATGAACGTTGAATTCCGTTAATGCTCGGATTCTTTGTAGTAATTTGTCAGGGCCAGTTAAGGTGGGGCAACCAGGGCAATTTATTATGCCGACCAATGTGAGTTTTTCGTCCTGGGGATAATGAGCAAAGGCACCATTGCGCTTTCTGAAATCCGCAAGGCAACTAACAGATGAGCAGCCTAAATCTTGTGTTGCATTTGAGCATGTCAGGATGCCAATTCGTGCCATACTTCTATTCCCAGGTTTTTAAGATAACGCCATTTTCACAGGCGCTGGCTGTTTGGCGTCCTGTGCAAAAAGATGTTATCTTTTTATGACTTCAATGTCAGGCAGTTTCTGGTAAACCAGTTCTACAGTTTTGCACTCAGTTAATATGTTTACCACCATTGGAAGCGGTTCCGGCCAGATTTCACGAAAATCACTTTCGTTTTCATTAAGGATTGAGAAGGCCAATTTTTCAATCGGTGGACAAAATTCGGCATTTACACCAGCTTTGTTTCCTCTGGCGTCGATGCGGTACCAGCCATATTCCTTGAGATACACCGCATTCATTCCATGTAAACTGAATAGTGCTCCCCCTTCTTCGATCGACAGACGCTGATAGCAAAGCCCGGCTGGAATTTTATTTGCCCTTAAGAGCGCGGCCAATAGATGGCTTTTCGAATAGCAATAACCAGTGCCGTGGGTTAATACTTCAGAGGCTTTACAGGTTACCGGATTCTGGCGATAATCCCAGCTATGTTTAATTGAATCACGGACAAATTCGAAACAACTTTTGGCAATCGCCTCATCAGAATGCCAGCCTTTGGAAAGCTCTTCCGCTTTTGCAATCAGCAAAGGGTGCTCCCAATCAATTTGGTCGCTACACGATAGATATTTTTTTAATCGTTCGTTCACTTTTGTCCTCGATGGTGGCAAATCCAAGAAAGATAACGCCACGGGTAACCTGACCGCGCCAAAAAAAGGGGTCAGGCTTTCATAATTTAATATTGAACAAGCCGAGTATTGGCCTGCAGTGCCGACAACCTTCACCACCTCCCCTGATTTTTACGGTCAACCGTTTAATTCCGGTACTTAGCGTTGCGACATCTCTGCCAAAGA
>DAOUUW010000094.1 GCA_030667965.1 Deltaproteobacteria bacterium
AAGAATACGCTGTTTTGGTTTGGTGTCAATGAGCATGGCAAATTCATCCCCGCCCATGCGGACAAGAATATCATCCTTGCCCAGACTATCCATCATGGCACTGCTCAGTCTCTGGAGGATCATATCTCCGTAATCGTGGCCATAGGTGTCATTAAGTTCTTTGAAATTATTCAGGTCGGACAGGATAAAATAAAAATGTCGTCCTTCCTTCCTGTGTTTTTCAGCAATTTGTGGGAATCTCTCCTTGAGATAGCGCCGGTTCCAGGCGCCGGTCAGTGGATCCTGATAAGAAAGTTTCTCCATTCTGGCATGGGCATTTTGTAGCCGGAACATGCTGACAATTTCTTTGCGCCGTACACAGGTGTTGCGGGCAATGACCGTCAGGGTGATCATGGCGGTACTGATCATGAAAAACTGGAGGAGCAGCAGCATTTCGTGATCAAAACGGCCTTTCACACTGAGGGTGGACAGGGTAAAGACCAGATAAATCAGGCCGGTGGCAGCTGTCGCCTCACGCAGCCCCCACGGCATGAGGGGAACAACAATAAAGAGAAGGGCGATACCGGCTAGAATAGGAAGATTAAATTTGCCGGTCTTGTGGGCCAGCAGGACAAAAGCAGTACTGCAGATGACCAGTAGAACAATAGCCAGGAGTTGCTGAACTTCAACATCATGCACCTTGGATGATGATATGAGGATGTGAAGACAGAGGGCAGTCAAGGGGACGTAAGTCAATATATACATACTGCCCATGTCAAGCACGGTGCTTAAGATGGCGGCGCTGCAGAGAAGAAAGATCAAAATGAGACTTAAAGAAAATAAGCCTTGCCGTGTTTCAACAGAGATCAGCTCTCTGGCATAGGCATCGAGATCGCGGTCCCCGTATTTTAGCGTGGACCAGGATTGAAATATATTTTTTAATTCTATCATGGTGTCATTAAAATATGCTCACTAGAGTTTCCATCTGCTGCGGGGTTCCCTCCACCGTGACTTTGACATAGAGAAGACCCGAATCTATACCGCTAAAAGGATCATCATCCGCATCCGCGTTATTGCCGTCATATCCGGAAATGTAGACATTCAGGGTAATCTGGCGGCCGTCCGGCATGGTATACGGCGCTTCGGAAAAAATCGTTGGTATAAGCGGACTGCCTTCGGGCACGGCCTCGTCTTCAAGGTCGGACCAGGGAGCGGCCAGAACCTCTTCCAGCTTGGAACGAAGAGCCATGGAATTTTCACTGAACTTTTCTTTCTCGGCAATATTTGAAAACGCCGGGCCAAGCGCTTCCATGGCCGGAACAAGACAGATGGCAATAAGGACGATTGCCAGCAGGATCTCAACATAGGAAAACCCAGTTGCATTCGATAGACTCGAAAAGGAGTCTTTTCCGGCTCGTATCATGGCCCCGTAGTGACCCTTCCTGTGACCGCATCGACATGGACATGCCTTGTCTGCCCTGCAAAACTTAAATCAATGGTGGTGTCGGAGGACGTGCTGCCATGCGTATCGAAAATGACCGGGGTGAGTCCAGTTGCACTGTTGACCGCCTCAATATCCACTCCCTTCAGAAGAGCTGATGTTGGCAGGTCAATTCTGTACGGCTGCTTGCTCGCCGGGTGATAGATAACGGCTGCTCCATCAACATCAACAACCTCAATCAGTTCCGTATCGGCATTGATGTCAACCCTGAAATCCCTGCCGGATTGCATGGCCTTGCTGCGGGCATGCCGCAGGGCATCAGCAATCTCATCGGCTGCGCCGCGTACTTTCTTCTCATTGAAAGAGGAAGAAAAGTTGCTCACGGCCAGCATGGCGATAAAAGCGAGAATGACGACAACAGCCATCACTTCAACAAGGGTGAATCCATCCCGCCCCATCAGGATGCCGGGTGCTTAGCGCGTCTCGTAGCCGACGACATTACAGATAAATTTCCCCGACACGCTGTCAAACCACCAGCCGCCGACGCCCGTTGCCGCGGCAGGGTCGGTCAAGTCGCCGGTAACGGACATGGCAACTGTGCTCAGGGTATCAATGGGATTTTTAGGCAGCTCCTGTTTTTTCAGGTAGGGCCCATACGTATGGGTGGCATCCTTAACGTCGACCACCACGCCGGTCGCATTCGTGTACTTGGTCAGTTGTGCGAGAAAGGCTGCCGCGTCACCGGCAGGGGCAGCTACGCCGGCGACGGTATTGGCGCCGGGATAGGTTGAACTATGCTGATGGTAATAGAGCTCAATGGCATTACGCATTTCCGTCAACGTGCTATCAAGGGCCGCCTCCTGGGCATCCTTGGTGGAGCTGCTGAACTGGGGGATAACGATGGCGGCAAGCACTGCCAGAATAATGACCACGATCAACAGTTCAATCAGGGTAAAACCCTTTTCGTTCATTTTCGTGTTGGCTGAGAAAATGCTTTTCATACTTGCTCCTTTCATGTTGTATTTCAATGTCATTAACTCCGAATGACACCTTTTTACGATTTTTTACGATGGTATTATATTTATAAAAAAAATTTTATCACGAAGTCATCCTGGTAATCAAATTTTTTTTTGGCATCATTTCCGCTCCGGCTCATCTTGGGCCGGAAAAAATAAGACTCATGACCGCGTCCACCTGGAGTTCTGCCTCCTCCCTGACCTTGGCGCACTGCTCCGGCGTAAGCCCGGTGACAGACCAGGCAACAGGATTGACCCCAAAAACTCCCTCGTCAAAATTTCCTTCATTCTCCCTTGCCTTTGTGAGCAGAGAAGCAATGTGAACCAGGCAGGTTGTCAGAGAATAGTCTTTTGACCTTGCCGGTTCCACATGAAATCCGATCGTTTCCCACAGGCTCTGGGGCAGCCCCCACAGGCGGATCATGACCCCCCCCAGTTTCGCGTAATCAAAACCGAAAAGGGCTCGTTCCACCCGGTACAGGGGGGTTCCGCTTTCCCCGGCTTCAAGGATGGCCTGCTGCTCCTGCTCGGGAATGGCCTGGTACATGATCAAATGACCGATATCATGCAAAAGGCCGGTGACAAAAAGACGCTCACTGTCCAAAACATTGCACTGGGCGGAAAGCAGGCGGGAAGCCACCCCGCAATAGACGCTCCCCCGCCAGAACCGGTGCATGTCCATCATTTCGGTAGAGATGCCCGCAAACGCCTGGGCAACCGATGTGGCCAGGACAAGATCATGAACCTGCTGGGTTCCAAGCATATTGATGGCATGGCTCACCGTGTCAATCCTGGCGGATATCCCGAAGAAAGAGCTGTTGACCAGACGCAGCAGGCGGACGGTCATTGCCGGGTCCTGACTGATAAAAATCGCCACTTCATCCATGGTGAAATCCGGCTGATCAAGTATTTTTTTCAACCGGAGATAGGTATCGGGCAAGGAAATCAGTTTTGCGGCCTTTGCCACCTGTTGTATGATTGGTTTCATGAATCAACCGGTCTCCATTCAATGTCATTAACTTAAGCAAAAAATCTTATTTTCAGCCACGAACCCCACGAAAAAACACAAAATTTTTTCTTTTGTTTTCGTGTAGTTCGTGGATCTCGATGTCTCGTATACTCGCTTATCGGATGTCTCGCATACTTGCTTATCGGTGGCAAAAAAAATGATTCCTTTTGAAACTTTTATCCTTAAGTTAACGGCATTGGGTCTCCATTAATGAACGGCCCGGCTCAATTTAAAGATGGGCAGGATGAGCGACGAGACAATAATTCCCACCACCAGCCCCATGACCACCAGCATGAGCGGCTCGACTATTTTTTCAAAAGCTTTCAGTTTTCTCTCAATTTCCTCTTCATAAAAATCAGCTACTTTATCCATCACCATGGCCAGGTTGCCGCTTTCCTCGCCGGTTCTGATCATCTGACTTGCCAGGGAGGGAATAAACGATTCCGCTTCAAAGCCCGCGGCAACCCCTTTGCCTTCGGTAACATGGGTTTCAAGGGAGGCGATAAAATCGTCAAACAGATGATTTTTAATGATCCCCCGGCAGACAGTGAGGATATCAAGCAGCGGCACACCGCCGTTAAGCGACAGGCTCATCACCCGCAGAAAGCGGACAAGATAGACCTGAATGACAATGTCCCGGATAAACGGAGCCCGTAGTTTGAATCGGTCCAGCATTCTGGTGCCCGAGGCCGATCGGTACCAGCGGAAAAGACCGAACAAAAGGGCGCCAAGCGAGACGATGATGACAAACCAGTAACCCTGTATCAGATCACTTAAAGACATCAGCAGCAGGGTGGTCACCGGCAGATGATCGCGGATTGCCGCAAACATATCTGCAAACTTGGGAAACACCGCCACCAGGATGAAAATGATCACTCCCAGGGAGAAAAGCATGAGAAAAGCGGGATAGGACAGGGCGGAGACCAGCATGGCCTGCATTTTCGCCTGCTTTTCCTCCATGACGAGAAGCTGATTAAGTATCCGGGGAAGATAGCCGCCCCGTTCCGCCGCGCCGACAAGACTCACATAGGTCGGGGAAAATATCCTGGGATGGTTGGCCAGGGCCTCGGAAAAAGCTTTGCCGCCCATGACCTCGTCCGCCATTTCACCAATGACTTTTGCCAGGGCCGGATTCTTCGTCTGGGCCTGCAATGCCAGCAGGCTCGGATGCAGGGAGCCTGCCGTTTCAAGCAGCAGGGCAAGACGCTGGATAAAAAAGAGGCGGTCCTTGCCCGACACCCTGGCGCGCCATGTTGCACCCCACGGACGTCGCACCGGTTTTTCTTTCCTGCCGACAGCACCTGTTCTTCTATAATCGATTGCCATTCGCCTGCCTGTTCAAACTAGGAGATTGTCCGAGAATAGACATTTTTTTTCAAATCAAGGCATACGGAAAAAATTACCACAGGCATATAGGTGATATCTCGGTGTCTCGTATACTCGTTTACCGGAGGATAATTTTTTTCGTATAACGCAGAGTTGGGGAAAAAGGGCATTCTCGGACAGCCTCCTAGAAATTTACCATGCGATTAATCTCTTCAGGAGTGGTCAATCCTCTTCTCACCCTGTCATAGCCGTCTTCCTGCATGGGAACAATACCCCTGCCGGCAATGTATGCCTCAATATCATCATTGGTCGGATTTGTACTCATTAAACGCTGCAGTTCACTGTCGCTTGTCAGGATCTCATGAATGGCGATTCGGCCCTTATAGCCGGAATCGTAGCACTCCCTGCAGCCGCGTCCCTTGGCTATCCTGGCTGTTCCGGCATCCCGTAGACCAAGCGTTTCCGCTAGTTCCGCCGAAGGAACATACTGGGTCTTGCAGGCCGGACAGATGGTGCGCACCAGCCGCTGGCTGATAACGCCGATCAGGGACGATGCCAGCAAATAGGGTTCCACGTCCATTTCCAACATACGGTTGATGGCCCCGCCGCTGCTGTTGGTATGTAATGTTGACAGGACAAGATGGCCGGTCAGAGCGGCCTGGACGGCTATTTCCGCTGTTTCCCGGTCACGGATTTCTCCAACCATGATAATATCCGGATCCTGGCGGAGAATATGCTTGAGCATGACCACAAAGGTAAGGCCGATGGCTTCTTTCACCTGGTTCTGGTTGACAATGTCAAGCTGATATTCCACCGGATCCTCAATGGTCACGATGTTTTTCTCAATACTGTTCAGGTGATTAATCGCCGCGTATAGAGTTGTGCTCTTGCCGCTGCCGGTGGGGCCGGTGGCTAAAAGCAGACCGTGACTGTAATCCAGCAGGCCTAAAAATGTTTTTTCATTGGCTGCGGTCATGCCCAGCTTTTCGATTTCAAGAATGGACTGGTCCTTGTCAAGGATGCGGAGGACGATCTTTTCCCCGAAAATGCCGGGCAGGGAACTGAAGCGCAGATCAACAATACGACCATGGGTATGGACCTGAATCCGGCCGTCCTGGGGCATACGCCTTTCGGCGATATCAAGGCTGGCCATGACCTTGAGACGGGAAACAATAGCCGCGTGCATCTCGATCTTGGGAGCCATCACCTCATACAAAATACCGTCAATGCGGAAACGCACCCGACATTTGGTCCGGGATGGCTCGATATGGATGTCGCTGGCCTTGTCCTTGACGGAACGCTGGATGACTGAGTTAACCAGATTGATGATGGGACTGCCTTCGGCCATTTCGTCAATGGCGGTATAATCATCGGGAATTTGGCTATCCAGCAGCTCAAAGTCGCTCTCAAGTTCACCGACAAAGTCGGAGATCCCGCCCATTTCGGAATAGGCCTCGTTGATTGCCTTGACAATATCCACGCGGCAGGCGAGGACCGGCCGGACCTTCAGACCTGTTCGGCTTTCGATTTCATCAAATTCCGGAATGGCCTGGGGGTCTCTGGTGGCGACAAACAGATCGTTACGGACCTTGATGATGGGCAGCATTTCCAGACGAAAGGCTGTCTCTTTATTGAGCAGAAAGACGGCATCCGGATCATAAATTCCCGGACGCAGCCAGACATAGGGAAGATGGACCTGCTCGGCCAGGGCCTGCTGCAGGTCTTTTTCCGCCACCATCCTCTTATCGACAAGAATTTGCCCGACCCGCCTGCCGAGTTTTTTCTGGAGAGCGAAAACCTCGGCGAGCTGCTCCTCGGTCACCAGCTTTCGTTCCAGGAGAATCTCGCCAAGCTTTTTCTGTGGTTTAAAAATGGTACTCATTTTTTTAACAAAGGGGTAAAGGTCCAGAGGGGTAAAGGGACAAAGGGATTAACCCTTGCATCTTTGCCACTTCGAATGTCTCGCCGCCTCGCTATCTGCCCCTTTACCTCTAATCCATAAAGCTCACATGCTCACCGAAGCCGGTGAGCGTAAAGATATCCCTGGTCAGCTGATTGGTGTTGACGATTTTCAAGCTGCCGCCGAGACGTGCCAGTTTATCCTGAATATCGAGCAGGGCTTCCAGGGTTATGCCGTTTATAGACGGAACATCGGCCAGATCCAGGATCAGGTTGATTTCATGGGCCTCAAGACATTCCGCCACCGTCTTCTCCAGCGCCGTCAGGTCCTTTGCTTCACCCAATGAGCCGCTGGGGGTCAGGTAGGTCATCACCCCTATGGATGTCCGGCTGATCTCAGTCATTGTTTTCTTTCTCCGTTTCAGACTTCGCGCGGCTGGAAAATTGCGACTCATACACACTGAACCATAAATCCACCATTTCCGGGTCGAGTTGGGAACCTCTGACCTGCTGCAGTTCGGCAAGGGCCTCTTTGTCCGTCCGCGCCGGCCTGTAGGCCCGGGAGCTTGTCATGGCGTCAAAGGTGTCAGCCACCGCTATAATGCGGGCGTGGAGGGGAATGTTTGTCCCTGTCAGTTCGTCGGGATAGCCCCGGCCGTCATATCTTTCGTGATGATGAAGAATACCACCCAGGCATGGTTTTAAAAGAGCGACATTCTTTATGATATCGTAACTGCGCCGGGAGTGGACTTTGATCAGGGTATATTCATCATCATTCAGCCTTCCCTCCTTACCCAGGACACGATCGGGCACGCCGATTTTCCCCAGATCATGCAGTATCGAAGCCCAGTACAGATTTTTCAATTCCTTTTCTGACATCTTCAGGGCCGCGCCCATCGCCATGGCGTAAATATTAACCCGGTCGGAATGGCCCCGCGTATAAGGATCCTTGGCATCAATGGCCTCGATCAGGGTGGTGGCCATCTCCTGGGAAAAAGCCTCCAGCTCGCCATACATGATCCGGTTGAGAAGAATGATTGCCGTCTGCTCGGAGACGGCCTCGCAGATATTGCGGTCGCTGTTGCTGAAATCAGGCCTGTCTGCCGTTCTCAGCATGATGAGCATGGCAGCCACCTTTCGATCGACAATGATCGGCGCAGCCAGAATTTTATACGGCACACTGGTCCACAGATAGTCGCGGCGCGGGTCATCATCTCTGTTGATCACCAGCGGTTCCTTGCTGCTGGCAACAAAACGGTACACCTCGTTGCTCATTCTTGACAGAAGCAGGTCCTGGCCGTGAAAAAGGACCTGCGGATCTTTTTCCTGGAACTGGATCCCCTTCTCCGGATAAAGAAAGACGGCCATGTCAATATTAAGGGCAGTGAGGCACATCTTGATAGTTTGACGGAAAATCTCGTTGCCGTGACGATAGTCTCTGATAAGATCACGCATTCCGTAGATGAGATGCAGCTCTTCATACCTCAGCGACACTTCTTCAGCCATGCTGTCAATATCATGGATCATGGCATAGTCCCTGGCGATTCCGGTACCAATTTCAGCAAGGAAATCCGGCACAATGTCTTTAAGACCGTCAGTCTCCTCCGGATCGGCCGGCATCACCAGCCAGCCAATAACGCCTTCACCCTGCATCATTACCCTGCGCACCCAGAGGCAGGCCTGCCCGTTGATTGTGATACAGCCGCTATTGTCGGCGGGAAAGCTGTCCGGAAAGCCATATTCCCGCCCCGCCTTTTCAAGAAGTGAAGCCATCTCTTCACCGTTGTCGCCGCACCAGCACATTTCACCGCTGCCGTCCGTAAAGGCCATGGCCCCACAGGCCGGACTCAGTCTGTGCAGCAGCCGGTTGTAATAGGCAAAATCTATTTTTTTCAGCAGATAATCCGCCATTGACTGTTCCAGTTACCTTTTTTCTTCTTCAATCAGGGCAAGAAGCTGCCGCGGACTCAGCGGCTTTTCCATAAAAACAATATCATCAAAATCTTTCACCCAGGCCCTTTCCTCGCGCTCGGTCATGGAGGTCATGACAACCACCTTCAGGGAACGCTCCGGGTAGTGTTCACGAATATGGAGACAGAGATCCCGGCCGCTCAGGTGGGGCATGTTGATGTCGGTGATCAGCACGTCCGGCCACAGTCTTTCGAGCACCTCAAGGGCATCCCGGCCATTGGCGGCCCACTCCACGCTGTGGCCCTGACGTTCAATGGTCATTTGCAGGATGCGGGCGACACTGGAATCATCTTCCACAAGCAGGATCTGTTTTGCGCTCATATCTGTTCGCTGATTAAGCCGTTTGATTTTCGCAGGGCAATGGTAAAGATGCTGCCCTCACCTGGAGTGCTTTCCACCAGAAGCCTGCCTTGATGTATTTCGACAATGGCCCCGGCAAGGGAGAGTCCAAGGCCATGGCCCTCCCTTGCCCTGACCTCATTACTTTCGGACCGGTAAAACTTTGCAAAAATATGTTTGCTGTCCTCGGCAGAAATGCCGATACCGGTATCGCTTACCTGAATCAGAATCTGTTCAGCGTTTTCTTCGGCAGAGAGATTGACGGTGCCGTCCGGCCGATTATATTTGACGGCATTGGTCAACAGATTGTTCAAGGCAACAGTCAGCAGTTCCTTGTCAACATTCACATGGCTCATCTGTTTGGGGAGATCGAGGTTGAATGTGATGTTGCCCGCCCTGTCGCTTCGGGAGGCAACGTCAAAAATATCTCTGAGCAGCTCGGACAATTTGACCCTGCTGCGCTCCATGACAATGGAGCCCATTTCAATCTGGGAAATAGAGAGCAGGTTCTTGATCATCATGTTCAAGCGCTCCACCGCGTCATCAATGGTGTTGATGGCCTCAATACGGAAGGCTTCGTTTTTGCCGTCCTCGCCAAGGAGCATTTCATTATAAATCTTGATCACATTCAACGGTGCTTTAAATTCATGGGACACCTGGCTGAGAAATTCCTCCCTGGCGCGCCGGGCCAGCATCTCAGCCGACACATCCCTGGCAATAACCAGTATTCCGGAAACCGACTTTTCTTCCCTGCGCGCCAGGGGAATGGCCAGAACCATAATAGACGTGTCCGGTCGGGACTCGGGAGAAAAACAGATTTCACCAGCCCGCTGCAGACGTTCTCTTCCCCCCTGGTAAGGGGCAAAAAAATTCGTTAATTCCGGCATATTACTCCACTGGCGAAAATGGCTGCCAAGGATGTCGGTCATATCCAGATCAAGGAGATCGACAAATTTTGAGTTGACATAGGTGACATCGCCTGAATTATCCAGAACGGCCATACCGTCCGGGATTTTTTCAAAAATGGCCTCCAGGCGGGATTTTTTATACTGAATCACCGTGTTGGAATCCCTTGCCCTGGCATGCTCGTCCTCGATCTCCCGCATTTTGGAAATATTTTTCTCCAGCAGTTTATGCAGGTCATCCGCCAGTTCCTTTACGTCTCCAGAACCCTTGATGCAGACATTGGAAGCGAGATTGTCGCTATCGTGTAATGTCCTTATCTGGTCACTCAAGTTCGTGATGACCTGAGTTTCTCGTTTGAACATCAAGTAAAAAAGGACGCCCAGCAAGAAGATGGGCAGAAACATATCGGAAAGCAGTTCTCTGTACTGGCTGCTAATATCTAAGTTGGGTTCCAAAAAACCAAGGACAAGATGGCCGAGAAGATCACCGTTTTTTAGAATGGGGGCGCCGAATTCAAGAAGGATTCCGCCTTCCGGGTTTTTTCTGCCGCTCCGTTCGTAAAACCAGAACGATGGATCATGGGAAGGGGTAAAGGTGGGGAGGGTTGCCCCAGTCGTTGCCACGCGCGCCAATACCGTGCCGTTGCCATTCACGATTGCCAGAAAGGCAAAATAGGGCTCATTTTCAACGCCGGCCAGGGCATGGCGGACTTCAGTCAAGATAGCACCTGGTCCGGAAGTGCCTGCTGGTTCTATGCGCGATAGGAGGCGCACTAAACGATAACCCTGGCGCTCCAGAGCCTTACTGCTTGCCTTTTTTTTCTGATCAAGGACAAAAAAGATGACCAGAAATGCCGCCAGCAGGGAGGCAAGCACGATCAGCAGGCCGTAACGCTGGCTGTTTTTATGAAATGTTTTTTGAGACATAGGGGTTCAAAGGTGCAAAGGTTCAAAGGTGCAAAGGATCAAGGGGCAAAGGGGCAAAGGGGCAATAAAAATTATTATATCATAATGAGGATGTTGGAATTACAATTTTTTTGGTGATTACCATCGAACTTCAGCCATTCATCAGGGCAGTGCTGTAGGAGCGGCTTTAGCCGCGAAAAGGACTGGCAAGGAGATGGAACTGCTTGCTTGCCAACCCAGAAAATTCGCGGATAAATCCGCTCCCACCCTCATTCTTTGCCGGTTACTTACTCAGGAGGCTGAAAATTAGTGGTAATCACAATTTTTTTTGGTCCTGAACTTTTGAACATTACTGGCTGAAATTGATCTCGACGTTGTCAAACCAGACATTATCCATGACTCCCATAGTCGGCGAGGTAATGAAACGTATCCGGGTATTGCTTGATATGTAAGCGCTGATATCATAGCTGATATGCTGATAAACATCGTCGTTGTCCGGGCCGGCAAGTCTCCCTACTTCGGTCCAGGGACCGGCGGCGCCATTGGCCGAGACCTCGATTTTGACATAATCGTCGCTGGAGTCGAGATCCTTTCGCCGGTAGTTAAATCTCAGGGTGGCGCTTGCAGCGCCTGACAAATCAGCCTCGCGCTCCACCCCTTCACCACCATTGTCGTTATCCCGCACACGAAGCTGATAGTCGCTTATGTCATCGTTCACGACCTCATCACC